>CAYRLG010000017.1:0-84393 GCA_964425195.1 uncultured Desulfobacterales bacterium
GAATCTTCATATTAATGCTCTATATGGTGAAAATGAACACCATATTTTAGAGTCTATTTTTAAGGCTCTTGGAAGGGCGTTAAAGGTGGCTTGTACCATTGACTCTCAGATTGGAACAGGTATTCTCTCAAGCAAAGGAATTTTGTAAAGCGATCCCACCCTATTTTCTTTTGACTCCATTGACAACCACTTGACAGTAGTTAATTTTTAGCTTTTAAATTCGAGCCTTAAGATGTCCAAATTAAGGTTTGTATTTTAGAATTTTTTCTATTTGGGGAGTTAGCTTTAATTGCATGTTTATTCCAGAAGAAAAAATTTCCGAGATATTGAATGCGTCAGATATAATTGAGGTAATATCTGACTCTGTTTCCTTAAGAAAAACCGGAAGCAACTATGTTGGTCTTTGCCCTTTTCACTCTGAAAAAACCCCCTCCTTCTCTGTAAGCCCACAAAAGCAGATGTTTTACTGTTTTGGATGTAGTGCTGGTGGAAATGTTATCTCATTTCTGATGAAGCATCTCGCTATATCTTTTATTGAAGCTATAAATTTGCTTGCAAAAAGGTATGGAGTTGCTCTTGAGATTAGAGACATAAGTTCTCAGGAAAGGCAAAAACTTGAGTTAAAAGAGAGATTGTTTAGGTTAAATAATAGAGTCCAACAATATTATATAGAGCAGCTTAAAAAAAGTTCTTCTGCTGCTTTGGCAAGAAGCTATTTAGAGAGAAGAGCAATTACCCCGCAGATAGTTGATGAGTTAGGTATTGGTTATGCCCCTAATAGATGGGATGGCGTTGTCTCTTTGCTCAGACAGATGAGGTTGTCTAAAAGTTTAGCAGAACAGTCAGGGCTTGTACTTAAGAGAAAAACAGAGAGTGGATATTATGATCGTTTTAGAAATAGAGTTATGTTTCCTATATTTGATGTAAATGTACAGGTGGCAGGTTTTGGCGGAAGAGTTATGGATGACTCTATGCCTAAATATCTTAACTCACCAGACACACCAATTTACAGTAAAAGAAAGATACTTTATGGTCTTCACGCTGCAAAAAGATACTGTCGCCAAATAGGAGAGGTCTATATTGTTGAGGGCTATTTTGATTTTATTTCGCTATACCAAAGAGGGATAAAAAATTGTGTAGCCACTTTGGGAACAGCATTGACAGAAGATCATGTTCGACTGCTTAAAGGTTGTACATCAAAGGTCTCTGTTGTTTTTGATTCTGATAATGCTGGTATCAGTGCTGCATCAAGAAGTATTGATCTCTTTTTTAAAGAAGGGGTTGAGCTGCGTATAATTCTCCTTCCAGATGGCTATGATCCAGACTCTTTTGTTATAGAGTATGGTCCGGAAGCATTTCAATCTGTTGCAATGAATGCGATGTCAGCAATTGAATTTCTTACAAAGATGGCTATTAAAAAACATGGGCTTTCAATTGAAGGCAAAGTTGCGGTTCTTGAAGAGCTTAAATCTTATATTGCAGCAATACAAGATACTACGGTACGCTCTTTGTACATAAGAGAGGTTGCATACCGTCTTGGTATTGATGAAAGTGCTGTTATCGAAAAAGTTAAACAGGGTTTTATGGCATCTAATTTAGATACTAAAACTCATAATATCAAAAATTTACATGACAATAGACAATATTTAGATAACAGATATATAGCTGATAAAGTTAAGGGAGCAAGTATTAATAGTTTTGAGACATTTATACCAAGAGAGCAACAGTTAATCTCAATGATGCTCCAGTTTCCTGAGATAGTTGATGATGTAAAAAGAGAGAGAGTACTTGACTCTTTTTATTCATCAGACCTCAGAGATGTTGGTATGAGGATTATTGATGTTGCAGCCTCATGTTTTAATCACGAATATTTGAAAGATAGAGGTCGTTATAGTAATGAAATCTCCTGTAATATTGGAGATATAAGAAGTAATAGTAAAGGCTTTGCAGCAGATGTTATGGCGTCTGCTAAGAGTGAGGCAGAAAGAGAGTTAATAGCTTCTCTTGCAATGATGGAGTTTGCAGATGTAGAAGATGATATAGTTTCAAAGTCTATATCTCTTATTAAGCGGATAATTCATGTGAGAAAGCGAAGTGAAAGTACTTTGATCCACGAGATTCGTAAAATTGAGCAGAATAGTAGAACAAAAAAGATAGAAGTGTTAAATAATATAGATATAGAGCAGGGTGTAGCAGTAGAACAGGACAGTGGTACAGATCTCACTTTGGAGCTTCTTAGACAGAGGCAGATTGAGATCAGGCAATTACGAGGTTATGATAACTAATCAAGAGCCTTTGGGAGGCATTTTTTATGGCAACAGACTCGGTTGAATCCAGAGATAGTGGGGCTTTAAGGAAAAAAATGGAGGATTTGATCCAAAAGGGAAAGAGAGAAGGATTTCTCTCTTATGCCGAAATTAATGAGGTGATTCCTGATAATGTTAAATCTTCTGATCAAATTGATAATATCCTGATGAGTTTTAATAATCTGGGTATCACACTTGTCGATATGGATAACGATAAAGTAAAGAGTAAAAATAGACAATCTGCTGATCAGAAACAGAAAGATAAGGCTGTAGATGAACAAGAGTTAGCAACTGACTCTTGCAAAACCTCAAATGGATCAACCAAAATAGTTCAAAAAATTGGGAAATCTGTAAATGATCCATTTAAACCTGCTAATCAACAAGTTAAGAGTGCAAACGATCGTACTAAACCAAAAGAACAACATAAAGTTCCAAAAGAGTTGTATAACCCATTGAAGGAGCTATACCAAAGAGAGGAAGGTGACGGAAGGAAGCATAATATCTCTGATGACGAATCAATGCCAAGCGATCACTCTGATATGGATAGATGGGGCGATAAAGATGAGACCGTTAGAAAGGTAAAAAGAGGTAGTCACTTTCCAGCTAAAGCCGCTGATGACATGGAGTTTGGTACAGTGACAGACCCTGTTAAAATGTATCTACGTGAGATGGGAATGGTTACACTATTGAGTCGAGAAGGTGAAATAGAGATTGCTAAAAAGATTGAAGTTGGTGAACATGAGATATTAAAGTCAATGTTGGCAAGTCCTCTTGCCGTTAATGCTCTTCTTTTACGTGGGGAGAGGATCGAATCAAAGAGAATGCCTCTTAAGCAGTTTTTAAGAGATGTAGATGAGGGTGATGGAGCTGTAGATGAGTCTGAAAAAAGAGAAAAAGTATTAAAAACTTTGTCTGATATACGTGCGGTTCATAGGAAAAATCTGGAGAAAAGAGAACAAATTTCTCATCCTGATCTTGATGCAACTTATGTTCGTAAGTTGAAAAATGATATAAAGACCAATAATGAAGAGATATATGAACTTTTAAAAGTATGGCGTATTGAGAACAGTATCATAGATGAGATAGAAAAGGAGATAAGAAATAATATCAAGTGGTTTGATGTTATGGATAACCTTTTAAAAAGGTGTGCTGCAACCTTTAAGGTAAGGAAAGATGATTTAGCTCTTGAACTTGCTAATCCAGATATGTTTGTAGCTTGGGCTACTAAACATTCAGAAATAAATGAGCAGCGGGCACGTCTTCTCTGTTCTGATCTTACAAGTATTGTTGAACAGATTGAGAAAAAGAAAGATGTAATAAAAGGTGATATCTCCTCACTTAAGAAGATTGTCAAAGGTATTGATCGCGGTAGAATGCAAGCAAAAGATGCTAAAAGTGAACTTGTAAGGGCAAATCTTCGTTTAGTTGTAAGTATTGCAAAAAAATATACTAATCGTGGACTTCAGTTCCTCGATCTTATTCAAGAGGGCAACATTGGTCTGATGAAGGCTGTGGATAAGTTTGAGTACAGAAGGGGTTATAAATTCAGTACCTATGCTACATGGTGGATAAGACAGGCAATAACAAGAGCTATTGCAGATCAGGCAAGAACTATTAGAATTCCTGTTCACATGATTGAGACTATCAACAAATTGATTCGTACTTCAAGATATTTGGTTCAAGAGATGGGAAAAGAGCCATCACCTGAGGAGATTGCTGAAAAGATGGAGATATCTCTTGATAAGGTTAGGCGTGTACTAAAGATTGCAAGAGAGCCGATCTCTCTTGAGACCCCAATTGGAGAGGAAGAAGATAGCCATTTAGGTGATTTTATTGAAGATAAAAAGTTCTGTTTACCATCTGATGCAGCAATTAATTTAAATCTTGCGGAGCAGACCAGAAAGGTTCTTGCTACCTTAACTCCAAGAGAAGAGAAGGTGTTAAGGATGCGTTTTGGTATAGGAGAGAAGGCTGATCACACACTTGAAGAGGTTGGTAAAGATTTCACTGTAACACGTGAGCGAATAAGACAGATTGAGGCAAAGGCTTTAAGAAAGTTGAGACATCCCACTCGTAGTAAAAAGCTGAAGAGTTTTATTGAGATTTAGTTCTATTAGTGGAATTTTGGGCTTGACATTGCAACGAAAAAATATATACTTGCCACGTTCTTTTGATGATTGACTAAGGGGGCCTATAGCTCAGTTTGGTAGAGCCACCGGCTCATAACCGGTCGGTCCCTGGTTCGAATCCAGGTGGGCCCACCAGAACACCTCTTATCATCTTTCATAAAAAAACAAGTCAGGAAGCAGTGAAACATTGGCAATGTAAAATAGAAGAATATAAAATAAGAGTTATATAGTATATTGATAAAAGCGTGGTAATTATTACCACGCTTTTTTTATTTAAAATATAAGCCTTTAGGGCATAAAAATTTCATAGATTTTTATAAAAATATGGGAAAAAACTTACCCTCCTACTTTTATTACTTGCTCTGTTTTCTCTACTTAATAGAGGTATTATTTAGTTCTATGCTACAAGGAGTTTAATGGATACAACCGTTAAAGATATTTTTTTCATAATAGATGAAATAGCACCGTTTAAACTTGCAGAAGAGTGGGATAACTGTGGACTTCAAGCTGGTAATCTTTTATGTTTAGTTAAAAAGATTCTTGTTGCTCTTGATATCTCTATGGATGTTATGGATCATGCTGTTGCCTCCAACGTTGATCTTGTGGTTAGTCACCACCCTCTTATGCTCCGCCCTCCTAAAAGTATTGACTTCTCCATGATGCCTGGCTCTGTTATTGAAAGTGCGGCAAAACATAAAATCTCTATCATCTCTGCTCATACAAATTTAGATAAGGTTTATGGTGGATTGAATGACCATTTTGCCAATATTGTGGGTTTAAAAAATATTAGCACTCTTATTCCATCATATAGAATAAATGATATGCACAATATGGATGGTATTGGGCGTATAGGAGAGCTTGACCAAATTTTATCTTTAAAAGAGTTTGCTTTTTACATTAAAAAAAGATTGAACCTTCAAACTATTAGGATGGCAGGATATCCTGAACTCCCTATAAAACGAGTTGCTATCTGTACAGGAAGTGGTGGTTCTCTGCTTAAAGATGTTTTTAAATCAGGGGTTGATGCTTATATTACCGGTGATATAAAATATCATGAAGCAAGAGAATTTGAAGAGGCAAAAGTGGGATTAATTGATGTTGGACATTTTGCGTCAGAGCGTATTGTAGTAGAACTTTTATGTAATAAACTTAAAAATATCTCTATTGAAAAGAGTATGAATCTGGAGATTGAAGGGTTTTACGCAGATTCAGATCCATTTATCACTTTAGCGTGATATTTTTATTCTGCGTTGCGTATCTTTAAGATACACAACGTTATAAATTGAGACTTTCACAGGGGAATCTTAAATGATTGATATAACAAAGGTAGAGATTGATACTCTTGTCCAACTCCAGAGAGCAGAGACAGATACAGTAGAGATTGAGTCGTATCTTAAGGGTGTTGAAAAGGAGAAAGCTCTATTAGAATTACAACTGACTGACTTTGAAAAATCACTTGGTAGGCTTAATAGCGAGCTTGAAATGATAAGTAGAGCCTGTATCGATTCTGAGCAGGAGTTAAAGCTAAATGATGAGCGTATTGAAAAGAGCAGTGCAAATTTAAAAAAAGTCAATAGTAAAGACTACGCTTTACTTTTAAGAGAGATAGATAATAATAAAAAGCGGCGAGATACTCTTGAGAACTTATATCTAAAAAATCTTGATGAAAAAGAGCTAAAGCAGAGAGAGCTAAAAGAGCAACAAGAGATGTTCGCTCAGTTGACACAGCAGATTCGTTCTCAACAAGAAGATATTGACCGTAAAAGCCAATCAGATCGAGAGCGTCTTGAAAAGCATAGACAAAAGAGAGAAAAGATCGCTCAGACTCTTAATCCACAGCTTTTAAGTAGATTTAATGAGGTATCTCAAATGAGTGGAGGGCTTGCTGTAGTTGAAGTAAGGGATGAAGTTTGTCGTGGATGTTTTATGAACATTCCGCCTCAACTCTACATTGAAGTGAGGCGATGTAAGCTACTTATTCAGTGTCCTCACTGTAATAAAATTTTATATCATGTTGAGTCGTTATCAGAGTAATTTTTAGTTTACTAACTTTGATAACTTTTTAGTATAGTAGTAAACATATACGGTGAAAGTAGGTTAAGCGGTCGCGGGATTTTAACAATCCTGAGGAAAGTCCGAACACCATAGGGCAGGACGCTCCATAACGTGGAGTCGCGGTGACGTGAAGGAAAGTGCAACAGAGAGCAGACCGCCAGCTTTGGCTGGTAAGGGTGAAACGGTGCGGTAAGAGCGCACCAGTTTTTCAGGTGACTGAAAAAGCTTGGTAAACCCCGTTCGGTGCAAGACCAAATAGGGAGGCGTTTGAGGGCTGCCCGCCTGAAGCCTCCGGGTAGGTCGCATGAGGTGTGCGGCAACGTACATCCTTAGATGAATGATCGCTACTCTTAATTTAAGGTAACTTGATAAGAGAACAGAATTCGGCTTACAACCTACTTTCACCGTATCTCAATAACAGTTTTAAGTATTGATAGATATCAATAGAGACTAAAAAAGTTAGACAATAGAGGGATTCCAAATAAAATGCTTATAATAGAAGAACTTAAGGTGGAAGTGGGCGACAAAGAGATTCTTCAAAATGTCAATCTTCATGTTCCTCACGGAGAGACCCATATTCTTTTTGGACCAAACGGCTCTGGAAAAACTTCTCTTATGATGACAATCATGGGATTTTCAGGATACAAGGTTACAAGAGGAAAGATCACCTTTAAGGGTGAAGATATCACTTACATGCCAATACATGAAAGAGCAAGGCTTGGAATAGGGGTTCTTTTCCAACGACCTCCAACAATAAATGGATTATCTACAAGAAAGATGGTTGAGATATGTGCGGGTAAAAAGGCAGTAGATATAGATGGCTTGTCAAAAAAGTTGCGATTTGATGAATTTATAGAGAGAGATGTTAACCATAATTTGTCTGGTGGAGAGATTAAACGGTCAGAGCTTCTTCAGTTATCTGCTCAACAACCTGATCTGCTCCTGTTAGATGAACCAGAATCTGGCGTTGATCTTGAGTCTATAGCCCTGCTTGGTGAGAGTATAAATAATTTGCTAAATAGAGGTATAAAAAGACCATCACTATGTCATAGCCCTATCACATCATCTACTCCAAAATCAGCTTTGGTTATTACCCATACAGGACATATTTTAGATTATATCACTGCTGATAGGGGGCAAGTGCTTTATAAAGGTCAATTACGTTGTTCTCGCAATGCACGAGAAATATTAAAGTGGATCAGAGAGTATGGGTATGAAGATTGCGTTGGTTGTGCTGTCTAAGGGATACTCTAAGTGGAGGAAAGTTGAGATAGTATAATTGATTTAAGATATCTATTGTATAAACTTCAATTCAATATATTAAACACATCAATATGTTAAACACAGGATTTAGGAATGTTAAAAGAGGTCAGTTTATCAGATTATATAGATTTAGCAGAAGAGCACGATTATATAGAAAATCTTGAAGCTATTGAACAAAAAGATGCAAAAGAGTTTGTAAGAGTAGGAATTGATACTGATAGCTCATTAAGAGCAGGGACATTTATACAAAAAGATAGCTCTATTATTCATTGTAGTAAAAGTATTGAAGGAGTTGAGATAAGTGGAATTGCCAAATCACTTCAAAAGCATGAGTGGCTTGGGCAATATTTGTGGAAACTTATCTCTCCTGACAAAGATGATATAACAAAAGCCGTGAAAGTTAATCCTGATCAAGGTTTCTTTATCCATACCCAAAAGGGGGTAAGGGTAAAAAAGCCTCTTCAGACCTGTTTGCATATTGCAAAAGAGAAGTTTTCCCAAAAAGTTCACAACATTGTTATTGTTGAAGAGGATTCTGAACTTCATATTATTGCTGGTTGCTCAACTTCAGATCACCTTAAATCAGGACTTCATATAGGTTTGTCCGAGTTTTACGTTAAAAAGGGCGCAACTCTTAAATACACGATGATCCATGACTGGGGTGAAAATGTCTATGTAAGACCAAAAACAGCGGTTCATGTTGAAGAGGGCGGCGTATATATATCAAACTATATCTCTCTTAAGCCAGTTGGCTCAATAGTTGCAAATCCAGTTACAATTTTAGAAAAAAATGCTACCGCAAGAATTAATAGTATCCTTGTTGCTGGTAAAGGGACATATATGGATATGGGTTCCATAGTGGAACTCAATGGTACGGGTGCAAGAGCTGAAATAATATCAAGAGCTATTGTGGCAGGTGGCACAATTATCTCAAGAGGACATCTTATGGGAAAAGAGCCTGGCGTTAAAGGGCATCTTGAGTGTAAAGGACTTATTTTAAAAGATGGGCTGCTCCATGCTATACCAGAGCTATCGGGTCATACTCCCGGGGTTGAAATGTCCCATGAAGCTGCGGTTGGAAAGATCGATAAGCGAGAGATTGAGTATCTTATGGCAAGAGGGGTGGATGAGCAGGAGGCAATATCCACAATTGTAAGAGGATTTTTGAATGTTGAAATAGAAGGACTTCCGGCAGATCTTGCAGCCAGAATTGACGATGCAGTTAAAGAGACCGAAAAGGATATGATGTAAGAAAATACCATGAATCTTTCATGTGATATATCATTTAAGGGAAAGGCTGATCACTTCTCGTTTGAGTATTTAAAATGTATTTTATATATCTTAAATACTAAGGATGAACCATATCTTTTGAATAAAAAGGTCTATTCAAAACTTATAAGTGCATCACACCTTCTTGAGGACTTTCTTGACTTTCATGGTGCAAAGAATAATCGAACATGGATTTTTTATAGGGAGTTAAGTGCTGCTGTAAGATATCTCTCTTTAGCAGGCTATTCGCAAAAACATATATTTAACCGCATCGGTTTTTATCAACTTGAGAATAAGGATACTGTTTTTGCAGATGAGTCTCGCGATACCCTTATGATGATTCAAGGATCGCTTGAGCTTGCCGCACCTATTATCATTGAAGAGGCAAGAAGTCTTGGTATAAAGATTCCAGCAAGTGGATACTCTCCTGAATTTTTTCCAGATATTGCAACTCCTGAACAGCTTGAACACAATATAGATGATCTTGATAATAGAAAAGAGCAGAGGAAGAATCTTACAATTATTGCAACCGAGTTTCTTGAGCTTATTAAGGCTTTTGAACCGCTCTCTTTTTATGAGCGTTATACAAGTGAGCAGATAAGAGAACTTGTACCTTTAAAAGTAAATGAAGTTGGTATTAGACGTTTTGAGATGCTTTTGCATAACCTCCAATCATCATTCGACTCTTATGTTATTCATGGCGGTTTTTTTCATGGAAATAGGAAACTTAAACAGCTTAGAAGTCATTTTTCTGTTGCATTTCACCTTTTGCAGGTTATGGGCAGATTACTCCATTTTTATGAGCGTCACCTTTTAGATATTGATTATAAAGATGTTTATAAGCAGGTAAGTGAATATCTAACAGAACTAATTGATCCTGATGTGCTTCTTGATAGGTGTGTCAACTACTGCCTCTTTTACGCATGGCAGTTTTTATCCTCTGGACAACGTCTTGCTGTAGAGATATTAAATGAGAATATTGAACGCTCATCTATAACTGTTGGAATACCTAAGGAGAGAGGATTTCATAATAGACCGAGCCTTTTGGTTGCCAAGATTGTCCAGCATTATGGCGGAGAAGTTGAGATGGTTCTTGGCAATGATCGCTTTGATGCCTCAAGCGTACTTGATTTGCAGTGGGCAGGTGGAAAGATAAAAAAGGATGAGATAGAGTTGGTAGTCTTTGAGGGAGATACAAGGGCACTTGATGATTTGAAGATTCTTGCAAGTGTAAATTATGCAGAGGACTCTATGGGAAAAGGGGTGCCTCTTCCAAAAGAGCTTTCATATTTAAGATAAGCAAAGTTTTATGATGCTAAAACAAGCTGTTTTAATTAAATAAATATCTACAGAGTATATCTTAAGGGCATCTATCTACATGCCCTTTTTATTTTTGTTAATGATAAATTCTTCCATGATTTCAGTGAGTTTTTTGTAATATTTATGTCCCAATCCATAAAAAACTATAAAAACGAATGTAAAATATATGCAGTTATTGTGGCTGGAGGCAGAGGGCTTAGAATGCAATCTCAAATCCGTAAGCAGTATATTGAGATTGCAGGAGAACCTATTCTTACTCATACGATCAGGCAATTGAGCACGCTTAACTCAATTAGCCATATAGTTCTTGTAGTTCC
The DNA here is from genome assembly GCA_964425195.1 of uncultured Desulfobacterales bacterium. Classification (GTDB taxonomy): domain Bacteria; phylum Desulfobacterota; class Desulfobacteria; order Desulfobacterales; family Desulfobacteraceae; genus Desulfamplus. The sequence goes on from CAYRLG010000017.1 coordinate 10,660, forward strand.
TGAAGATGACATCTCTTACTGTCTTGAAAAGGTAATTTTGCCTTACAGTTTTGAAAAAACAATTAGTATTATATCAGGTGGAATAGAGCGGCAACAATCTGTTATGAATGGATTAAAAAAGGTCAAAGAGATTATAAGTTTAGATATTATGAATCAAACAGATCAATTGCCACATATTGTCTTAATACATGATGGTGTCCGCCCATTTATTGATCATGATATCATAACTCGATGTATTAAAGGTGCCATAGAGTATGGAGCTTGCATACCTGTTGTACCTATTTTTGACACATTGAAGAGAAAGGATAAAGAGGGATTTGTAGAGGAGGTTGTTGACAGGCAAAATCTCTATAAAGTGCAGACACCGCAGGTATTTGAGCTGGAACTTATTATGAAAGCACATGCAAATGCTATCTCTTCGGGTTTATCAGCAACTGATGATGCCTCTCTTGTTGAAAAGATTGGGTATAAAGTTTTTATGACTCAAGGTTCAGAGAGAAATATAAAGATAACTACACAAGACGATCTGTTGTTTGCTGAATATATGGCTTTACACTCTATTCCTAATTTGTATCACGGGTAATTCTTATTGACATGGTAAAGTGGCATATCTTATAGTGTTTTTCATAGTATCCACAAGTTGCGTTGTCATTGGAAACTAATTAAATAACAGCTCATGCAAAATAACTGCTTGATTGATATAAGGAGAGTATAATGGCGGACAAACCAACGTTAAAAATTGGTCATCTATCAATTACCGATCATTTGATTCTTGGAGTTACTGATTTAAAACTTAAAAAAGGTGCAGAAAAGTTTGAGCACTGCACAATGCAGACCGTTTTAAAAAATGGTTGGAATGAAGTTGCAGATGCTTTGAGCGTAAAAGCTATTGATGGTGCTTTTATACTTGCACCCACAGCAATGGATCTCTTTAAGTCTGGAGTTAGTATCAAACTTCTGCTGCTTACACACAGAAATGGCAGTATTCTTGTAAAGAGTAAACGAGCACATATTGAAAAGATAGAAGATTTTGCTGGTAAAACGGTTCTTATTCCATATCAGTTGTCAATTCATAATATGCTATTTCACAGGCTTCTTTCAGAAAAAGGACTTAAACCCGGTAGAACTGTTGAAAAAAATATAGATGTACCTCTTGAAGTTGTTGCTCCATTTCAAATGCCTGAAGCTCTTGAGTTGGATGAAGATGGTGAGATTGGAGGCTTTATTGTTGCTGAACCTATCGGCTCTCAAGTTATTGCCTCAGGACTTGGAGAGGAGTTCTATCTTTCCAAAGATTTGTGGCAAGGTCATCCATGCTGCGTATTTGTAATGCGAGATGATATTATTGAAAAGTATCCTGACGCTGTTCAAGAGCTTACAAATAGTTTTGTGAGATCAGGAAAAGCGATTGATGCGCAACCTGATCCTGCTGCTATTATTGGAGGCAAATTTTTATCTCAGAATGTAGAGGTAATCAGAAAAGTGCTAACTTCACCGCCAGATCGTATCACCACAAGCGAACTTTTTCCAGTTCTTGAAGACCTTGATATAATTCAAAGGTATATGATGGACGAGATGAAGATAATGACAAGCCTAATTGATCTTGAAAAATTTGTTGATACAAGGTTTGCAAAAGCCGCTGGAGCAAAATAGTTTACAAGGCATATTCTTTGCATAGGTTAAATTCAGGATTGAAAGCATAGAGGATATATATTCCTGAATCAATATCTGTGTAAAACGGAGGTAATCATGCTTGTAGATTCATTTGACAAAAGAAATTATGCTCCAGAACGCCATCTTGAAACAAAGGTGGCAGAACAAAAAGTTGATGCAGACCATAGAAGTTTTAAATCTATACTTTATAAGAACTCATCGGTTGATACTACTAAGCCCGTAGCTAAGGTAAATGGTTTAGATGGTATAGAGCTTCAAAAAGCTACACGCTCATCTGATTTAGTTAGTAGTTCTAATTATAAAGTAGATAGCAGCGGCTCTAAAAAAGTTCACATTGGCACACTTTCAGATGATACACCAACTGTTTCTGAACTTCTTTATAATACAAAATATAAGAAACATTGCTGGGAAATGTTGGAAAAAGATGTGAACTCATCTAAACCTTTTAAAAATATTCCTGCTGGTACAGATATATTTTTAGATAAAGCCACATCTGAAATAGTTTGGGGGAAAAAGGATAATGATAATAGAAAAGATTTAACAGCTCCTTCCCATTATAAATCTAAATCCACATTTTATAAGTCAGAATCTGGGTTTTCCAGCTCAGTGCCCGCTTTGTCCAATTCTGTTAACCCTTACTCTGTAAGTTCTTCCTATAAATCTGAAACTATGTATTCTATTGGTAATGTTGAGCCTCATAGTAAGTCTTCAGAAGAATCGAGAAAGTCTAAAGTTGGTCTTCATGAAGCAGTTCGTGAATTTATGGGTAAAGATTATAGCAAAATTGACTGCTATGAACTTGTAGTAAATGGACTGAAAAATATGGGGGTAAAGTATAGTGGTAGAGATGGACTTGGAAAGCATCTTATCGATAAGGCAGTTGGTGAAGGACTCCGTGAAAATCACTATCTCACAGGAGAAGGACTTGTTCAAGCAACTGGCCAAAGTGTATATAACAAAAGAGTATTAAGTGTGAATAATCCAATATATCAAGCAAAATCTGCCATGAATGAGATGGAGAACGTTCTTAAAGAGGGGCAGATACTATCCTTTTCAACAAGAACTCGTGGTCATACAGGGGTGGTAGGAAAAAAGAATGGGGTATGGACATTTATAAATTCCGGATATATGGACAACAATATTGCTGGTAAGAATGGAAAAAAACAGGTTGGTGAAGAGATACTTGCTAAAGAGCTTGAGAACTGGTTTAAACTTGCTGGCAAAAAGAGGGATGGATTGATGATTACGCTTGGAGATATTGATGTAATAAAACTTGCCTCATTTCAAAACTATAAAAATAGTTTATCTGAAAAGGTCTGATAAGATTATGTTATTCATGAGTATATATTTGAGCTGTTTAAAATGCCATCTATATTAAGTAGATATATTTTCAAGGAGCTTCTTACCCCTTTTGGGGTATCACTTACCTTTTTGACATTCATATTTTTGATGACACGTATTCCTGAAATCACCAATATGGTTGTCAACTACAACACTGGGGTAACATCTCTTGTTATGCTGCTTATTTATACAGTTCCTCGTTTTATGGAGTTTACAATTCCTATGTCAGCTATGATAGCTGTGCTTCTTACAGCAATGCGGATGTCAAATGACAATGAGATTATTGCCCTTAAAGGAAGCGGAATTAGCTTATTTCAGCTTCTCTATCCTGTTATAGCTTTTTCTATTATTGCAACAGCTCTTAGTTTGTCTATTACAATATGGGCTGTGCCTTGGGGTAAATTTGCATTTGCAATAAAAGGGGTAGAGCTTGCAAAATCAACACTTAATCTTGCATTAAAAGAGCGTCAATTTAACAACACCTTTGAAAACGTGATGATTTACGTTACATCAATAGATATACAAACATCAGAGTTTTCAGACATATTTATAGAAGATAGCAGAAATCCTGACTCTGTGAACATTACGGTTGCCTCAAAAGGTCTCCTTATCTCTGATGACGCTGGTTATAGTTACACCTTTCGCCTCTTTGGTGGAGCAATTAATCAGGTAGATATTAAAAATCGTTCTGTCAATGCTGTGAGTTTTGACACCTATGACATAAACTTTGACACCAATTTTGGTCAAAAAGAGATGGAAAAACAGGGGAAAGATTACGATGAGATGTATCTTTATGAGCTTTTAGATTTTATAAAAAGCGGAAAAGGTGAACCAAAGGAGGTTCGTTCTGCTAAAATAGAGCTGCATGAAAAGTTTGCAATCCCCTTTTCATGTATTTCTCTTGCTCTGCTTGCTCTTTCCCTTGGAATTAGCTCTGGTCCCTCTTCAAGGAGAACATCTGGTTTTGGGTTGGCTTTAAGTTTTTCGCTATTTTATTATCTTCTTCTTGCTGCTGTAAGGTCTGCGGGAGAGATTAGAGGCTATTCACCTGTTGGAATCTGGATACCTAATATAGTTGTGGGAGGTGTTGCAATCTATATGTTTTCAAGAACTTTACATGAGAGAACTACTATTTTACCATTTTGCTCCAAATCAATTAGTATCTTAACAACTAAGTAACATGTCTATTCTTACTCAATATTGGTTTAAAGAGTTTACAAGATTCTTTTTCATAATCCAGACAATTGTAATATCAATTTTCATATCTGTAGATTACCTTACCAATTTAGACAAATTCCTCAAATCAGATATATCCCTTATTTATGCTTTGGGATATGTACTACTTAAAACGCCATTCATGTTTGTCCAACTCACCCCTGCTGGAACTGTATTAGCTGTAGTGACCGTTTTTGGTCTTATGAACAGAAATAATGAGCTTCTTGCCATAAAGGCGAGTGGAATAAGCACATACTATATGGTTCTACCCGCTGTTATCACTGGAATATCACTTGGATTGCTTATGTTTTTCTTAGGTGAAACCGTGGTACCTCTAACTATGTCTAAGGCAAATCACATAAAATATTCTGTTATAAAGAAAAACAGGAATATTTATGCGGTCAGAGAAAATATCTGGATAAAAGGGGATGGGATTATCTACAATTTTAGATATTTTAATCCAATAGATAAGACAATTTCGGGCATAACAATAACCTCTTTAGATGAAAACTTTAAGATTTCTAAAAGAGTTGATGCTGAAACAGGAGAACTTCAAGAGAAAGAGGCTTTTGACAATAAAAATTCTCAGAATAGAGGAGATATTATAACAACTTCACAACCTAAAAATAGCAGGTGGATACTTTACCAAGTTTTAGAACAGACCTTTGATAATACAGCTCAAGACTCTGTTATAAAAGAGTACGAGCAGCAAGAGATTGAGATTGATTTAAATCTTGATGATCTAAAAGCAGTTGCCAAAAAGGCTGAGGAGATGGATTTTAAAGAGTTATCCGCCCATATCAGAAAGGTTGAAAATGAAGGGTATGATGCAACTACGTACAGGGTTGATCTATTTGGTAAAACAGCATTTCCATTTATATGCGTTATAATGGCAATTATTGGAGCAGCAGCAGGTATGAGACGCTTTGTTAAGGAAAACCTTGCTTTTGGTATTACGATTGGGATAATAGCCTCTTTTTTTTACTGGATTGTGTATGGGTTTTCTACATCTCTTGGCTATGCCCGAATGTTGCCCCCTTTTATAAGTGCATGGTCTGCAAATATTCTATTTTTGTGCATGGCATTTATCTATCTTTTAAGTAGTGAGTGATATTTTGCATTTAATAGGTATTATGCAAGATGGAAAGCTTAAACCATATCAAGATTTTTATCTGAATCATGGATTAATAAATCAAGTGCAATAAGGTAAAATAGCCAGTATTTAATCTGACAGACACCTTGTCAAAATCGGTATTTGTCAGATCAAGTATGAACTACTACAGTTTATGTTCTGGCTTACATCCCCCACACAACCACCTTTTTGTTTTTGGATAAATTCTCTTTAAAACTATCTCCCTTTTCTTCTCTTCTGAAAATCTTCTCTTCCCATGATTTGCCGTTTGTCCTGTCAAATATTACAAGATGCCCCTCATTGCTTCCACATCTGTCCATATACTCGAGTGTTTGGCAGACTCCCGCTTTTATGGTTTGCTCTAATGATTTGTATAAAAGTTTCAGCTCTATTACACTTTTTTGGATTTTCATTTCTGAAGAGTTGTTTTTTCCATATCTCCATATTACAAGCAGGTCCGTTCTCATTTTTCCAAGTCCGTATTCACGCTCAATTTGTCCGCCAGAATTTATAACTCTCTGTAAAAATGCCTGCATCAGAAGTTGTGGTCCAGCTTCTTTATAATCAAATCTCTCAACCCAATGTTCAGAATGCTCACGGAAAAACTGCTGAAAAGCTGATAAGAGTTTATCCATATCAAGAGTTCCATCTTTATTTATATACCATGCAGCTTTGTGCGAAATAGAATCTTGGGTTGTTGACGTCAGCATTCGTGGAATTATCTCCATGTATATTGGATTGCTTATCATAATAGAAGGTTTACGCCTAATAAGTCCTAAATCTGTCAAGTATTGGACATCATCTTCTGGAATACCAGATGTGAGCATTTCACCCATTATAATCGGCTCGATTACCTTTCTTACACGCTCCTCTCTTAACTTATCTGCCAAATGATCCAGATGTGTCTCTCTTCTAATAATCAGATTCTCTTTAGCCTTTTTTACCATATCCAATGTTATGGTTCGCCTCCTATCAAGGTTTTCCTTGAATTTAAAACAGGTTTCATAAGCAAGAGCATTGACTAACCACGGCTGACCATTCGTAAGACTCCATATCTCCTCTATTGCATCTGGTATAAACGTTTGACCAGTTTCTATTGTGTGCTGCATCAGAAGCTCTTGAACCTCATCAAATAGAAAATCTCCTATTCGCAGAGACTCAGCTTTGATATTAAAAGCACTGCCACCAGTGATTATCTCTTTTTCGCGTGATGAATGAATCCTATAATCTCGAATATCACGAACTCCGCAAAGAACTATTGATTGCGGAAACTCCTCTGGTCTTTTATCATAACCGCTGCGGATTTGGCGTAAAACAGAAATCAATGTATCTCCGATTAAAGAATCTATCTCATCAATTAAAAGAACTAAAGGCTTTGAAAGATGTATAGATAGCTGTGCAAGAGCTTGATTTAAGGCGTTATCTTCGCCTGTTTTGTCCAAAATATCGTTAAAATTTTCATCTAAAAAAGTGTCTTGAAGATGGGTTATTGCTCGTGATGCAGTTGCACTTAAGATTGCTTTTATACCACGTCTTACATTCTCCCTTGCCCCTTGTGCCGCCTCAATATTGACATATAAACAGGCATATCTGCCCTCTTTATTAAGATGGTGCATAAGTGCAAGCATACAGGAGGTTTTTCCAGTCTGGCGGGGTGCGTGGAGAACAAAATATTTCTCCTGATCAATAAGCGATTCTATATCCTCTAATTTAATACGCTTAAGCAATGGCAGACAATAATGTTTTTCGGGATTTATCGGTCCTGCTGTGTTGAAAAATCTCATGGCTCTTTATCCTTTTTATCTCAAAATACCAACTATCTCAATTACCGATTAACATGACTCCACTGATTACACTTATTTTTTAGTAGTGCTTTTTTTCTCCTCAGCAATAATTCGTAAACGCTCTAACTCTTTTAACTCATTTTCAGCATCAATTCTGAATAATCCTGCTTTTTGGTATCAGGCCAAATTTACAATTGACCGATTCAAATGGATTGACTATTCTTTAAACAAAAATATCAATGAACTCAAGAAATTACCAACATTAATAATACTTGAATTTAAGAAGGAGTAAAATGTAAAATATGAGTTCCACATCACAAGAAGAGCAGCAAAAAGCTATCAGCAGAGAGCGGTCAGAACGTAAAATAAAAGTAATATTTACTATGATCAATTTCTATATTCTAAGGATAAAATATGCGTTTTTGCAAAGAGTATAAATTTGATAGAGGTATTAGAGGTTTTCAATTAGGGTGGTCTATTGCAGGTCCTCCTTTAATGACTGTATATTTCTATCTGTTTGATCATACTATGATCGATACAGCTCAATCTAATATGAGAAAAGAGGTTTTAACTATTGCACGTGAAAACCGAGTCAAACAGATTTTTCTCACCCACCACCATGAGGATCATTCAGGAAATGCAGCAGCAATTCAGATTTTGCTTGCCTCTGATGTATTAGGTCACCGTTTGAGTAGGGAGAAATTAAAAACAAGTTATTCTATTTTACCCTATCAAAAATATGTATGGGGTAAAACAACCCCGCTTGAATTAGAGGATTTTACAGAGACTATTGAAACAGAAATTGGTAAAATGTTTCCAGTTCATACGCCTGGACACTCAAAAGATCACACTGTATTTTTTTTACCTGACGAAGGAATTCTCTTTTCAGGAGATATTTATCTTGGCGATAAGATAAAGTTTTTTAGATCAGATGAAAATATAGGGCTTCAGATCGACTCTTTAAGAAAGTTAGCACTTCTTGATTTTGATATCTTGCTTTGTTCTCATAACCCAAAACAGAAAAACGGAAAAAATCATATCTGTGCAAAATTGGATTTTTTAGAAAACCTTTACGGCAGCATAATTGAGCTTTGGAAAAAAGGTTTTTCTGAAAAGGAGATTTTCAGGTTATTGCAGTTAAAAGAGTCCTATTTTATTAAATATTTCTGTTTTGGTAATGTAAGCATGATTAACGGAGTCAGATCAGCTATTAGGCATCATGAAACTTCATTGAGATTATAATAATGTTTATGAAACTCAAGAAACCTTACTATGAAATATATTTTATATAACACTCTTAGTTTCTCCATTTTTCTCCTTCTGTTCCCTTTTCTGCCTTTTATTTATCTATTTTCAGAAAAAAGAAGGGCAAATATGCTTCAGCGTCTCGGCTTTATTCAGCTTATCACAAAAAAGCAATTTGGGAAAAAAAGGCTGTGGCTGCACGCTCTCTCTGTAGGCGAGGTAAAATCTGCGGTCCCTCTTGTTAATGCTCTTAAAAATAGATATCTCAATGATTCAGAGTATGAGTTGATTATAACTGCCTCAACAAGAACAGGTTTTGATATGGCACGGCAGCTTTTTTTAGACTCTGCCAAAAATGCTTTTAAATCAGGAGGTTGTCGAATCTCTCTTCAGGTTGGATATTTTCCATTTGATCTGCCTTTTTCCGTCAAAAATATATGTTCAAGAATTGAACCTGATCTTGTGATTATTGTGGAGAGCGATCTGTGGCCCAGATTTTTGTGGTATATGAACGATAAAAAAATTCCTGTTTTTCTTGCCAATGCAAGATTGTCTGAATCTTCATTTAATGGATATATGACTTTTAGAAAAATAGGTCTATTCTCTTCAATATTCTCTCTATTTGAAAAAATCATGGTTCAGACAGAGACAGACAAAGAGAGATTCTTAAAAATAGGAGTTCCAGAAGATAAAGTCATTGTAACAGGTAACATAAAATTTGATCAGCCTGCTCCAAAAACAGATATTCCTGAGCTGGATATTTTTAGAGATTCTTGTTTTAGATATATTGTTGCTGGAAGTACGCATCAGGGCGAAGAGGAGATTATTGTTTCTGTTTTTAAAGAGTTGAAAGAGAGGCTGCAATTTAAAGATACCAAACTTATTATTGCCCCAAGAGACCCAAAAAGAGCATCAGATATAAAAAAAATGTTAAACGTAAAAACAGGCTGCGATCTTGCTGCTAACTATCTTAGTGCTGTAAATAGAGATTTTGCAGAAGATATTATAATTGTTGATAAAATGGGAATTTTGGCAAGTCTTTACTCAATTTGTGATGTTGCTTTTGTCGGCGGCTCTCTTGTTCCGTGCGGAGGTCATAATCCTTTAGAGCCGGCACTTTTTTCAAAACCAGTTCTTTTTGGCAACCATATTGAAGATTTTAAAGAGATATCTGAAACTATGCTGGCAAACAAAGCTGCCTTTATGGTTAAAAATAGAGACGAGCTTTTTGCAACTATTAGCATGATTTTAAATAACAGTGAGTTAGCGGGCAAGATAGGGCAAAACGGGGGCAGACTTGTTGTAAATGGAAGAGGTGCGGTTGAAAAAATATTATCTATTATCGCTGATTGAAAAAAAGATGGCTGAAATTTCAGATAAAATCATAAAGATGTCTGACGAAGATTTTACTGTTAACCTACCGTTTTATTTCAAAATTGTTAAATGTTTTTTGTTTGCTTTATCAACTATTTATGGTGCTGTTGTCTCTTTGCGTCTATGGCTTTATCGGAAAAATATACTTAAAAGCCAAAAAGTTCCATGCTGTGTAATTTCTATTGGTAATATTACTGCTGGAGGAAGCGGAAAAACTCCAATGTCAATCTATTTAGCAGAGATGGTAAAATCAATGGGTTTTAATCCCGTTGTCATAAGCCGTGGATATGGTGGAAATTTAAATAAAAAGAGTCTCTCAACAGATAATTTGGGCATGGTTATGAGTGGTTTTGCAACATTAAGAAGTGGTTCTAAAAATACGTCTGTGATTGTGGGAGATGGTAATAATCTGTTTGAAAGCCCTGAAATTGTTGGAGATGAACCATTTATGATGGCATCAAGAAAGTCGTTTTCTGTTGTAATAGGAAAGAATAGGTTTAAAGCTGCAATGACGGCATTCGATTTCTTTAATTATAAAAAGCAAAATATTGATGTGATAATTCTTGATGATGGATTTCAGCATATACAGCTTAAAAGAGACCTTGATATAGTGCTTATGGATTACAACCGCCCTTTTGGAAATGGATATCTTCTGCCTGCTGGAAGGCTTAGAGAACCACCTGAAAAAGCAATTGAGCGGGCAGATATAGTAATTTTTACAAGATATCCTTATGATGATTTAGAGAGATTGGATAAAAAACGTGTGGAAACAATTGTCAGCAGTAAAGGTGGATTTAAACCATTTTTTATAACAAGACACCGCCCTTTTTTACACTCATTTTTAAAGCAGAATAAGCCATTTTCTACTAATCTGTATTCTTTAAAAGGCAGAAAAGCGTACCTGTTTTCTGGTATTGCTGATAACCGCTCTTTTAGAAAAACTGTTGAGAGTTTGGGCATCTTGGTCAAAGCACATCTTGAATTTAATGACCATCACATGTATAAGAGCGGGGAAATTGGAATGATTGTTGAGAGATATAACAATTCTGGTGCTGATTTGATGGTTACAACAGAAAAAGATTATGCAAGATTAGGATTTGCAGATAGTAATGGTAAATCCATAGATACTGTAGATAATACTATCTTTAGTAACTCATTCTCAATTAGGGACTCATTTTCAATGGATTTTGCAGTAATCGGCGTTGAGATTGAGTTTATAGATAGGAAAGATGAGTTTAACACAAGCGAGACAAAAGCATTTTCTAATCATACGGCTAATATAATTAAAGATTGGTTAGATGATAATGAGGATAAAGTATGGAAATAAATAAAGACGAAATAATATACCGTATTTTGACCGTCATTATGAACCTGATTGGACTTATTCCACGCAGAGCGGGTAAGTTTTTAGGAGATATTTTAGGTCTCCTATGGTTTAAGGTTGATAGACGCCACAGAGAGATAACTCTTGAAAATATATCTCTATCTTTAGGAAGAAAATCGAGCTGCAAAAATAAGCTGACAGGAGCAGAAGAGCTTATTTTAGGAAAAAAAATATTTAAAAATATTGCTGGTATGCTCTTTGAGCTTGGCTGGGGATATCGTCTTAAAAGAGAAGACCTTGATAAATATTTTACAGTCAAAGGTCTTGAAAATATAAAAAAAGCACATCAAAAAGGCAGAGGCGTTTTAGTTATTCTCTGTCATATAGGTAATTGGGAATTTCTTGTCTCTTCAATTGCCTTAACAGGCTACAAATCTTCTGCACTATACAGAAAACTTGATTTTGCACCTTTGGAGAGATTGATCAACGAAATGAGGCAGAGATATGGAACTGTCATGATTCCATTGAGAGGAGCAAGCAAAAAGATTGATCAACTGCTTGCAAATGGCGAGCTTGTCGGAACTTTGATGGATCAGAATGTTGATTGGTATAAAGGCGTGTTTGTTGAGTTCTTTGGAAGAGCAGCCTGCACAAACAGCGGAGTTGCATCATTGGTGCTTAGAACTGAGCCTGCTGTTGTGCCTGCATATATTGTGCGTGATGGTTATATTAATCATGTGATGCACTTTGAACCTGAAATTCCTCTTGTCCGAACAGGAGACAAGATAAAGGATATTGAGATAAATACGCAAAATTACACATCTGCCATTGAATCAATTATAAGGCGTTACCCTGATCAGTGGTTTTGGGTGCATAACAGGTGGAAAGTTAAAAATTACTCTATGTTATCTAACACTAATTCAATTTTACAATAATTAGGAGGATATTATGACTCAAATAGATATATTAGAAAAAAATATCATGGAATTAGATGATGATGCTTTTTCAAAATTTCGTGACTGGTTTCTCAAATTTGATCAGCTTCGTTGGGATAAAAAACTGGAATCTGATTCTAACGCAGGCAAACTTGATTTTCTTATAAATGCCGCACTTGCTGAACATCAACTTGGAAAGAGTAAAGACCTTTGATTCATAAAACATCTTCGAGTTTTTGGTATTATTACGAATATCTTTCAATTGAGCTTAAAAATCTTGCTGATAAGAATTTTAAACTATTAAAAGATAATCCTCATCATCCCTCGTTACAATTTAAAAAAACAGGTAAAGTATGGTCTGTTCGTGTAGGTTCTAATCATCGTGCTGTTGCTGCACAGATTGAAGGTGGGTTTTTATGGTTTTGGATAGGCTCTCATGCAGAATATGATAAACTTATTACTTGATACTGAACATCAAAATTAAATTATTTGATGATTCTAAAGCTGACTTACAAAAATAGATTTATGAATAGAAAAATTACGATTCTAATCAGAGCTGCAAACTGGGTAGGCGATGCCATAATGACAACACCTATTATAAGAGCTGTCAGAAAAAATTACCCTCACGCACATATTACCCTTCTTGCAAAACCTTGGGTTATTCCTGTTTTTGATAACAATCCATATATTGATCAGATAATGGTTTACAAAAACAGCACACGCCACACAAAAGGTTTTGGAACTCTCAGACTTGCAAAAGATATCCGTAAAAAAAAGTTTGATATGGCAATTCTTATGCAAAATGCTTTTGAAGCTGCATTGATTACCTTCTTAGGCGGTGTTCCTATCCGTATTGGATACAATACGGACGGGCGGACACTGCTTTTAAATCCATCAATAAAATTAGATAAAAGGCTTAAAAAAGGTCATCTGATTGACTATTATAGAGGTATTTTAAAAGGTGCAGGGCTTGTTGATGACGGCAGAAAACTTGATCTTTTTATATCTGATAGCGAGAAAGTTGAAGCTGCTAAAATTATTGAGAGTTATGGAATAAACATTAAAAAAGAGAAAGTAATAGGAATCAATCCCGGTGCTGCTGGCGGAACAGCAAAAAAGTGGTTTCCTGAAAGATATGCAGAGCTTGCAAAGAGATTAGCTCAAAGATTCAACACAAAAATATTGATATTTGGCAGCAAATCAGATGAAGAGCTTGGAGATAAAATTAATGAAACTGCCTCTAAAACAATTAATGAATCAGATAAAATCTGCATAAATCTTGCAGGCAAAACAACACTTAGGCAGGCGTTTGCCCTTATAGAAAAGTGCGATCTCTTTATAACAAACGATTCTGGACTTATGCACGCAGCAGCAGCTATTGGAACACGGCAGGTTGCCATTATCGGGTCAACTGATCATATTGCAACCGCACCATCAAGCCGAAACAGCTTTATGATACGCGTTCCTGTTCCATGCAGCCCATGCCTTAAACCTCATTGTCCTAAAAAAGAGAGTGATTCAGATTATCATACCTGTATGGATAAAATCAGTGTTGATATGGTTATGGAAAAATGTGAGTCTGTTTTAAAAAGTATTTCTTAAAATGGGCGGGTAAAAATAGACCTGTAGAGAAAAAGATAAACGTAATGCAGAATTACAGAGACGCACAGACATGCGTTTCTACTTGTATAAAAAAGATAAATATGAAGATATTAATAATAAAACCAAGTGCTTTTGGAGATATTGTCCACACTCTCCCTTTTTTGAACGCACTTAAAAGAGGTTACCCAAACTCACAGATTGACTGGGTTGTAGCAGATGGACTTCATAAGTTTCTTGAAGGACACTCTATGATTAATAGATTGTGGGTAATTAAAAAGGATAGATGGAAAAGATTAAAATATCTTAAAACCACTTTTAGAGAGATAAGAGAGCTTGCAGCTGGTTTGAAAAAAGAGAAGTATGACGCAGCAGTTGATCTCTCTGGAATACTAAGAAGCGGACTTATTACATCTGCCTCTGGTGCAAGGATAAAACTTGGATTTGAAGAGTCAGACGAGGGAAGCCCGTTTTTTTATTCTCATAAAATCAAGGGTGATATGGGTATCCACGCTGTTGATAGATACTTAAAACTTGCCAAAGCCCTTGATTGTCCTACTGATATTATTGCCTATCCATTTGCACCGTTTGATGAAAATCCTAAAATTTTACAAGAGCTTCCTAAAGAGTATGCAATTATCTCTCCATCTGCTGGAAAACCAGCAAATCAATGGCATGCATCAAGATTTGGAGAGCTTGCAAGCATGCTGCCGTTTCCGTCAGTCGTAATCAGCGGCTCTTCTCGTTCAGATATAGCAGCAGCACAAGAGGTTGTAGATCATTCAAAAGGAAATGCTCTCTCTATTGCTGGACAGACAGGATTAAAAGATTTGATTCCTATAATTAGTAAAGCCAAATATTTTATAACTAACGATACAGGACCCATGCACGTTGCAGCTGCAGTTAATGTTCCTGTTTTCGCTATTTTTGGACCTGCAAATCCAGTAAGAACAGGACCATATAATAACCATGCAATGACTTACAAAACGAAAAACCAAAGTCAATTAAGAGACTTACATATAAATTGTTCAAGAAGAGGTTCTGCTGATTCCTCAAAGCAAGAAGCAGCTAATTACTCAGGAATAGGAGCGGGTAGAAGTAATAAAAATAGCCACACCATTATTCAAAAAAAATTACCTTGTAGCCCATGTTACCGCTGGAAGCCTTGTTCGCACTGGAGCTGCATGAATGACATTACTGTAAAAGATGTTTTTAATGCAATATGCTCTAAAGGTCTTGCTTAAACAGCAGTTAATTGACATTAAACAAGCTATGATTTTAAAAACATAAGCAGCTTTGCTGCAATTATTATTGGATTGCAATTTATTAATAACAAAATAAGGTTTAAAATATTGCCTCAATTTATAATAGATTTAAAAACTCTTTACAAAGATATGGACAGAGTGGATCAGATACTTGTAACACTGGTAGCTCTTACGTTTTTCAGCTTTCCGATCGGCACTGCTCCCCCTTTGATATTAATTATTACAGCTTTTATAGTATTTCTTGTATCAGGAAAATTCTTAGGTGTTAGAAAATTATGGAATGAGTCTCCAATATGCCCACTATTTAAAGACTATATAGGCAATAGTAAGAGTGCATTTGATTGTAAAATATCTCTGTTTAGGTCTTTGTCTGAAAATTGGATATTTCCTCTATTTCTGTTTCTTTTGCTGCCATGGATTGGTTTAATCTATGTTCCTGAAATTTCAGATGTAAGCATGGATTATGCAAGAAAGACTCACTACTGGCTATATGCTTTTGTAATTGCATTTCTTCCTTTAGATAAACGTGTTATCTCATTTGTGGTAAAAGCATTTATTACAGGACTTTTAGTAAACAGTATGTTTGCGTTTATACAGTTTGCAGGTTTTGCACCAGCACCAACTCCAAGCGGTATTCAAGGATATTTTGGCTTTGGTGTTATTTACAGTGCTCTTTCAATGTACCTTGTCTCTGCAATAATGATGGCATCATTTTTCTTTAAGTCTGCTAAAACAAAAAGCATTAAAGCACTTAATCTTATTTTGATATTTATATTTTTATTTCATATCTCAATTATGGATGGCAGGAACGGCTATGTAACCTTTTTTGCTCTATCACCTTTAATTGCTATAAATGTTATTGGTAGGTTTGATTGGAAAAAGGTAACCCTTCTCTGTGTTATTTTTTTTATTGCTATGTCTTTTTCTCCAGTGCTCAAAAATCGTGTTGCAACCACGTTTGCAAATATGAGAGCAAATCAGCAGATGATACTTGAACATCCATGGAATACAAAAGTTATTGATATTGCTCCCCGTTTCTATCTTCTTCGTGCGGCATTGGATATATTTCTTGAACATCCTATAATTGGAGCTGGGACTGGTGGATACCGTTACTATATAGAAAAAGAGGGGGCAATTCCTCTGCATAGCCACCCTCATAACAACATTTTGTATATGGGAGCAAGTTTTGGAGTTTTGGGGCTTTTTTCATATCTATGGCTGTGCTGGGTGATGTTTAAAAAATCTTGGCAGCACAAAGATGAGATTCAAGGATATTTTGCACTATCAATACTGCTTGTTATATTTATCAGCGGTTTTTTTAACTCTCAGATAATTGACTCAGGACCTGCTCTGTTTTTTGCGTTGGGATATGGTTTACTTAATCAGATGAAAAATAACAGCCATAATGCTATATAAATAGAAAATGGAGAGCATTAAGATAAAAACATGGATAAAATTTCAGTTTATATAATAGCCTATAATCAGGAGGACAAGATAGAAGCCGCACTAAAAAGCGTGCAATGGGCAGATGAAATTGTAGTTGCAGACTCATTCAGCACTGATAGAACAGCCCAAATTGCAGAAAATTATGGTGCAAAGGTGGTGCAGATTCCATTTAAAGGTTTTGGCGATTTACGAAATAGGGCTATTGAAGCCTGTTCTCACCCGTGGATATTCAGCCTTGATACAGATGAAAGATGCACGCCAGAGGCAGAAGATGAGATTCTCTCTATTGTAGAGTCACATAATGGTAAAAGCTGTACAAACAGAAAGCATAATAAAGTTAGTAAAAATCAAAATTCTTATAGTGCTGATTCACTTTATGATCTTTACTATGTTCCAAGAAAAAATTTTTTCATGGGTCGTTGGATTCGTCACTCGGGGTATTATCCAGATTATAGACAGCCTCAATTATTTAAAAAAGGTACACTTATTTTTAAACAAGACCCTGTGCATGAAAGTTATGAGATAATCAGCAAAAAAGGGGCTGGATATATGAAATCCCCAATTATTCAGATTCCATATAAAGACCTTGAGGAGATGATAGAAAAAAAAAATAGATACTCAACTCTTGGTGCAGAAAAACTTGCTGCTCAGAAAAATATCACCATTAAAACTGCAACTAAGAGGTATCTCTCTGATTCAAAACAAAATAAGGATGCTGCTTGCAGCATGTCAGATGCTCTTACTCATGGGCTGTGGTCATTTTTTAGAACATATATAATCAAATTGGGCTTTTTAGATGGATGGGCAGGATTTGTGATTGCTTTAGGCAATTTTGAAGAGACTTTCTATAAATATGCTAAATTTCATATAAAACAGCAAGGTTAGGCTGAGGCACTACACCTATTTCTATCAACCTCTTCAATAAGGCTGACAAAAACCTCCTCCATATTTGGCAAAATATCTTCTTTATTCTGTTGCATCAGCCTTGTTTTTAACTCCATTGGTGTTCCAATTGCAATCATGTTTCCACCATAAATAAGAGCAATGCGGTCACAGTATTCAGCCTCATCCATGTAGTGTGTAGTAACAAATATGGTAATTTTGGACTCTGCCATCTCGTAAATAAGATCCCAAAATCCTCTCCTGCTGATAGGATCAACCCCGCTTGTTGGTTCGTCTAAAAAGACTATAGGTGGTTCATGCAAAATTGCACATGCAAGAGCAAGCCGCTGTCTCCAGCCTCCACTCAATATTTTGGTAAGACTCTTACGATGAGCTTTTAGTCCTGCCATCTCAACTGCCCACTCTTTTCTTAATTGAAGTTTTTTACCGTTAAGCCCATATATTCCGCCATAAAAATTGATGTTTTCCTCCACTGTAAGGTCTTCGTAAAGAGAGAATTTTTGACTCATATATCCTATATTTTGTTTAATCTCTTCAGGTTGAGTTGTTACATCAAATCCAGATACTGTTCCTTTACCCTCAGAAGGCTCAAGAAGACCGCACAACATCCGAATTGTAGTGCTTTTCCCTGCACCATTAGGACCCAAAAATCCAAATATTTCACCTTTATTCACTTCAAAACTTATGCTGTTTACAGCAGTAAAGTCTTTGAAACGGCGAGTAAGGTTTTTAACAGTCACTGCTAACTCTTCTCTATTTTCTAAAATGTGTTTAGATTTACCGTTGTTAAGTGAAAAGGATGATAAGATATTAGTAGCAGATGCGGCTATTGTATTATCTGATTTTTTGCTCCTACCCAAAATACTTACAAAGACATCTTCAAGAGTTGGAGTTACCTCTTGCATTTTTTGATACTCAATTGTCGAATGCTCTAAAATTTTACTACAATCATACTTGGCTTGCTCAAGATTATCGCAGACAACATGAACTCTATCTCCAAACAGATTAACAGTGTTAAAACTTCCAAAGTTTTGGAGCTTATGTCTAATCTCTTTTGCTCTTGAGCTTCTAATTGAGAGGATTTTTCCTTTCATCAACATCCTTATTTGATTCATAGTTCCTACAGCAACCATTTTACCATGATCGATCAAACCTACTCGATCGCACCTTTCTGCCTCATCAAGGTATGCAGTAGTAACAAGTATAGAGACATTATCTTTGAGAAGTCTATAGAGTATTTTCCAGAAATCTCTTCTGCTTACAGGATCAACTCCATTTGTAGGCTCATCAAGCAAAAGTACTTGTGGAGTATGAATTAATGCACATACAAGTTGGAGTTTCTGTTTCATTCCCCCAGAGAGGTCTCCAGCTCGTCGTTTTTTAAATGGTAACATTTGGCTAAAATTTAGAAGCTCCTCGATCTTTGAATTTCTAAGATTTTTTGAAACTCCGTAGAGATCAGCATAAAAGTTAATATTTTCCATTACAGTTAGATCAGGATAAAGACCAAACTTTTGACTCATGTATGCAAGGTGCTCTTTTACTTGAGTTGATTGTGCTATCACATCATATCCTGCAATTGAGCCACTACCTGATGTGGGAGACATGATGCTTGATAACATGCGTAAGGTTGTAGATTTTCCTGCCCCGTCAGGTCCTACAAGTCCAAATATCTCACCAGCTTTAACTTCAAAACTTAAATTGTCAACTGCAACAACTTCATTGCAATTATTATCGCTGCTGCTAAATCGTTTAGTAAGTTTTGATGCTTGGATAGCAAATTGTGCTCTATTTACTTCTATTATGGAATCTATGGATTCTCTTTCTTCAGGATACTCTATACTATTCATCCCTAAGCTCTTATTTAAATTGTGGTTTTTAAAATTTGTTCTGGACTTGCTTAGTAGTTAAAGAGAGTAAACTCTATTCAGATAGTAGCACTGAAAAGCTATTGAACATCACCCAGACACTATCTCCCTCATTTAGTCCAAGATGGTTGCAACTTTTGGTTGTTACAATGGCACAAACCTCTGTACCATCTGAAACTTGTACAATATACTCTGTGTTGATCTCACCAATTGAAATACTTTGCACTGTTCCATTTAAGATATTGTCTGCACTGCATTTGATCTCATTTTCCATCTTTTGCAAAATTACATAAGGAGCTTTAACTTCTGCTGTGATAAATCTATCCTTTTTAATTCCAAGTCTATCTAAGCTACTATTTGTTATTACTGTAGAGATAATATACCCAGATATAGTTATAAGTTCGATACGAGCCTGTATATCTCCCTTTTCAACAGATTGTACTTTCCCAAAAAATGAGTTGCGAGCACTTGTTTTGCGATTAGACTCTTTTTCCATAAAAAGTTTTGTCACCTGCTGTAGATCATCTTCAGAAAAAGAGACATAAGCGGATGTGAGATTTGTTGTTGAGTGCCCTAAAAGCATCTGGATTGCCGGAAGTGGCATATTGCTCTGCATAAGCTCTACTGCACGCGATTTACGTAATGTTTCTGGTGCTCCAAGCTGTTTTGGTATGTTGCATGATTCGGCACGCTCATAGAATTTACGGCGTACAAATCCGGGATCAACTTTAAATATGGTATCAACGTTATCTTTAAATTGAGAGTCTAAAATTATCTCTTTGAGTTCATGACATAGATGAGTTGATATGTGGACTTTACGGTGATGATTTTCTGACTTTTCATGCAAACGTCCTAAAAGTATGTATTGGCTTTCAAAATCTATATCTTTTAAAGGGTCGATACTTAATACTTCGCTTAGTTTTGCACCTGTATAACGAATCAAGATAAATATAAGAAAAACACGTTTTCGTGAGATACGTATATCTGGACGAGATGCAGCGTCAATCCACTCACGAAAAGATTGCTCTAACTGAGTAAGCTCAAGTGAATCAAGATACTTCTGATTTTTTAATGCAAAAGCTATCCTACTATGAAAGCCTTGTTTCTGAATCGAGGCTAAATCATCACTTTTCCTCTCTGTTTTTTTCATAAAAGTCCTTAAATAGTTTAGCTATCTGTTATCCATAAAGAGTTCTATTTCATCAGTATAATAAACAATAATCAGAATGTTTAAAATAATTTCTTGACAATATTTTCAATAGAGTTTTAATAATCACGATTATTAAATTTTTCGTGATTATAATTATAGAGTTATATAGGAAATTTATTTCATTAGAGTGATACCTTTTGCATTGCAATATTGTTGTTCAAATCAGTCAAGTAGAAAAAAGGGGGATTGAATATGGATTTTTTTTATGTCACATTTGTAGTTTCAGGTGTTGAAACATGGATATTTCTTCCAGCTATAGTTGCATTTATAGTCTCTTTTTTTACCTCAATGGGCGGAGTGTCTGGTGCTTTTATGTTGTTACCTTTTCAGATGAGTGTATTGCACTATACGTCTCCATCTGTGAGTGGTACTAACCAGTTGTTTAATATTGTAGCAATACCAAGCGGAGTTTGGCGATATATCAAAGAGAAAAGAATGGTGTGGCCATTAGCGTGGACAGTGATAATTGGAACACTGCCGGGTGTATTCATAGGAGTTTGGATAAGACTTGAATATCTACCTGATCCAAGGAATTTTAAATTTTTTGCTGGTCTTGTTCTGCTATATGTGGGGGTAAGATTATTTAAAGATACTCTTAAAACAGTAAAACAAAAAGAGACTACAATAAAACAGGGGCAATCTCAGCCAACTAATCAGGTATCCTCCCAGAGTTTTATTGTTACAGATACTCGATTCTCACTGAAAAAAGTTGAATTCTATTTTGATAGAGAATATTTCTCTTTCTCAGTTCCGGGGGTTCTATTTCTCTGTTTTGTAGTTGGAATTGTGGGGGGTATTTATGGAATAGGAGGAGGGGCAATAGTTGCCCCATTTTTTGTTGCTTTTTTCCATCTGCCGGTTTATGCGGTTGCAGGGGCAGCACTATTAGGAACATTCATTACTTCAATTGCAGGGGTTATCACTTACCAGATATTATCATATATCTACTTAAATGTATCTGTTGCTCCTGATTGGTATCTTGGCACCTTATTTGGACTTGGAGGATTTTGCGGTATGTATCTTGGTGCTCGGTGTCAAAAATATATTCCAGCTCATAAGATTAAATTTATACTCTGTTTTTGCGTTATGTTTGTGGCTATTAAGTATATTATTGATTTCATTAGATAAATTATAGTGACTCAATTGATTTAAATTTCAATATTTCATTTTTCGCTACAGAACATTTCACATAAAAGTGTACCATTTCCACACTCCTCTGTTTCAAATTGAAGCACGGGGTGATTGATATTAAACCTGTTTAGCAGTTCGTGTTTGATCTTTTGTGCTAATTGAGATGATTTGCTTATCATCTGGTCAGGCACGACAACATGACAGGAAAAAGCAGTGTTAGAAGATGATATTTGCCATGCGTGAAGATAGTGTACGCTTATCACTCCGGGCATATTTTCAATAAATTTTTGCACTTGAGCAATAGGTATGTGAGATGGAGTTGCATTCATAAGTATTGAAACAGACTCCTTAAGAAGTGACCAGCTATTTTTTAAGATAAAGATAACAATCAACACAGAGAGGAGAGGATCGAGCCAATACCACTTATAAAACATAAGCAGAATACCGTTTATCAACACAGCAACAGATGTTAGCAAATCTCCAACCATGTGCAAAAATGCCCCTCTCATATTTAGATTATGGGCAGCATCACGATGTAAAAGTAGGGCTGAAACTCCATTACCAGCAATTCCAATTCCTGCAAGAATCATAACTGGTATTCCATTTACAATCTC
Source organism: uncultured Desulfobacterales bacterium (assembly GCA_964425195.1). Classification (GTDB taxonomy): domain Bacteria; phylum Desulfobacterota; class Desulfobacteria; order Desulfobacterales; family Desulfobacteraceae; genus Desulfamplus. Next base: position 32,720 of record CAYRLG010000017.1, read on the forward strand.
AGGATTAAAAAACCTGTGTATAGCGTGATACAGAATAATCCCTGAAGCACCAGCTAAAAGAAGAACATTTATCATGGCAGCCATGATTTCTGCCCGTCTGTATCCAAAAGTGTTGAATACAGTTGCCCCTTTTTGAGCAATACGAAATGCAATGTATGAGATAAATATAGCTGTAAAATCGCTGAAGTTATGAACAGCGTCTGAAATAAGGGCTACTGAATTTGCAAGCAATCCTCCAATAATTTGCGATACTGGGATTATGAAATTAATAATAAGAGTAATAAGAAGACGAGACCCCGTACCTTCTCCTGCTTGGGGATCATATCCATGATTGTGGTGGTGATGATGCGAATTTTCAGAATGGCTATGAGTGCACTCTTCTAATTTACTATGTTCTTTCCCCTCACAATGTTTATGCTCATCTTCTTCTGATTGGATATGCTGCAAAATTTTACTATCTGTCGTCATAAATATATTCTCTCTTGTTATTTTAAAATAGGCTGTTTTTTTAACTCTCCATTAATTAATTGCCCTAAAATTATAGTAACAACAACTATTTTGTCAATGCGTTGATAGTTGTCAACTATCTTATTTGTTAGGTTATATGTATATCCAATAGTTAAGAATTATAAAATTTGGAAAAGAAACATATTCTTAATGTTAAAAATATCGATGCTATAAGGAACAAAAAATCTCTTATTATTGTCAACACACCTGCCGGACTTTGTGTTGTATTAGTTGAAAAACAACCACAATAAATATCCAGACCTCTTATCTGGTTAAATATCAATGAGCCAATAAATATTAACATAAGAGATGTGCTTATTACGGTTGAACCCTCAAGCCAAATTCCAGCAACAAGAGATAAACCAATAAATAGTTCTAACCAGGGCAGCACTAAAGCCAGAAGATTTACTGTTGTATCTGGCAGAATCTGGTAGTTGAAAACTGCCTTTGCAAAGCCTTCAGGGTTTAAAATTTTATCGTAACTTGCATACAAAAAGACCACGCCCATCAAGATACGCACTGAATTAAATAACACTGGATTTAACATCAATCTAATAATATATTTTGAGATTGTCATAACTATTTTTCCATCTCCTTTGGCAATCCCGCCTCTTGCCATACACTCCAGCCATTTACAAGAACTTTGACATTATTAAATCCCATCTCTTTAAGAAAAAGTGCAAGTTCGTGGCTTAATTCGCAGGTATCTCCATCACAGTATGTTATAATAACTTTGCCTTCACCACTTTTATTCTTATCTAACTGACTCTGACTCTCTTCCAACTTAGGGGCAATATCCATAAAATAGGCATCTAATTCTTGTTGTGGCAGGCTTAATGCCCCTTGAATATGCCCCTCATCATACTGCTCTTTAGGACGTGCATCTACAAATAGAGCCTGATTTTGTTCAAATAAAATTTTTGCCTCATCTAATGAGATAACAAGACTCTCTCCAGAAGAATCAGAAAAACGTGCGTCAACAGACCAATCTCCAATTATTGGTATGGCATCGGAACGAAAATGATTGACTGTTAATGCAAAGGTTGCAGATATCAAGATAAATGCAAAAATTTGAAAAATAGTTTGTTTTACAACGCTCATAAAACCTCTTTAATAAAATTTTGAACTGCCTCTTTGATCTGATCTCTTATTTTACGACTTTTTTCTAATTTTTCCGCTTCACTTCCAGTTAATGAAGATGGATCATCAAAACCCCAGTGAAGGCGTTTGGTTATTCCCGGAAATATAGGACATCTCTCTCCAGCAGTTGCATCGCATACAGTAATCACATAATTATAGAGTTTTCCCTGTTTGAAAAATTCAAAGGCACTTTTAGTGGTATTGCCTGAAATGTCAATACCAACCTCCTTCATCACTGCAACAGCTAAAGGGTTTAATGAGCCTGCTTCAAGTCCTGCACTCTCTACTAAAAAACGTTCATCCCCAAGCTCTTTTAAAAATGCCTCAGCCATCTGGCTTCTTGCACTATTGTGAACACAGATAAATAGAACTTTAATTTTTTGTTTCATGATAGAATAACCTCCATATAAAAAGTTAAAAACCTAAACTAAATTTCCAAGTTAAAAGTCCAAATTGAATTTACCAAGATAACTTTTCATCTTCTCTCTGTTATCTGTATTAAGAGGTGGACAATCTTCATAACCTTTGGCACCCTCAACAACACGAGTTGCAAAGACCATGCAGGTTGGTTCTCCGCACTCCTTACAGTTTGTTTTTGGCAGAAGTTTTAATATCTCCATCATTTTGGGTTGAGGCATTGCCTCATAGCTTGGTGTGATAGAATCTCTCTTTTCCCATGCCTCATTGATTTCACGTTTCAGCCATTCAACTATTTTGCGTGCTTCAGCTTCATCTTTTAGGGCATTGACTGCTATTTTTTGCGGATGCACTGTAAGCAGTTTGCCTTGAATCTTAAAGGTTACAGAGATAGGTTCTTTAGTAAAAGAGAATCCTCCAAGTGAAGCATTCAAGTAAGGTATTGCCTCTGAAATATCTTGATCTAAATGGGCAAAACAGTGGACTCCAACAGAACCCGGCATACATTTGGAGTTAAAAATTTCAAGCTGGTAACTTTCAAGCAGCATGGCATCTCCTGAATTGTTTTCTATTTGATGCCCTGAGCTGAAACTCAGGGCTTATTTGTGGCATCCTTCATTTCAAGCGTATTGGGATGAATAATTTCAGATAGTTGGATACCTTCCATGAAGGATGCCTTATATTTTATCTACGGTTATACTTTAACACTTACCGCCACAGCTACAGCCACCGATGCCCATCATATTAGGAGGAGGCATTTTTGATACAACATCCTTTCCATAAACCTCTTTTACAGCGTTTTTAACATCTGCTATCTCTGATGGCTTAAGATTCAAATCTTTATTTTTTTCTATCCCAAGCTCTGTAATGACAACATAGTTTTTTAAAGGAACTTGAGCATGTTCAAGTATGGCTTTAACGCAGCCTACTGGACAGCCGTCAATTCCAATCAATGTTGGAACATCTTTGGCAGATTGAACAAATCCGCTTAAATGTGCCCCGATTCCAGCAAGACAGAACATTTTTCCAAATTTTTCCTGAGTAAGCTCGACAGCAGCCTGATTGCTCAACTGCCCTACATTTGAACCGCCTGAACAGGCAAGAATCATTATTTGATTGTTTGAATCACAGCAGCTTTCTGACATTGTTTGAACTCCTTATAATCAAATCATTCCAAAAATCATACCTGAAATTGTAGCCATTATGACAACAAGCATTACAAACACAGCCGTCATTTTAGTTCCAATTACGCTTTTGATAACAAGCATATTTGGTAAAGACAGAGCAGGTCCCGCAAGCAGAAGAGCAAGAGAAGGTCCCTTTCCCATTCCGCTTCCCATAAGTCCTTGAACTATGGGAACTTCAGTAAGTGTTGCAAAATACATAAAAGCACCAACAATTGATGAGAAAAAATTTGCAAACAGAGAATTACCACCAACAAGAGCTGAAACCCAGGTATTTGGAATTATACCTTCATTTCCGGGGCGACCGAGCAGAAAGCCAGCAACAAAAACACCCATAAGCAGAAGCGGCAGTATCTGCTTTGCAAAGTCCCATGAAGCGTAAATCCAAGAGCCGTTCTCTTCATTAGATGTTGATGCTGACCATGTAAGACCAATAAATCCTGCTGAAAATGCAATCATCGGAATAGTTGGGAATAGATATCCAAATAGGGCAGAAACAGCACCTATAAGAGCTATTTTCCATGCTTTATGCTCATACCATAAGACAAGAATTATGCCGAAAATCAATGCTGAAATTGAGGTTATAACCCACTTTGAAGAAAAAATAGTCCACCACAATCCCTCTTGGATATCAGGTTTTCCCCAATTTGCAAAAACAAGAATCATAACCATAAAAAAGAAATAGATAATGGTCTGATAGAGCGGTTTTGCTTCTCCACTTTCAGGAACATGAATCTGGGCAGAGCGTTCATTTTCCTCACTTTTAAAGATAATCTCCATAAGAAAACCAATAACAACAGAGAACAGAATTGCTCCAACTGCCCTTGCAATACCAAGTTCTGGACCAAGAATACGGGCAGTCAAAATAATAGATAGAACGCTGATAGCAGGACCTGAGTATAAAAAGGCAATAGCAGGTCCAAGTCCAGCTCCTCTTTTATAGATACCAGCAAAAAGAGGCAGAATAGTGCAGGAGCAGACAGCCAAAATTGTTCCAGAAACAGATGCTACAAGATACGCAACGCTCTTTTTGGCAGCAGGACCAAGATACTTCATAACAGCATTTTGAGAGACAAAAACGCCAATAGCTCCAGCAATAAAAAATGCTGGAACAAGACAGAGAAGCACATGTTCTTCAGCATACCATTTTACAAGCTCAAGAGCCTCTTTTAGAGCGTTATCAAAACGATAAACCCCTACAGGCAGAAAAAATGCAGCAAGAAATACAACAACAATAATACTAAGTGGTTTTAATTCATCTTTCCAATTCATTGATTTTTACCTTCTATCTCATTTTCATTAGGATTTTATTTTATCTTCATTAGGATTTGATTATATTACAGACTCTTAATTTGAACTTTTAATTTTTTACTGCCCAGAGCTAAAGCTGAGGGCTGATTTTTACCCAAGCCCGCTTAAGCGGGCTTCTTTTATAGTTAGCCCAACGGCTAAAAAATTAAACCTTTTTTGTAACGTGACAAACTCCTCTTACTGTATTGACGGTGTAGGGAAAGTATTTTTTCTTGAACCATAAAGCTACATGAACAAGCCCAATTAGAACAGGCACTTCTACAAGAGGACCTATAACTGCTGCAAATGCCTCGCCAGAATCAATCCCAAAAACCGCTACAGCCACAGCAATTGCAAGCTCAAAGTTGTTTGATGCTGCTGTAAAACTCAAAGTTGCAGATTGTTCATAGGTTGCACCTGCTTTCATTGACATAAAAAAAGACGCAATAAACATAACTAAAAAATAGATACACAGAGGTATTGCAATTCTGATTACATCAAAGGGGAGTTGAACAATATATTCGCCCTTTAGTGAAAACATAACCAAAATGGTAAACAGAAGGGCAATAAGGGTAATCGGGCTGATTTTTGGTATAAATACCTTTTCATACCAATCTTTTCCTTTTGTCTTTAATCCAATAATGCGAGAAAGCATACCAGCAATAAACGGTATTCCAAGATAGATAAAAACACTCTCTGCAATCTGACCAATTGAGATATCCACAACCGCCCCTTCAAGACCTATCAAATTCGGCAGAACAGTTATAAAAATCCACGCATATATTGAGAAAAAGAGCACCTGAAAAATCGAGTTAAATGCAACAAGTCCAGCACAATATTCAGTATCTCCGTAAGCAAGATCGTTCCAGACAATCACCATTGCAATACAGCGTGCAAGACCAATCATAATAAGCCCCACCATATATTCGTGATGACCAGAAAGAAATGTGATTGCAAGAAGGAACATTAAAATTGGTCCAACAATCCAGTTTTGGAAAAGTGAAAGCCCAAGCACCTTAAAATTTTTAAAAACTTCTCCAAGCTGCTCATATTTAACCTTTGCAAGAGGCGGATACATCATAAGAATCAGACCGATTGCAATCGGGATATTGGTTGTGCCGACCTGAAAGAAGTTGATAAAATTCTTGATTCCCGGAAAAGTATAACCCCAGCCAACACCAATTGCCATTGCTGCAAATATCCAGAGAGTTAGGAATCTATCAAGAAATGATAGTTTTTTGACTTCTGACATATAATGAAAATCTCCTTTTGATAAGCTAAGTTGTTATCTATATTAGCTTTTTTTGTTTTCACAGATTATCAGAATCACAGATTAACCTGATTACACAGATTCCGCAGATTTTTTATCCGTGTAATCTTTTAATCCTTTAAATCAGTGATTCTGACCTTATTACGAACTCACAAACGGACTTGCGATAAAATAAAATCCTAACAGACAAATCACTACGCCAGCACCTTTACGAAACCATGTTCCAGCACCTTGCCATCTTTCATTTTCCATCAATTTTCTCACTGCTGCTGTGGAACTGCCAGCAATAACAATTGGAAGACAATGACCCACAGCAAATAAAATTATCAGAATAATACCAGTGGCAATCTTCTCTTGAACTGTAATTATGGCAAGAATAGGAGCAATAAATCCAAATGTGCATGAACCAGAAAGAACTCCATAAGCAAGACCAAGGAGAAATGCACCTACTATCCCTTTAATTTTAAGTCGATAAAGGAGACTTCCTGACATAGAGCATTTTTCAACGCCAAGCATTCCTAAGGAGACCCATATAAGTATGCCGCCGATAAGAAGCTGCCAATAATTCCCAACGTCTCCTAACATCCGCCCCAGCATGGCACAGATAATTCCCACAAGTGCAATTGTGATAAAAAGTCCGATAGTAAAAGCTCCAGCATAAACACCAGCCTGTTTAGGATTTACAGCTTTATCCTGTCCTCCCACATAAGCAATGATGAGTGGAATTGAAGCAAGATGGCAGGGACTCAGCATTACGCTTACCACTCCCCAAAGAAAACAGCCGATCGCTGCAATGGCAATTCCGCCTGTCATCCATTGATTTATGGTTATGAATATTGAATCAAGCATAAGTTTATTATCCTTATTATTTAGCCGTAGGTTAAAACCATCGGCTAAAACCTTAAAAGTCCTCTTAAAGAGGACTTCAATAGATTTAGAGATTTAGCTCTGAGTGATAACTATAATTTCACGCCCATTTTTGTAAGCTGTGCAACTATAGCCTCTTCAGGCATAAATCCTGTATTACGGGCAACCTCTTTTCCATCAGCATCAAAAAATATTTGAGTTGGTATGGCACGAATGCCAAACCTTTTAGCCTCTTCGTTATTTTCCCAAACATCAATAAATACAATTGCTGCTTTTCCAGAGTATGCTTTTTCGAGCTTTTCAAGAATTGGAGCCATCATTTTGCAGGGGATACACTTTTTTGCACCCAAATCAACCATAGTAACGATGCCCTTTACAGGAACCGTTGATGGGGCTGGCATGTTGTCTGAACTGTATGCTGTAAATGTCATACTAAAAACAAGTAAGGATACAATCACAAACAGTATTATTGTCTTATTTTTGAACACTGTGTCCATCTCTAATCTCCATAATCTTAGGCAATTATTTGATCCAGTTTAGAATTTCCTGTTTTGTTGGTATCTTACCTACACATTTAACCTCACCATTCACCACGACTGCTGGAGTGCCAAAAACTCCATAACCTGCAATTTGCATAAGATCAGATACTTTTTCCACAGATGCTTCAATGTTTGCCTCACTTACAACCTGCATTACAAGCTCTTCTGTTTTTTTGCATTTTGCACAACCAGGACCTAATACTTTAATCTCCATAACTATCTCCTTTTACTTAAAGATTAATATTCTATTTAACAATTGAGAAACATTTATCAACCTATAACTTTATCCGTAATATTACATCTATTTATAAATAGCAATATAGCGATATAATAAAAATATAAAAAAATATCTGCTTTTTTAAGTATCTGCTAATTTGCCTATAAACTATTCAAAAAGCTCTGTACTTATATATCTTTCGCCAGTATCTGGAAGGATCACAACAATATTTTTTCTTCTGTTCTCCTCTCTTGATGCAAGAATCGTTGCAGCATGAAACGCAGCACCTGAAGAGATTCCACATAAAATGCCTTCTGTTAAGGCAAGAGTTCTTGCACCTTTTAAGGCATCATCATTAGTTACTTGAATAATTTCGTCAATAATATTTATGTTAAGAAGAGGGGGGATAAATCCTGCGCCAATGCCTTGGATTTTATGTGCTCCGGGGTTTCCACCTGAGAGCACAGGCGATGCAGCAGGTTCCACTGCAACAGCTTTACATGAAACTTTACGAGATTTGATAACTTCAGCAATACCGGTGATTGTGCCGCCTGTTCCAACGCCAGCAACTATAATATCCACATTCCCATTGGTATCAGACCATATCTCCTCTGCTGTTGTCTTTCTATGAATTTCAGGGTTAGCTGGATTTTCAAACTGGTTAGGCATAAATGCTTCAGGATTATTTGCAAGTATCTCTTGTGCTTTTTTTATAGCTCCTTTCATACCATCTGCCCCCGGAGTTAATACTAATTTTGCCCCTATATGTGCCATGAGTTTTCGTCTTTCAATACTTAAACTATCAGGCATTGTTAATATAAGGCGATACCCTTTGATAATAGCTACAAAAGCAAGGGCTATACCAGTATTACCACTTGTTGGCTCAATAATGAGAGAGCCTTGAGTAATTTTGCCCTTTTTTTCTGCATCTTCTATCATTGCAAGTCCTACTCTATCTTTTACACTGCCCATTGGGTTAAAAAACTCAGCCTTTGCTAAAATGTTAGCAGAGTAAGAGTTATTTATTTTTCGTAAATTTATTAAAGGAGTACGACCACAACTCTTTGTCATATCGCTGAAAATATTAGCCATTTTTAAAGTCTCCTCTTTTTTATGAAGTATCAGCAATAAAGTTATCATATTTTTATTGCAAAGATACTCACATCTATTCTATGTAATATTGCTTAATTTTATTAACTTGAAAATTTCAGAATTTTCAATGAATCTATTTTCTGACTTTTTCACAATTAAAGTAAAGGAGATTTTTAAGATGCGTGCAAAACAACTGATTATCATTTTATGTCTAACGCTACTACCAACTCTTTTGGGTGGATTTACTTTAAAAGTAAGTGCTGCTGATACAGTAAAGATGACTTATGCCAACTTTTTCCCACCAGTGCACGTTCAGTCGCAACTTGCTGAATCGTGGTGTCGAGAAGTAGAAAAGAGAACTAATGGTGCAGTCAAAATTGATTATTATCCAGGAGGCACATTGACAAAAGCACCGCAAATTTATGAAAGTGTGGCTATTGGAATTGCAGATATTGGGATGACCTGTCTTGCCTATACAAGAGGACGTTTTCCTCTTATGGGTGCTGTTGATCTGCCAATGGGTTATCCAAATGGTGTAGTTGCAACTAAGGTTGCAAATGCTGTTATGGAAGAGTTTAAACCAAAAGAGTTAAGCGATACTCAGGTGATGTTTTTACATGCCCACGGACCAGGCTATATTCATACAAATAAGAAACCTGTAAGAACTCTGGCAGATATGAAAAACCTTAAGATAAGATCTACTGGAATGAGTACATATCTTGTCAATGCACTGGGTGGTACCCCTGTTGGTCAAAGTATGCAAGAGACCTATACAAGTTTACAAAAAGGTATTGTGGATGGTAGCACTCATCCAATAGAGTCAAATAAAGGGTGGAAACTTGGTGAAGTACTTGACTATTGCGTTGCTGAAAATTCTGTAGGCTATACAACAGTAATGATAGTTACAATGAATAAAAGTAAATGGGATGCACTCTCTCCAGAAATTCAGAAGAGCATTAGTGAAATAAATACAGAGTGGGCAATAAAACATGGTAAGGCTTGGGACGAAATTGATGAAGAGGGGAAAAAATTCTTTATTGAAAAGGGCAATGAGATAATAACTCTTGACCCACAAGAGTCTGCAAAGTGGAAAGAGGCTGTCCGTCCAGCAATTACATCTTATGCAGAAGAGCTTAACAAAAAAGGATTTAAAGGGTCAGAACTGACTGATTTTATTGCTAAAGCTATTGAAAATAGTAAATAGTTAATAAGTTTGGAAAGCAAAGTATAATGTTTTTGAAGCCGGATCAATAAATTGTGATCCGGTTTCACTATTTTGATTCAAAATTAAAGGTATTGTATGAAAGCATTTTGGTTTTTTATGGATAAACTACAAGATTACATGAAGATGGTTGCAGCGTTTTGCATTGTAGCTATGGCAGCGATAACATGTTTTGATATTGTGCTTAGGGCAACACTTAATTCTCCTATTTTTGGTTCAGAAGAGCTTGTGTCAATATGTGCAATTCTTGCCATGTCGTTTTCACTGCCATATTCACACACAAAAGATGTTCATATAGGTGTTGAGATATTTGTAAAATTATTTTCAAAAAATACTCAAAGTATTATTAAGGCTATTACTAATACTCTATCTATTATACTTATGGCTATAATCTCATGGCGTATGTTTCTCTTTGGTAGCTCTATGTCAGCTTCTGGAGAGCGCTCCATGAATCTGCAGCTTCCAATGTACTATTTTACCTATATCCTTGGAGGATGTTTCTTAATTTTTGCCATCTTTATAATCAAAGATGTTGTTTTGTTCTTTACAGGAGTGAAAGAGAATAGATGAACCCTACTTTAGTTGGTGTTGTCGGTATTGTGATAATGGTTGCAATTTTTATGACCAGAATGCCGGTAGCTTACGTTATGGCAATGGTGGGGTTTGTGGGATTTAGTATTCTTGTATCTTTAGATGCAGCACTCAATCTTCTGCCAAGAAGTTTTTACGAATCTTTTATATCATACGATCTCTCAACAATTCCTTTATATGTACTTATGGGACAACTTGCCTTTAATTGCGGTATAAGTCGTAAACTTTATAATACTGCTTATACTTTTTTAGGTAATACAAGAGGGGGACTTGCAATGGCAACTGTTGCCTCTTGCACAGCCTTTGGAGCTGTTTGTGGGTCGAGCCCTGCCACAGCTGCAACAATGGCAACTGTGGGTATGCCAGAAATGAAACGTTTTGGTTATTCTGATGCTTTAGCAGCAGGCTCTGTAGCGTCAGGTGGTGGGCTTGGAATGATAATGCCTCCAAGTGTTGTTTTGATCGTATATGGCATATTAACAGAGCAGTCCATTGGTGCACTGTTTGTATCTGGTATATTCCCAGCGATATTACTCACTTTTTTGTTTATAAGTGCGGTTTATATCACATGCAAACTATATCCTAATGAAGGTCCTAAAGGTGAAAAGTTTACTATCAATCAAAAAATACGATCAATTGGAGGTTTGTCCGATACTATAGCTGTTTTTGTAATTGTTATGGGTGGTCTTATCTTAGGTTTTTTTACCCCAACTGAATCTGCTGCTGTAGGTGTGTTAGGAGTGCTTGTAGTCTCTTTAATCAGAAGGGAGTTGACATGGCAAGGCTTTTTAAAGTCTCTTTATGAAACCATGAGAACAAGCAGCATGATCTTATTTTTAATTGCAGGGGCTGTTGTTTTTGGAAAATTTCTTGCAGTTACAAGAATACCTTTTGAGGTAGCCAACTGGGTAGCTGGATTTGATCTTCCTCCATACATGATTATGGGTATAATTGTTGGAATATACTTTATTGGTGGGTGTTTTATGGACTCCTTAGGACTTATTATGCTAACGATTCCTATATTTTATCCTGTAATATTAAATTTAGGATACGATCCTATATGGTTTGGTGTTATTATAGTACTTGTAACAGAGATGGGCGTTATAACTCCACCTGTAGGAATCAATGTTTATGTTGTGTATGGAGTTTGCCAAAGTGTAGTTGGAAATATTGCACTTGAATCAATTTTTAAAGGAATAGTTCCATTCTTATTGGCAATAATACTTGGCGTTATTATTATAATGATTTTCCCACAAATTGTTCTTTTTCTTCCAAATTTGCTTTATTAGAGTCTATTTTATATTAAACTATTTAATGGCATTTATTGAAAATTATAAAAAAGAGAAAAGGAGGCTATAATATATTGATGAACCAGCAAACTATTTACTGTTACTATAAGAGTTTTTTGTCGTATTATATTGCAATTGTACTTATATCTATCTCATTGTTATTCCCAATAATATCTGTTGGTGCAGCTACTGTATTTGCTACAGAGGCTATAATAAAAAACGAAAATCAAGATCAGAATCTATTTGATAGTATAAAGTCTCGTTTAATAAAAGATGGATTTACTAACGAAACTATTAGCAATATATATAGTAACCCAAAGGTCTCTGTCGAGTTAGAGGGGGTCTCTCTATTTTTTGTTCATTCGGAATCGAGCCTAAATTACGAGCAATTTTTATCAGACAAATCAATTAACAGTGCAGTTGCCTATATAAAAAAATATGAATCTGATCTTGCAAATGCGGAGGCGATATATGGAGTAGATCGCACTATTATAACAGCAATAATGCTTGTGGAGACAAGACTTGGCACTTACCTTGGCAACCGTTCTGTAATTAATATACTCTCAACAATGAGCGGACTTTCAGAGAGTGCAAATAGAGAGATACTCTGGAATTTTCTATCTAATAACAAAAGAAGAATAAGCAGAGCTAAATTTGACCAAAAGGTAAATTCTAAATCTGAATGGGGATATAGAGAGCTAAAATCTCTGCTTAAATATGCAGCAAGAGAAGGTATCGATCCCGCAGAGATAAAAGGTTCTTATGCAGGTGCTCTTGGTATTGCCCAGTTTATGCCAAGCAACGCACTTAGCCTTGCAAAAGATGGTAATATGGATGGCAAGGTTGATCTCTTTAACCACACAGATGCGATACATAGTATAGCTAACTACCTAAAACAGCATGGCTGGAGACCCTCTTTGAGCAGAGAGCAGGCACATAAGGTTCTTTATAGGTATAACCATAGCAATCCTTATGTTGAAACACTCTTGCAAATATCTGATCGACTGAAAGGGTAATATTAAAATGGATACATTTATGTTTGTGGCAGGGATTGCTCTGATATTTTGGATGCTTACTATGTTGGCAATAGTTAACATTGTCTTTAAAGATTTTGGTTCCATACAAAATAAGGCTATATGGGGAGTCGTTGCACTAATTCCATTTGTGGGTTGGATAATTTATTTCATGTTCGGAGCAAAAAGAGGTGTCCCAAAGAGAAGGAAAGTGGTTGAAAAATAGTTAAAATACGTTTTTATTATTGACACAATAAAATGAGTCATTTATAAGAGAGGAGTTTTTTGGGTCCCATCGTCTAGCGGTCAGGACGCTGGCCTCTCACGCCGGAAGCTCGGGTTCGATTCCCGATGGGATCACCAATAAAATCAATACGTTCTACTAAAATATAGAAGCCATTCAAGGAGCTGACGGCTGCTTGAACGGCTTTCTTATTTTTTAGAATATACTTTCTCCATAATCTTGATCACTCAGTTTGCTCTTATGTGAAAGATTTTCAAGAGCCTCCCTTGCACTTTCAAGACCAAAACTTTTTAAATATTTTTCTGTGGTCGATGGACTTTTATGTCTTAGGATTGTTTGTATCACAGATACAGAGTATCCCAAAGAATATAGTATCGAAGCAGATAAATGTCTTATGGCATGAAATCCAAAATGTTTAACACCAGCTTTTTCACATAGTTTACTCATAAAATGCTGCCGGGTTAAAAATGGACAGCCATAATACTCTACACAAAAAGTCTTTTTTTCAATGCAGATAAAAACGAACTCACTTTTTATGGGACAACTCTGCCTCCACCAGAGCAAACCTTTTTTTAATTCACCTGTCATAGGAAGCCACTCATATTCAAATGAGCCGTTTTCTCTTTTTCGTGTCCATAATCTAATACGATTCTCATTGAAATCAACATCTTCCCATTTTAATCTAAACGCTTCACCACGCCTACAGGCAAGATGAATAAAGGTCAGGAGCATCACTTTATCCTGACCCTCAGCAAACTCATAAACCCTCCAAAAATCTTCTTCTGGCGGCACATAGCGTGGAGTCCTCTCTTCCGGCATCTTTGGAATATCAAAAGGATTTTCTTTAGGCAGGGTTGGGGTCATATAAATTGCCCCCCAGTTCCATCCTGCCAGCAGATTCTTCCTATCTTTATTGGAAGCATATCCGCTCCGCTCCTTTTTCTGCTGCATCAAAAAAGATTGAACCATACCCGGAGTTAAATCTGCTACATCCAATTCAGGCTTTACATATTTGAAAAACACCTTGAATGCTGATTTTTTCTCCTTAAAAGTTTTCTCTACATACCGTTCTTTACTGTAGTCAAGATAAGCCTCAGCCCAATCAAGCAAGCAGGTTGTAGCGGTCTTCTCTTCCCACTCTTCTTGAGAGTTTCGCATTTTGCTTTCCCAGTCTATTGCATCTTTCTTCGTCTTGAATGACCTCTCTTTCCTCTTTCCATTCATCCTTACTTGGGCTTTCCATGTCCCATTTTTCTGATATGGCATCGATAACTCTCCTTTCAAAAAAGATGTAACGGCTTCCCAAGCGTATTCCACCCAATTTTTGATAATACTGTCTAACAGTTTTAACGTTGATACCGAGAATTACTGCAAGCTCTTCCGGCATCATTTTTTTACCCAATTCTTGTTCTATCATGAAGTTTTATCCTCCACCTGTCTTGGTTATCCTGTGCAAAGCCTCAGTCCACAGGGTTGTGGAGAAATTCTCCCGAAAGCATTCTATAAAATGCTTCCTGATTTAGTTTAGTGAGTTCTCGCTCTCCAAGACAATGTGAAATTGTTAAATAGGGCTGCTGCTTCATGATAACTGTTTCTATCACCTTCCTTGTCATATCATAGTAATTAATATAGTATATTGTATTAATAGTATCTTTAATTGAAATATTTTTATACAACCATCCACATTTCCTCTCCGAGAGGAAATTGGATAGCCTAAACCAAAATTGCTTCATAAATAAGATTAGAAAATGTAGATAACGCAATATAAAAGCTATACCTATATGATATAGCTTCATATTATTTAGTTCCTGCACTTTAATCAATTGTTAGCTATAGCAGTTAAAATACTATAGATAGTAGTACTAACACATAACCCCAAACCAGCACTTCCTCCAACTTAAAGACTACAAGTCAGAATCAGATATTATATAATTGATGTGGTTACATAGATTGGCACTAATTAATCATTCTATATGGTTACTATTTTTTGGGCGGGGGAATAAGAATAATTTATCCCCCTTTATTAGTTAAACTACACGCAAATATCTTGGTCTTGGTTTACTTACCTTATAGGTGGTATGATTCTGTGGATCATAAATAAACTTTTTACCACTTGAATCAGTCATTAGTTTATAACATGGAATGCCTTTACTTTCGATAAACTCTTCTGCAATGCCTTGTTTACCTTGCAGCCGTCTTAAAGCTGACAGAATAAGCATTTTAGTGATAGCAAACTCATGGATATAATGATTTTGATAATCAAACATTAACTCAATAGTATTGTCGCCTATAGGTGTATCCATTCCTATTTTATTAAGCTCTTCCATCGTGCTATAATAATCTTTTACTTCATATTTGCTGCCGTCATACTGTTTTTCAATTGGAAATATTGTAATTAATTCATTAGGAGTCAGTTTAGATATTAAGTCCTCAATCAGCAGTATCTTGTCATATAAACCATTGATTGTGTTATTATCAATAATTGATGGCTCTTTATTAGATAACGCATTAAACATCAACGGTAGTCCCCGTACTCCCCAATAAATAGTTCTTTTAATTTCATCTTTAGTTACTTGATTATTATGTTTAAGTTGCAGCAATATATGATTATAGCATATTCTCATATAGATTTTATTATAATCAACTGATTCTTTTTGTGGCGGTGTTGTTAAAACTTTAAAAGCGTGTTTATTATTTATAGTCATATTAAGTTCCTTTTTAATTAGTCATAATGATTGTAATCTTAATGGTAGTGCTTACACATCACAATCCAAGTAAATAGTAGTGCCAACCTATCACAATCCTCCAACACCAATCCATGATATTGAAAGAGCCTTAAAAGGTGCTGCTTATACGACTGGCCTACTTAACATCATATATACTTTATCATTACTATAGCCAGCATTAACGGTGTCTCTATATTATATATGGTTATTATTTCTTTGGTGGGGGGAATAAAAATAATTTATCCACCCCATGCCAATATCTTATTAGTTAAATAACAGATAAACGTCTTGGTCTCATTTTAAGACTTTTACTTTTATAAATATTATAATTCTGTGGATCATACATGAACTCTCTACCATTTGGACAATCAATAAATTCATAACATGGAATACCATTCTTTTTAGACAACTTTTCCATAATAATCTTCTTACCTTGAATATGACTTAAAGCTGACAAAATACATATTTTTGTTATAATAAAATTACAAAAATAATCATTTATATAATCACGCATCAACGCAGTAACATTATCACCTATAACTCTATCCATTCCTATCTTGTTAAGCACTCCTATGGTTGTATAGTAATCTTTTACTTCATATTTATTGCTATTATAGCATTTTTCAATTGGAAATATTGTAATCAATTCATTAGGTGTTAATTTGGCAATTAATTCTTCAATTATTCGCGTTGTGGCAATAAGACCATCCAGTATATTATTTTTAGCAATGTTTGATAAGTCTTTCTTTAGTCCTTCATTAAACAGTAACGGTAGCCCCCTTACCCCCCAATAAATAGCTTTTTTAGTTTGGTCTTTAGTTAGTTGCGTAATATTTCCAAGTTGTCCCCAGAAATGATTCAAAAACATTTTGGCATAAATTTTATCGTATTCAACTTGTTTTGCTGATGGTTCTAAAACTGTAAAAGCATAGTTATTAATTGTATTCATGATAATAAATTCCTTTTTAATTAGTTATAATAAAATGATAATCTTAATGGTAGTACTAACACATCAAAATCCAATGTATTCATGCTACAGTAAATAAGTATAAGTTATATACCAAGTAGTCATAACCATTCAGTAACTCAATTATCAACCTAAGTATCTATCAATTAGAATATGATAGGGAAGATGAGTAAAAGAAGATATAGGGCTTATTGTGTCAGTACTATATTTAATGTTGATACTTGAAGATGTTAATGGTTGGTACTTAGATACTTTAATGATGTTAAGATAGTAGTAATATAGTTTAACTCTTACTATAGTATAATATTTTATAGTTTTTTACACTGGCAGGGTGAGTAGTGAGTACTAGTGAGCACAGAAAATTAGTTAATTTTTACATAAAGTACTCATATATAAAAAACCCTGAAATTAATACTCATCTCTACTCACCTCTCACCCCATAGTGCTATTGTCAGAAGTTATAAATATTATTGTAATAGTAATAGATGAAATAGAACTACTGGTAATGATATAATTAATTTACCATAACTGATTGAGTTAATTCCGATGTACTTAACTCCAATAGACCTGATGGTAATTCTGGAAATAGTACTTCTGTTCCTATTTTGATACTAAGTCCTCTCCAACCTTGCACTCGTTTCTTAGTTACTTGTCCAATAGTAAATCCTTTCTCACGGAACTTATCCCACAAAGTATTTTTTCTAATCTGGTACTCGCTATTGACTTCACACCATTTAGTATAGGCACTATAGAGGTCGCTTGAAGTAACTATTAAATCTTCACCTACCACACAGCAATCACTGATGAAGTTACCTACAGTATCCATCTCCTGTCTATAGTCATCAGTAGCATTAATTACCTCTGGAGGAACACCAATACCATTCTTGAGCCAGTCTAAACAGCCTGCTATAGCCCAGTTGAGTATGCCGCTTAGTTCCTGCTCTAATTTATTGAGTAATTGTTTATCACGTTCTTCTGCTGGTATTGATACTTCAAATGGTATCAGTTTAATTCTTCTCCAAATCGCATTATCAGTTCCTTTTATGATAGGTCTGTTATTAGTAGCTAAAAATATTTTATACTCAGGTTTAAATTCAAAAAATTCTTGATGTAAGAACCTTGCAGTCAAAACATCATCACCAGTCATTTGCTTTATGAGGTTCTCAGCTAAACGATGCTCGGCTTCTGACTCAGATGCAGTAATAAATCTTGCACCTTTCATACGTGCTACATCATTTGGAATGCCACCTTGTTTTTTAACCAATAAAGTATCAGTACTGGTGTTTTGAGAGTAATCACCCAGCATATTAGATATAGTTCTTAGAAAAGTAGATTTACCATTAGCCCCTGCACCCCATAACAGGAATAGACATTGTTCAGAAACATCGCCTGTCAGTGAGTAGCCTACAACTCTCTGTAGGAAGTTTATCAATGGTAGATTACCGTCCATCACTCGTAATAGAAACTGCTCCCATACTGGGCATGTAGCATCTTCATCATATTTAACAGGTGCTATTTTAGTGATAAAGTTATCTTTATCATGAGGCAGCAACTGACCAGTCTTAAGATTAACAGTGCCATTCTGACAGTTTAACAGATACAGGTCTTTATCAAATTGAGCTGGTAATATTGGAAGTTCACTTTTTGCTAATGATACCATTGACTTTATACGTCCGTTAGATTCTGATGATATAGCATGTTTAACTATTGCTTGACGCTTGCTATCATCAGAAGTTTTTTGAGCTTCATTGTAGATACCTCTAACAGTTGCTTTAGCTATCTGATTCACAATACCCATACCATCTTCTGACCATCGAGTGCCATCCCACACCATCCATTTTTCCCAGTGATGGCAGTATTTGAGTGTATTGCTGTGATAATGAGCCATACGTTCCGCATTACCTAAATCACTTAAGTTAAAGGTTTTATGTTTATTATTATCAGTATCATTTTTAATATTAGTTAGTGCTTTTTCTATAGTCATCTGACCATATGTTTTGCCATCAAATGAGTGTACTTCATTCCACTTGCTTCTGAATAAGCCCGACTTTCTAAATATTCTATCTATGATAGCTAGATCATTGCTGCAATAATATCCAATCATTCTGCAAAGTGCCAGATCAGCTTCACTATGGCTGGTGTATCCTTCTATATTGCCATTCCAGAGGTTGTTAAACTTCTGCTTTTTAAATGCCTGCCCAAGCATTGCAGCATCTCCATCAGAAATATTATGTTTAGTTACCGCCTGCTGAAATAGAATATCAAGAATATTATCTACATTAATAATCTCTTGAGTAGTATCTGGTAAAGAATTGCCAGTTACAGTGAAGAATCTTCCTTTATCATAAACTTCAACCTTGCCTTTGCGATGACCTCCTGCTGGTAGTTTACCTTTAATAATAATATGCAAACCTTCACCAGATGGGCTGATTTCAGTGTAGCTGTTTATCTTTTTAACAAGTGATGCTATCTCAGGAAGTATTTTTCCATCAACTATACAGTCATCAAAATCTATGCCGATAAATGGATCATCATTAGTAAAAACAAAACCTACACCATCAGCCTTGCCGGACTGATAATAACCCAGAGCATTTTCAAAAGTTGTCCATGTTGCAGCATCATTAACTAATGCCGCAACTCCGTTAGTTGGATTAACTGGTATCTTCTTACCATTAAGAATTTTTTTCCATGCTACCCATTGATTTAATGTTTTCATTGCATCAGGGATGTTTTTAATTTGTACAGCTTTATTACCAAGTGTTTCAACTTGAGAGTCAATAGATTTTTCATTAAAATTTTTAAACATAAATGCTCCTATAAATTAGTGTGGAAGACTATTTGTCATTTATCCACGGTTTAAATTATCCAGAACACGCTCTTAATTTATGCTGTTCTGGTTTAGTTCGATAAGAAACCGAACTTATTTGGTGATAGGTCACTTATTTATAAGTGCCTTCGCCTGTAATTTTATAGGTTCAAACATTTAAAAATATAAAAATATTAATTTTTTTGATTAAAACGCTTGATTTTTTTTGTCTTAGTTGATATAGATAGATAGTTTATCTATAAGTTAAGATGACAATCCATAAATTGTCAATACCATTTCTGTGTTTTTTTAGCCCCCTCACCAAAAAAAATTTCGAGTGGGGGGCTAAAAATGATTTACTTAATTTTTAAATTCTCCTTTTCCAATCACCTATAAAACAATATCTCCCTAATGAAGCATCTAAATTTTTGAGCTTATCTTTTTTTGCAAGAATCTCTTTTCCGATTTTAATATTATTCTTTGTTCAGCCGTTTATTCATCAACTTGATCTCAAAATTTGTTGTTTCAATTAGAATTTTTTTTACATCATTATCTAAGTTAGTATCTGCGTCATAATTATTTTTTAATTTTGAAAAGTCATTGGTTAAGATATGAATTGCTACTATTTCATCATTAATTTGTTCATTGATCATAATTAAAAATCCTCCATAGTTGTTGTTATTTTTGCTGCTGCTGATTTTAAAGTTAATCCTTGATCCACATAATTTTTAAACATTTTGATAAGTTCCAAATCTCCTTCTGAATACCTTCTAAACCATCTCTTACCAGACATCATACGTGATGGTATCGGTATATATTTTTGTTTCTCCCAAAATCTTAATGTATTAGCTGATACATTAACAATTTTAGATAAGTCCCCAATGCTGTAACATTTTAATTCCATAAAGAAATCCTCCAATATTAAATAGTTTTATTATTAAGAGAGTTATATAATTATGCTCTCTACTATATAAGAGGTTACATTAATATGTCATAAAACCAATTCGTATGATGGAAACAAGTAATTATTCGGTCTCCATTCATGCTATAGGTTAGAAGACAGCCTCAGATATTTTGATTGTTAAGCCTATCTGTTCGTAAGCTGGATGCCTATTCGTGCATTCAAATTTAGCTATAAAACGTTTACCGCTATCAATTGCAGGTGCGATATTAGCAGCTACTATTTTTGATAAATAGCCCAATTCTAAAGAACCTATAACGACCTTTACAGCATTGGCATCATACTTATTTTTAGGCTCTCTAATAAGTTCACAATCGGTTAGGTCACTACAAGCAAAAAAGTTAATGTTTTGTTGTCTATCTCCGTATGAAACACCGGCTAATTTAGTACTTAAAACCATAAAAATATCCTCCAAAATAAAAAATAAATTAATATTACAGGTGTCTCCATATGCTGGAAACACCCATTTTCACGATGCTTTAGCATAGATTTATAGATAAAATAGTATTGCGAAGAAAGCTCTGTATTTTGAAAATAGAGCTTCCACAAATTTATTTATCTGAAAAAATAAGGAAACTGCAATAAAACAGTTTCACTTCGGTCTTCAACTGAAGACTATGATGTAGGAAATTTGGATGGAACGATTTGGTTCTATTTGAGATGGGGGTGGAAGAATTAATAATAGGCGACCCAATACGACGTAGAGGGCAAGTGCTTTATTGAAGTCAATTACTATAAAACCGGTCTTATTATAATAAAATGTAGTAACTGACTTTGTTGACCAAATAAAAATGGCCTTTCGAGAAAGGCCATCTAATTTTTTTCTTACTATCAATATTCTAAGACAGAACTAATAACTTGTCAAGAGTGATACATTACTTTTTTATAATTCCTAAACTAATTTGGAGCATAAAAGCAGGTGTTTTACTTTCACATAAGTTAAGCATAAATGAACAAATGTCAAGGGTATGTATCAAAAAAACTTTATAGTTTTCGGGGCTGAAATATGAATTAATATTATGACATAAAAATAAGTAACGATACTCATAATGTCAATGGCGTCACATAAATTTTTTTATTATTCTTTCACAAAGTTGGATTAGAAATAGTAAGTGATTTACTCTCATTAATATAAGCATAAAAGAACAAATGTCAATATGTCTATATCACAAAAACTTGTTAATTCTTAAACATAAATCGGGGCTGAAATAGTAATTAATTTATTGAATTATAATAAGTAATAATGCTCTAATGTCAAGTATGATACATCAAGTTTTTTTATAATTATTAACAACATTTTAGTCTGAAAGAGTAGTTCTATTTCAGATAAATAGAATAGGCATAAAGGATTAAATGTCAACAGTAATATTAACTAATAATAACATAGATAAAATTTTAGTAGTGCTTACCAATAACATTACTTAGTGCTTCACTTAGCACCAACTTGAATACATAAATTTTTAAATGTATAACGAGGTGAAAGAAAGCAGTGACTGTAGGAGGCGTGTAATGAGTTCAGGAGTGGATTGTGGCAGTGTTATGATACTTAACATGGCTATATCTCTATGTGTATTGTGGGGCATTGTAGATAGGTTATAATTGATTTATAGAAATGCTGTAACACTATATGAGGCGTGACATTAACTGAGTATTTGTGGCTGTAGATTGGTTAGCACTACTATATTAAAGTATGCGTGGATTATATCTTGTTATATAATGTAGATGGATTAGGACTGCTATCTAAATTGATTAGCACTACTACTATACAACTTTATTATAACTAACATATAATTGAATCAGTATAAGTAGGGCGGGTTAAAATTTTTCAATATTATCTGTCGTCATAAGAGCCTACTTTATCTGTATATGTCATTATATCATTCAAAATATGTTGTTTACATTGAGCGCATATAGAATGAGTTTCAACTGGCAGCCCCATTGATTCCATTTTTAGAGCGAATGAATTAGCAGGAGCATCCTTCTCTCCCATGTAACAACCACAGTAACTACAACGAATTTGATAAATCATTGGTATCTCCTTTAAATTTAAAAAGGGCATTAACAGCCAGTTATGACCGCTAATGCCCTTCAAGTTAATTTTAATGTTATATTGTTCAGTTATTTAAATGTATGGTATGGTAATGAATCGTAGTAACTGTTTTGAGATTCAACCTCATACTCATCAATATCCTCTTCTTCAACATCACTCCCTGGCTCATCATCATCTGGTGGGTCTAAGTTATAATCACAATTATAAGCTGAAATTTTCATTGTTTTTTCTCCTTAATCAATCGAGTTTGTTCACTACTGGACCTAGAATATCCGTGTATATAGGGACTCCATAGCAATTAAAATCAGGATGAATATTACCGTTGGCATCACATACCCAACAATCAACAATCCCAAAATCACCAGTAAAACAGGGACTGTAACAATTATATTTTTTATCTTTTGATGTATGAGTGCGGTAGGTGTGTCCACGTTTGGCTCTGTAAATTAAACCAGTAAGAACTTTCATTGGTATATCTCCTGTAGCTTAAGCTGCCTGAGCTTGTTTTGGTTGAATAGTTGATGCACCATTTACATCATTATAAATCACTGTGTTAATGACCTGTTCTACCTCTGCTAGCACTTTAAGACACGCTCTGTGAGGACTCATATTTAGTTTACTCGCATAATGGGAAATATATTGGTAACTGTTCCCTAAAGTTGCGTCTGCTGTTTTACCTGCGATTCTACAGAGCGTATGGGCTGAAAGTTCCGCAACTATCTCTTTTAAAGATTTATCTCTATCTCTTAAACTCCCTACAACTCTTTCATGTCCTGCATGTGCCAGCTCGTGAAAAAATATAGATTCGTCTGGACTTGCAAGCCCGATCTCTTTTCTATTAGAGTTATAATACCCATAGTATCTTGTATTACCTGCCACAGCTTTAACATTGATTCCCCACTCCTTAGCCCTTTCTATAAGTGGTAAAGGAGGAAGTTCTATCTTATTATACTCAAGCTCCTGTCCTTCTGTATCTTCAACTCTAAAAACAGGAGCTGTTTTGAAGTAAGTAAGATAGTTCTTCTCTTCCCCACTATCTTCATCAACTTTCTTTTTGAAACATGGGACTAAAATGTATATGGCTTTAGCACCTTTACTTACACTGCGATTTAGCTCTTTCCATCGGTGGAATCCCCTCGCATCTGCTGTACCGCTAAGGAACAGTATCAACCTATTATTAAAAGACCAATGACTACACGGTGCATCTATCATTGGAAAAGTCGCAATTTTAATGGCTTCTGGGATGGATTGGTTCTCAAACGAATTTAATATCTGTTCCAACACATTTTTAACTTTCTCGTTTTCCATGATGTAATTCCTTTCATTTCAAAATGATTAAAATAAAACAGCCACCTACAGGAAAGCGATCCCATAGATGGCTATTTAAAGTTGATGATTATGTTAGAATTTAATTATAAGTTACTTTACATTTATCTAAACTGATCGCCCAAGGTTCAAGTTTGCTGCTCATACCCCATCCCTGATTAACCCATATAGCTCCTGAATATTCGTTTGTATTTAATCTATGATCCAGTTGAATAAAAAGTCTCCATATATGAGTCCACAACTCTTTTCCTGCTACTGGATGTCCCTTTAAGGTCTGGATGTTGTCAAGATCAGGAATAGCCAGTCTATAAATATCTACCAAAGCTTCTCTATTACTTTGAGCGTAGTCAAAAATTTCTTGTAACCTCTTTTTAATTTGCTGCTTCTTCATTTGAAGTCTCCTTTAATAATAATTAAAATAGAAAAGCCCCAAGATTGACCTTGAGGCTTCTGTTAAAAAACAAATTATATAAATTCTGAGTTTTTACCACTCCTTGCAAGCTTTGGCATATTGGCAGGTCGGGCACATCCACGAAGGATTTGGTATGAAGATGTTTGAATCAATACCTGACAAAACCATATTTGACAGCCTTGCAAATCTTCTTCTGTCTGCCCGGGTTCTGGAGGTTTGAATATTCTGGAATTTAGGTTCCCTGAGCTTCAGCAGCACATCAAATCTGCATTGAACTGTAGAGGCTGGAGGAATATATCTGTTAGTTGCCAGCAAGTATGAGTAAGCTGTCATCTGATGATCTTGCTCCGCCATCTGTTGAGACAAACTCTTTGAAGCCGTTTTATTATCAACAATCAGGATTTCACCGTCAGGACTCTTCAGCAGTAAATCTATAATCCCGATTATTCTGTAATCTGTAGTGCCTCCATCCACGGTGTAAAGAGGTGAAGACAGAGGCATCTCAATATCAACTATCTCAAAATCGTTAAGGTTCACATTGTTGTAAAACACCTCCAGCATGGATTTTGCCATTTTAAGTGCTGCATCCTTGTCTGGCATGTTTTTACTGAACAGTATCGGAACATCACTGCTCTCCATATCTAAAGTAAACGCCGTATTAAAACAGTCTATTATGTTGTTCAGTGTCTCTGTTTTTCCATGTTTAACTGAGCGGTAATATACTGCGATAGCGGAGTGTAAACTCGCTCCAAAAGGAAGTGCAACACTCACTGATTCAGCCTTTCGTGCTTCCACATAATGAAAGTAGTATTTGAGACTGCAAAGTTGATAGGTTGAAATTTGACTGTGGCTCACATGGAGTTCATTTGTTAATTTCTGTAATGATACGTGTGTCATGTTTTATCTCCTTGTTTTTAAAATGGATAAAAAAAAGGGCTTATCCTTATGGATAGCCCCCTCTGTTGGAATGTAAAATTTTGTTACAGGTTACTTCGCAACTAAAGATTCTATAAGTTGTGAAGCATCCCGCTTAGACAAATGCTGTAATGTCTTGCCATAACTGCTGATGCAGACTTGATCCATTTCCTCCTTACTTTTCTTGGCATTACCCATCAATGACAGTATAAACTTGTATTGCTTCCCGCTTAAACGCCCATCATCGCTGTTATTTTGTGGTTGAGGATTAGAATTATTTGGAGTCTCGACTGTATTCACTGGCGGGTAGTTGTTAATAGGTTGAGTAGGCGGCGGGGGCTGAAAATTGTTTGCAGCAGGGGTTGAGGTATTACCCGTGTATTGCATCTGTGCCTGTCTTTGAATCTTACCGTTGTTGTTATATTGATGTTGGATAGGAAAATCCGCATCTTTTGTGTCGTCTATATTAAAAAGTCCGCCCAAACAATACTTTCTGGCATAGGTGCTTGTTGCACCTGTAATTTGACTTTCATCCATACCTTTCTTGCTAACAGCTTCCCTTGCTATGGCTGTTGTGATAATCTTTTCATCAGGTTTTTCAACATTAACAAGAAGAGCTGTTGCTTCGATATAGAATCTATCGCCTATTAGTTTAATAGAATCAGATAAAGTCAAAGACAGATTTTGATTAATAAGTAGTGGCTTTGCAACTTCTACAATATCTTCAAGCGATCTATACTGAAATCCGCCGTAATGATTGTGTTGATTCTTAGGCACTCTCAATTGAGCCTGCACAATGTTCAATTTTTCGTAAATATTCATAACTACCTCCTTTTGAAATAGAAATAGCCACACCATCCATTGATGATATAGCTATCGTTAGAAACAAAAAAAGCCTCACTGGATGCTCCAGCAAAGCTATATATGTGCCTGTAATGTTGGGATAGCTCACTCAGAAGTTAATAACTCTTCTCCTCAACTGCTTGAGTTCAGCTTTAAGTTTGATATTTTCTGCATTCAATAGGTGCAGTTCCTTCTCCATATTTTCTGTTAAACATTTAAAGTCGTATTCGCAGTTCGTGCAGTCACAATTACAAGACTCTGCTGTTTCTTGAACTTCTTCTTCTGTTTCTAATTTTCTAAATGTGTTCTCGCCAAAGGGTATGTATTTCCACCACTCAGGGTCTATACGTTTTTCTTTCATTGCAGCACCTCCGCATATTTTTTGGGTATCATATCAAAAACTATAAACAGCTCCCAATACTCCCGATTAAGTGTCATAAGCACCTTTAACGCTTCTATTTTAGAAATGGATTTATCAATCAGGCTCGTATCATGCGGCAGTATCCTGAGTCCTTCATTTTGTGCCTTTATCCAAAGCAGGTCTTTAGTTAAACTCTGATACAGACCTTGAGCCACTTCATCAGCCAATACAGCTTGCAACGCTAAATGTCTTCTTTCGGTTTTATGTTCTCGTTCTTTTCTCATGTTCAACCTCCATAATTTACTAGGATATAAAAACAAAAAAAGCAGTTAGGATTAGCTCCAAACGGCTCGGTTAATAATTGCAAATTGTAGATTCAGCCAGCCTCATTATATGCTTGAGTTATTAATCCATTATCAGCAAAGCTATAGTAGTTTTCATCGTACAGACTTATTATCAAATGTTCATGCACAGTGATGCCCATAATTTTCGCTGCTTTTACAATGCGTTTTGTAACTGCTATATCTTCTGATGAAGGTTCTACATTACCGCTCGGGTGGTTGTGGCATAAAATTAATGATGCAGCATTGCTGAGGACTGCTGGTTTAAGCACTTCCCTAGGATGCACACTTGCAGAAGAAAGGTCGCCAATGCTTACTATATTTAATCCGATCACTTGATTGGCTGTATTTAGTAATGCAGCGATCATCTGCTCACGATCTGGGTTGCCCTGTGTCTCTATAAGCCTTTTGAGTAAAGCCTGTGCTTCATAGGATGTTGTTATATTCTTCTGCTCAAACTGGATATGTCTGTCTCTTACTAATGTAATACGGAAGATCGAAATGAATTTTTTGTATGGAACCTGAATGTCTGAAAATCCTGAAAATTCCTGTTGCTTGAGTTGCTGATATTTCTGCATAAAAAATCTCCTTTTGGTTTGTTGTTGATAAAAAATAAAAAAAGGTCTGAACCATTGCTGGAACAGACCTTTAAGTTGGTTAAAATATATGTGTAAATTTTACTTTAAAATCAGCCTCTTAAATGCCAATCTGAGAGCATACAAACCCCACCCTATACTTACCATGCGATTGATACAAACAGCTATAGAATCAGCCTTTAAAGCCCTAATTTTGAAGCATAAAATTGATAAATGGGGAGGGGGTATGTGTCTCTTGATGTGATGATGTGATAGTGAATTGACTGCTGATTAAAATTGATATGCTGAGATGTCTGAAAAGAGTAAGACCCTTATGAATAGGGCATGGGGGGGCGTATAACCCCTTGAAAAACATCATATCATCGTAAAACACTCATTTAGCTGCATTCACAAAACTGGTTTAAATTTTTCTACACGACTATGATTCTTGTGTATGTATTTAAAATGTAAAAAGCGGGGGTGGGCTAAAAATATTTCCAGCCATCTATAATTAGTGATGACCACGATATTAAAATTAGGAATATATAGGAGGTAGGACGCTCCAGCAACAAGATTAGAAGGTGCTGGAGCAGTAAGAATTAAGCTGTAGTTTCAGTGGCTGTGGCAGGTGGTGTAGCTGTAATGTCTTTGTCTATTTCTGCTTTAATAGTTTTCAGTATTTTCTTTAACTCTTTTCTTAAATCTTCTAACTCTTTTTTACTTAATTCGCCGATCTTGTCTTCGGTAAATTTTTTTGTTAATGTCGATTTAAGTTTTTCTACAGGAGTTAATATCTTTGGAGTCTCACCTTTTAATTCTGCAATACGATTTCTAAGCTCTAATACTTTACAAGGTTTCTCTCCTATTTCTATAATTAAATCATTAACCTGATTCTCATTTAATTCTTTAGCTTGAATCAAAGTAATCTTATGACTCACTGTCAAGTGTCCTGTCCATGAGGAAAGTAACTGCTTCTGTTTATCATCAAGGGCTTCTCCTGCGTTTAACGCCTTGTTTAAATCTTCGTATGGTTTATCAGCTATAGCTAAATCCAAGCTATTATACAACCAAGTCTTTTGAGGAATATTTTTACCTTCTTCCTGTCTTAATTTTTTAAATAATTGAGCTAATGACTTATTTTGTGTATATTCCTTTTTTGCTGCTTCCTCATATTTATCATTATAGAATGTCTTTATTAAATACTTACCAGTTGCCAGCATTGCATTCTGTGCAGCCTGCTTGAACTCCTTTGTAAAAATACTTTTAATTTCATTGTAAGCTGTATTTACTGTTTGCTCTTCTTCTGGAGTTAGTGCTTCTATAACTTCCTGTTTAACATCTTTTGTCTTGGGTGTTCTGCCTTTTTTAACTGTAGCAGGTAAATTTTTAGATACGTTATTTTCTCCAGCAACCTCAGATGATTTAGTATCATCACTTTTTGTTTCTTCTGTTGATGTTGGCACTTCCGCATCTGGTATATCATCTTTATCTTGAACAGGTGGTGCGTTCTCTGACTGAGCTTGTTCTGTATCCTTAATATCGCCTTCTACCATGTATATCCTCCTCTATTTTATATTAATGCAACTCGCTCAAAACAGCAAATTAACATATAGGCACTTTTTGTAGCAAAGAAAAGCACTTTTTTTACATGATTTAAAATATTTAAAATAATGGATATGAAAGAGACAGTGAGATAGGATGTAATTACAGTGTAATTACATATAACATACTGGTTTTATTAGATTTGTTTGAATATATATTTGATTATTACAAGTCTTGGACAGTATTCTGTTACAACGATTACACAGACTGTCTTTCTGTTACAGGTTTTGTTACAGCAGATGTGTATGGAGAAACAGGGAATATAAACACTGAATCTCATTACCACTTAAGATGCTTTAAATATGTTTTTGTACATAAACGGTATTTTATTGACATTTTTTTGCTGAATTTGTAAGCAGGGTTGTTTTTTTATTTTTATTATCAAAAAACCGTATTACGTCTCAATTATTCTACAAAAATAAGGTAGCCTTGCATTGGACAACAGCCTGATAGAAAAAATCAACAACACCCTTAAAACAAGAAAAAACTGCACTGTCAATATTATCAATGACAAGCTCACCCTCACAGTATTTTCCATGCTGAAAAAAAATCTACAGAACGTCAGACAAATCAACTTCATTATCAGGGAAGCAAACTCCCTGCCCACTAACAACGAACTGTTCAGAGAATTTGAACTCTCTCCGAATGATACCCTCTTTAACTCATATGACATCATGGAGAAAAACAAACTTCACCATTTTGAACAGGCAAGGTTCATGTATGATTTCATTAATAAGCATATCAACATCAAGAAGACATCTCCTCTGTGCCAGATTAAAGGGAATCTGCTGTTAATTGATGAAGAGCTTATGATTCAGGGCTCATCTTCACTGGAATTCTCTCCAAAGGCCAGAAAATCAAAAATCAGTCGCATCAACTTTGATTCTGTTATTTATGAAAGTATGGACAGGGAACAGATTGCAAAGGCACGCAATACATTTAACCAGATATGGAACCGCCCTGATTTTACAGAAGATTACAAGGCTGAAATACTGTCAAGTCTGGAATCAATCTATAAAGAACATGCTCCTGAATTCCTCTACTACTTCACATTACATGAGCTTTTTGGAACACAACTGGATGAAGGTGTAGAGCGTTTTGAAAAAGATAACATGCACTTCAAGAAGACAAATATCTGGAACATGCTCTATGATTTCCAGAAAGACTGTGTGTTATCTGCCATTCAGAAGATCAATAAATATAATGGCTGTATTATTGCTGACAGTGTGGGACTTGGTAAAACCTTTGAAGCTCTTGCCATTATCAAATACTTTGAGCTGAGACAGGATAATGTGCTGGTGTTGACCCCTGCCAAGCTCTATGACAACTGGAATTCCTTTAAAGGTGCTTACAAAGACAGTCTTTTGGATGAAACTTTTTATTACAAGATCATGTTTCATACAGATCTGTCACGATATAAAGGTGAATCCCGCAGTGGTTGGGATCTTGCCCGATTTGACTGGAGCAAGTTTGATCTTGTAGTGATTGATGAGTCCCACAACTTCAGGAACCGGACAGAAAAAGAGATCGGACAGACCAGGTATCAGCGTCTTCTTGAGGAGGTCATAAAACAGAACCGGAATACCAAAGTCCTCCTTCTTTCTGCCACCCCTGTAAATAACTCCCTGAACGATCTCAGGAATCAGATCAGCATTATTACAGCAGACAGAGATGATGCTTTTCAGGAGAAGGGACTCCCAAGTATTTTAAATCTGTTAAGCAGAACCAGCCGAACGCTGAACCTCTGGGAAAAAGAGAAAGACAAAGACAAGGAGTCTTTGTTGAATTTGCTGCCAGGAGACTTTTACAGACTGCTTGAGAAGCTGACCATATCCAGAAGCCGGAAACATATAACCAGTTATTACGGCATCAAAGAGGTTGGACGATTCCCTGATAAGCTGAAGCCGGACACATACACCCCCCATATTGATTCTCAGGGAGAACTTCTGAACTTCAAAGAGACCAATATGAAGCTGGAAGAGCTTATCTTAGCTGTGTATATGCCAATGAAATATATCAAAAGTGAGTATAGGGCATACTATCGTGAACGCTACCAGACCAAGTATAACAACAAGATCATTTTCAGCCATGAAGACCGTGAGTTTGTAACTGCAAAGTTGCACAGATTTAATCTGTTCAAGCGTCTGGACAGCTCTGTTTTTTCATTCGGTGAGACTCTTAGGCGATTAAAGGAGCGTATTGACGGGTATATATCCCTGCTGGAAAACAACATGGATGCAAACCTGCCTGATAATACACTTGCACTGGATGAAGATGAGGATTTTCTGGAGAATGATGAGCCGTCGCTGGATTACAAATATATTATAAAGGTTCAGCACCTCAATATAAAAGATTTTCTGACTGATCTTTATTACGATAAAATGGTACTGGATGACCTCTATTCTGAAATTCAAACTGTATTGCATGAAAAACGGGATAATAAATTATCCACCATGAAAACCGTGATACAGGACAAAATCAGTCGCACTCCCTATAATACAGGAAACCGCAAAGTGTTAATTTTTACTGCCTTTGCAGATACTGCAAGATATCTTTATGACTCACTGGCTCCTGAACTTAACACACTGCACGTCACTACTGCCATGATAAGCGGTAGTGATAAACCCCGTGTCAGCAGTGATTATATTGAAAAAAAGTTTGATTCAATTTTGTCAGCGTTCTCACCCAGATCAAGAGTGAAAAGTGAACTTTCGCATGACAGACAGGTAGATGTCCTTATTGGAACTGACTGTATTTCAGAAGGTCAGAATTTGCAGGATTGCGATTGTGTGATCAATTACGATATTCAGTGGAACCCTGTTACCCTGATTCAGAGGTTCGGCAGGATTGACCGTATCGGCAGTACAAACATCCAGATTAAAATGGTCAACTTCTTTCCAGATATAGCTCTGAATGAGTATTTAAGTCTTGAAAAGCGGGTCAAAAGCAAGATGGTATCTGCAAATATCAGCTCTACCGGTGATGAAGATATTTTAACTCCTGAAATGAATGATATAAGCTTCAGAAACCGCCAGCTTGAAAGGTTACGGGAAGAGGTGATTGATATTGATGAAGCTGGTGATAATATCTCCCTGACAGATTTAAACATGAATGAATATCTGTTTGAGCTTGCAGAATATATCAAACAGACTCCAGATATTAAAAAGATTCCTCGTGGTATTTATGCTGTTAATAAAGGAGAGCAGGATTCCGGTGTTATATTCTGTTTTAAACATGGTAATGACACTGTCAAGCCTGTAAATGACAGTACTCTTTATCCATATTATCTTATTTTTATCGACAAGACAGGTAATGTAGTATATGGCAATAACCGAGCAAGAGAGCTTCTTAAGGTGTATAGAAAACTGTGCTATGGAGTAAGATCACCTGTAAAACCACTTGTGGAGAAATTTTTGCAGGAAACCGCTGATGTAAAGGATATGCGTTTCTATTCCGAGCTTCTTACCAGTGCAGTCCGTTCCATACAGGGACAGGAAGAGGCTGAAGCAGATCAGAGCATCTTTGATTTCAGTGGATACAACAACCCTTTTGCAGGGGAGACCATAGATGATTTTGAACTGGTCTCATTTCTGGTTGTTGATTGATAGTTCCACATAGTCATTAATGAATTTAATCGAAGGAGATATTCATGGAACCACTTAGCATTGCCACATCATTCGCTACAATTATTAGTTTAATATCTAATTTTAGATCAGAACGTGCTGGTAAAGATTTAAAGGATTTTATTGAATGGCTTGCAGAAAAGAAATGTGAAAATGTAATAAAACTTATCAACAATAATGGAGAGCTCAGCAATCAATTAATAACAATTCTTGAAATGAATCATCAATCTATTTTAAACAAACTGGAAGAATTGGATTTACAAATTGCTTCTATTGCGAGTCAGATGGAAGGATTTTCTGGACTTGCCATATCACTTCATCAAGAATCGCTTCTTTCTGAACAGGCTATTAATATAATAAGACAGCTAATTGCTTCCGGTGCTCCAATGTTTATTGAGAAAAAAAGTTCCAGAGGTGAGAATGATGCATATATATTAATGAGTAAAGGAGCGGGAGACATACAATATGATGACCCTCAGTTTATAGAAGATGATTTAAGAACATTACATACTTTTGGACTTTTAAGAATAGACGAAAGCCATAAGAATAGACGTTTTTCTATAACTCGTTTGGCAAGTAAAATAGTCAATAATATTGATTCTTGAATCAGTTGAATACATTTTTTCAATAGAGTTGATTCTATGTTTAATATCCCACGTCAATACCAGGTAAACCGGAAAATAGCTCTGAAAACCATTGTTGCAGGAGATATGAAACCGGCTGAAAAGAAGACCCTCAAAAACAGACTCAAAGGAGTGCTGTTGACCCACCAGATCAGTGGTGAGGAGATCCCCTCCTACATTGATGCTCTCTACCGCTGTGAAGTGATCATGTTTCTTGATATTGAAATTAAAGAGATCCGGCAAGCTGAATCTATTGCTACCATTTTTCATAAACTTATCAAGCCTCTATGTGTCATCCGCTTTCATGATAACATCCGGGAAGTTTACTCATTTGCACATAAGAGAGTCAGCGTAAAGGATGATAACGAGGTTGTACTGGAACAGAGCGTGCTTACACCGTCCCAGCCCATTAAATCCAGCCATGAACAGGAGGGGCTTCTGTCAAAAGAACTTGATTTTGGAAACCTTGTGAACAGTGTCAATAAAAGAGATTTGTATATTGAAGCCATGGTAAAAGCTTTTATTGCAACGCATCCAGCACTTTTTTCTAAAATAACAGAGTTTTTAAATACTTCTATCTGGTATAACTGCAAAGAGATTTTAGATTTGCTTGAAAAATTAGAGATGCTGAAAAATTTGAATCAGCAGAAGAGAAAAGCACTATTAGTAAAAGATAAAGTTTTGCTTAACAGCCATATAAATAGTGTTCTTGGTGAGTTAGAGTTGAAATTAGAGTCGTTAGTTTGAATAATTAAAGAAGGTGATATTAAATGCCAACAATATCAATGTTTTATGGAATAATAATAAGAATGTATTTTTCACCAGAAGAGCATAATCCGCCTCATTTTCATGCTTATTACAATGAATATAGAGCATCATTCAGCATTGATTCTATTGAAATTATAGAAGGAGAATTGCCGAGAAAACAGAAAAGATTAGTGCAGGCATGGGCAGAGTTGCATATTGATGAGCTTAGAGCAAATTGGCAGCTCGCTATGAATCAAGAGACTCTTTATAAAATTAATCCATTATAAAGTATAAAGGAAGGAGATGAATTATGTATCAAGGAGTAATAGCCGTCAATGCAATGGATGATTATAAATTATTTTTATGTTTTGATAATGGAGAAAAGAAAATTTTTGATGCAAAGCCTATTTTATCTTATGGACGATTTAAAGAACTTAGTGATTTAAACCTGTTTAAAAAAGTTCGTGTTAGTTTTGATACTGTAGAATGGGAAAATGGTTTAGATTTAGACCCTGAATATCTTTATGCTAAAAGTAAGATAGTTATTCAGTAGAATAAAAAGAGCAGAACTTATTGTCTGTTCTTATTTCATAATTAAAGTAAAACTTCACCGAACACCACAGCAGGAAATTAGAATTTATGATAA
Source organism: uncultured Desulfobacterales bacterium (assembly GCA_964425195.1). Taxonomy (GTDB): domain Bacteria; phylum Desulfobacterota; class Desulfobacteria; order Desulfobacterales; family Desulfobacteraceae; genus Desulfamplus. Next base: position 67,126 of record CAYRLG010000017.1, read on the forward strand.
TCAGAAATGCTACTCTTTCAGATATTGATGGTATTAATTTAATTAGGAATCTTGATACTCGTCATAATTTAGATGAAATAAATGGTGAGCATATGAACGCATATACTAACTTGGAAGATCATGAATTGATTGTTGCTATTGAACTTGGTGTTATTGTTGGATTTATAACGTTAGATGCTTACTTACATAGAAATACAGGAGTCTTATCGCTATTTGTGCATCCAGATTACCGAAATAATGCTATTGGAACAAAACTTCTTGAATACCTGCTTGATAAAGTGAAAAAACAAAACAAATTGACAGCCATTTATCTGCATGTGTCAGTGGATAACATAATAGCTATTAAGCTTTATAATGCCAATGGCTTTCACGAAGATAAAAGGAATCTTGATAAAGTGGTTATGTCGCTAAATTTAAGACTAAATTAAGGGCTAAAAATATGATAGGTCTTTATGATAAAGATTACACAAAAGAACCTTCCGATGAAGACAAAAAAATATTTGAATCAATAAAAAAAAGTCAAATTATACAAGAAGGAAAAATACCGATACGAAAGACTTCAACTCGTGAATATCCCAAAAGCATTAGGCATTCCTTGAGTGATTTTCCAAATAATTATCTTGATTCTGTTGACCTTCAAAAAAAAGATGAGCTTGAAATAAAAATCAATGAATTATCTGAAATACTTGATTCTGAGACTACAACTGAACGGACAATATTAAATTTTATTAAGGAAAATAGAGCATATTTTATAATTGCTTCGATTTTAAAACAATTTTTTAATTTTGGGCATCATGGAGCGTATTTATTTCCAGAGTTTCAACTTGGTAATTCATCTCAATGTGATTATTTGATTTTAGGAAAAAGTTCAGATGGTTGGCATTTCGTTTTTATAGAGCTGGAAGCTCCTTTAAATAAGATTACTTTAAAAAAGGGGGATTTAGGTGAAGCTTTTAGAAAAGGTATCTCACAAACTGAAGATTGGAATATCTGGATTGAGTGTCATTTTAACTCTCTTGTAGAATCGTTCAAAAAATATAAATATAATTTTCACTCTCTCCCTGATGAATTTGTTTATTTAGATAAATCAAGAATTCATTATGTTGTTATAGCTGGTAGGCGGAGGGATTTTAAGGATAAAACATATAGAATTAGGAGAGAATATAAACGCAATTCATTGCTAATTTTACATTATGATAATTTACTTGACTCAGCACGTAATATCATAGGTCAGATTACTTATTAATGTATATATTGTTAAAGGAATTTTTTAATAATGCCACACCCAAAAGTCCCACAAGAGATATCAAACCCAATAAGCGACAACATCCAGAAACTCGCCTCGCTGTTTCCTTCAGCCGTAAAAGATGGAGAGCTTGACCTTGAAGCACTAAAGCAGGAATTAGGGCAATTTACAGAAGTTAGCACAGAAAAATACGAACTCACATGGGCGGGTAAACAACAAGCCAAACAGACAGCATTTACACCAATTCTCGGCAGAACCTTAAAATACATTCCAGAAGATAGCAAAAATCCAGAGACCACTCAAAACCTCTACATTGAAGGCGATAATCTTGAAGTTCTAAAGCTGCTCCGTCAAAATTATTATGGTGCAGTGAAAATTATTTATATTGACCCACCTTACAACACTGGTAATGATTTCATCTATAACGACAATTTCAGAATGACCAAACAGGAAAGCGACATTGCAGAAAGTAATATGTCAGATTTAGGCGAAAGATACATAGTTAATCGGAAAGACCATAACCGCTATCATACCAATTGGTTAAATATGATGTATTCACGGCTAAGGCAGGCAAAAAATTTACTTACCGAAGATGGTGTAATTTTCGTCTCTTGTGATGAAGTGGAGCAACCAAGACTAAGAGTTGCGATGGATGAAATATTTGGACAAAGCAACTTTGTAGCTGACATGGTATGGGCGGCGGGGCGAAAGAATGATTCAAGATTAATTTCAGTATCTCATGAGTACATAGTTTGCTACACAAGGAATGCTGATTATTTGAGAGAAAAGAAAAATATTTGGAGACAAAGAAAAAAAGGGCTGGAAGATATTTATAAAGAATATGCACGAATAAAGAAAATCCATAATGATGATTATGCGTCAATGACCAAAGGAATGAAAGAATGGTACAATAGTCTTGCAGATGGACATCCCGCAAAGGCACACAAACATTACTGCCAAATAGATTCAAGAGGCGTTTACTTCGCGGCTGATATTTCATGGCCAGGAGGAGGCGGTCCTAAATATGAAGTTTTACACCCGACTACAAAAATGCCAGTAAAAGTGCCTTCAAGAGGTTGGACGACCCCTGATACGCAGAAAATGAAAGATTGGATAGCAGATGACCGAGTTCATTTTGGCGTAGATGAAACATCAGTGCCTTGCTTAAAAAAATATTTAAAAGATAGTGAAGTGCAAACGCCATACAGCGTTTTTTATCAGGATGGACGAGCCGCTTCTAAACGGTTACGAGCCTTGTTAGATGGCGATATGTTTCCGTTTCCAAAGGATGAACAGGTTATTTATGAACTTGTAGCGATGTTAACAAAAGAATCTGACATTATCCTCGACTTCTTTTCTGGTTCTGCAACAAGTGCCCACGCAGTCATGCAACTCAACGCCGAAGACAACGGCAACCGCAAATACATAATGGTTCAACTTCCTGAAACCTGTGATGAAAACTCCGAAGCATTCAAAGCTGGCTATAAAAATATATGCGAAATAGGTAAAGAACGCATCCGCCGTGCTGGTGAGAAAATTCTTGAAGAGAACAAAGACAAAGAGGGAATTGAAAATCTTGATGTCGGGTTCAAGGTATTCAGAGTGGGTGATACCAACATCAACTGGCTGCATCAGGATTTAAGAGATGCTGACCTGTTTGACCACTATAACGCCAATGCTTCTGACAAGGACAAACTTGATTTTACTCCGGGATTTACTGACCTTGATGTGGTTTATGAAATAATGCTGCGTCAGACAGATATTCCATTGTCATGCACGGTTGAACAGTTGAACCACATCGGTGAGAGAATTTATATCTTTGCAGACAGCTTTCTTGTCTGTCTTGAGCAGACCATTAACAGAGAGCTTGTGGACAGATTGGCAGCCATAGAACCCCTTCCAGTCAAATTTGTCTTCCGTGACAGTGCCTTTGATGATGATATTGCACTCAAGGATGAAACATTCAGAATGCTCAGTGCCCTGATTGAACGGAACAGCGGCGGAGAGAAGCAGACTTATACAGTTGAGTTTATTTGATATTTGATAGGTGAAATATGAATATAATATTGAAAAATATAGGTATCTTTAAACAGGCTGAATATGAACTCGGAGACCTGACTATTATCTGTGGAGAAAATAATACAGGCAAGACCTACGCCACTTACTCATTGTATGGATTCTATGATTTCTGGAAAAATGTTTTTTTGATTAAAGTTCCTGAACCTGAAATTACAAAATTAATGGAAACCGGTATTATCACCATCCCGTTAGAGATTGACAAACAACAGATTGATGCTCAATTACAGCGTGCCTGTGAGCAATATTCCAGGTTTCTCCCCAGAATTCTGGCTGCACAGGAGAGGTATTTCAAGAGTGCATCTTTCCTGATAACATTGCAGGAAAAAGAGATACTCATTCTTGATACCTATAGCAAAAGCTGGCGAACTCCCAAAAGCGAGATGATGCAAATTGTAAAAGAGTCAGGAAAAAACGAGGTTTCTGTAAGTCTGATACTGGATAAGGCAGAACTTGATTCACCGTCAGTAAGAATAAATATAGTACATGCAATTGGAGAGTCTTTAAAAGAGATAATTTTTGGCAATACCTTTTCAGATATTTTTATTGCCAGTGCTGAAAGAACAGGTGCGGTTATTTTTAAAGATCAGCTCAATATTAAACAAAATACGCTGATTAAAGAGGTAGTCAAAAATCCTGATGTCGATATACAGCAGATAATCACCAGTATTTACAATTCAAACTACGCATTACCAGTAGAGCGTAATATTGATTTTATCAGAGCACTGGAAAACATATCAAAAAAAGAGAGCATTATTGCAAAGGAATTTCCTGATCTGTTAGATGATTTCGCTGATATTATTGGCGGAGAATACAAGGTTGGTAAAGACGGTCTTTATTACGTTCCAAAATCAGGCAGAGTAAAACTCAGTATGGGTGAAAGCTCAAGTTCTGTTCGCTCACTACTGGATATCGGCTTTTATTTAAGGCATCTTGCAGAAAAAGGCGACATGCTGATGATTGATGAACCTGAACTGAATCTGCATCCATCCAATCAAAGACGACTTGCAAGACTGATTGCCAGCTTGATTAATATAGGAATTAAAGTGTTTATCACTACTCATAGCGACTATCTTGTTAAAGAGCTCAATACATTGATAATGTTTAAGAGCACAAAAGAGTCTGACAATACAAAATCTTTATTGCATAAGTATAAATACAAAGAGTCTGAGTTGATCTCCCATGATAAAATCAAGGTCTTTATATCTGATAAGGAGAAGATACTGATTGATGGAAACTCAAAAAAAACCACAATCCAGACACTTGTACAGGCAAAGATTGATCCATTCTATGGAATAGAGGCTCGCAGTTTTGACAAGACCATTGAAGAGATGAACCATATTCAGGAATCCATTATTTTAGGAAGAAAATAGTTATGCCACTGACTACTTTAAAGTCTATCCTGAATAGAGGCAGATTTGGAGAGATAAAAAGCGAAACAGCATACTTGCAAGAGAGTGATAAAAGTGCTGAACTCAAACTTGTCAAAATCAGTAATATTTCAGGAGACTCTATTTTACTCTCATTTGATGGTGCAAAAACAGATACCCTGTTTCAGAAGGGCAACGGACAGAATATGCGGTGCGATTATCTTCTGATTTCCAATGGAGTTGCCTATTTTATAGAGCTTAAGACAAGTCCAAAATCAGAAGAGAGATATTATGAAGATTGCATCAGGAAATTCAAGGCTGTTCAGTGTATTGCTGATTACATTGATAGTGTAATTGAGAGATTTTACAAAAAAAACAAGATATTCTCTGCATTAGAAAAACGATATATATTGATCTACAAGGCACCTCCAATTAATACAAGCCTGACAAGCAGGAAACCAAAAGAGACGCCAGTACATGATAAACCTGAACAGATGCTCTGTTTGCCCGTAAAGAATGACGCGGAAGTTGATATATCTATTTTGGGCTGACTGCGATCAGAGACAATACTCTGGCCAAATTGTAATCCGAATAACAGAAGAGTTCGATTCCCTAAAAACGATACTCAGCAATGAAAGAGAAAAATGGATAACAGAATAAAATTTCAGTTTGATGACAAACTTGCACACCAGATAAACGCCATTGACAGCACTGTTTCCCTGTTTGACGGACTGCAAAAACAGCTTCAGGGTTTGTATGCAGGAAAATCACTTTTAGGAAGCGGACAGAGCCTCAACCCTCAGATTACAATGGGAAGCAGAATGCTTGAAAATCTGCGTAAAATTCAGATTGATAACAGAATTTTCAGTGATGATGCTCTATGTGCTGGTAATTTCGGAATTGAAATGGAAACCGGTACTGGTAAAACCTATGTATATCTAAGAACTATTCTAAGCCTTTATCAGACCTATGGATTCAAAAAATTCATCATTGTTGTCCCTTCGGTTGCAATACGCAAAGGTGTTGAAAAATCAATTCAGATGCTCAGAGACCACCTTAAAGCCCTTTATAATCTGGACATCACCAAACACAGCTTTGTTTATGAGAGTTCCGGCACCCAGATGACCGGATTTATTGAGAGTACAGGGTTGAATATATGCATAATGAACATTCAGGCGTTTGCCGCTGACAGAACAAAGATCAAGAGTGCTGATGAGTCCGGTCATATTGTCTGGGATGAACTCAAGGAGATTAAACCTGTTGTAATACTTGATGAACCACAGCGTATAGAAGGTACAAAGAGAAAACCCTCCAAATCCATACAGGCTATTAATGACCTTGTTCCCCTGTTTATTCTGAAATATTCAGCCACACACAAAAAAGAGTTTCCATTTAACATGGTTTACAAGCTGGATTCCTTTGATGCTTTTCAGCAGGATCTGGTTAAAAGGATACGTGTAAAAACAGTGTATGGCGTGATTCCAAAAAGTTTCCCATATATCCGTTATATTGAAATGACCCGTGATTTAAAGGCGAAGCTTGAAATTTACAGTCAGGAACAGGGTGGAAAAATCAGATTTCGCAAGGTTGATGTTCTTGGTGGTGCATCTTTGCTGGAACTTTCCGGTGGATTAACCCAGTATGCTGATATGAGAATTGCAGAAAACCCCCATAAGATGAGACCCCTTAAAATTGCAACTGCAAATGGACATTTTGAACTTGAACAGGGAGCCTCCAACAAGGATGTCACCCAGTCCGAAGCAGTAAGGATTCAGATACAGCTTGCCATAGAAAACCATCTGGAAAAACAGTTTGCGATTCTTGACAGAGGAGAGATGGTCAAGGTGCTGACTCTTTTCTTTATTGATTCTGTGAGCAAAGTTCGTGATGATTCTCAGGCAGATGACAGAGGTGAGTATCTACGTATTTTTGATGAGATATATCAAAAAATAATTGAGTCGGACAAGTATCGAACTCAATTTGAGAAATATAATTCAAGCTCTGGAGGAGAAGAGTTGTTTCCAGGGTATTGCAATGTCGCCAGTGTTAGAGAGGGCTATTTTGCACGAGATAAGCAAAAGACCATTCAGGAAGTTGAGTTTAAGAAAAATCCAAAACCTGGAGATGAGTATGTCAAGAAATCACAGGAAGATATTGACCGTGGGATTGAGCTTATTCTTGAAAAAAAGGATGAGCTTATATCATTTAACGAACCGTTAGCATTTATATTTTCCCACTCTGCTTTACGGGAAGGGTGGGACAACCCTAATATCTTTACCCTGTGCACATTGAAGACCAGCAATAATGAGATTGCAAAAAAACAGGAGATAGGAAGAGGTCTCAGACTTCCCGTGGACATTACAGGAAAACGGATTAAAGATGGTGAGATCAATGAGCTGACAGTTATTGCCAATGATCACTATGACCATTTTGCAGCTACCCTTCAACAGGATTTTAATGACAATATGGATTTCAAGCCGGAGGAGGTAACAGCTGAAATTCTTACAGGTGCACTCAAAAAGGCTGGACTGCCAGAAGAGAAGATTACTCCCGAGCTTGTTAATCAGTTTAAAAAAGAGCTTTATGATAACAAGGTTATTAATGATAAAAACATCATAAGCAAAGATGCAACACCAGTTCATCATATCTCATTTACTGATGAGACTCTTAAAGAACATGCCCTGAAGATCAAAGAATCATTTGTCGCCCTGATGCAGCAGAAGGGGAGCCACAGGATTCCCATTGTAAATGGAGATGAAGCTCCTGTTGAAAACAGAGAGTGGAATTATGTGTCAGAAGAGGGATTTAAAACTATTCTTGATAATCTGCGGAACAAGTTGATTAAACGGGCTTTTTACAGATTCAATCTGGATCAGGGTGCGTTTATACAGGAGTGTATTTCATCCATTAATGAAGAGCTCAGATATAAAAGCGATACACTGACCTATGAAATCACAGCAGGTTCAGGTACGTTTAATGATGCCAGGAAATTTGGATTTAAAAGCAGCTTGAGCACCCAGATGGAAGTGACTCCAGGAACTCTTGGTGACAGGGGCAGGAGAACTCATCTCGAAATCGTGGATGACATAATGTATCACACTATGCTCCCACGGCTTGCAATCATGAAAATTATCAGAGGTCTTGAAAAGCCTGATATGCTCCAGTTGCAGGATATACTGGAGAGTGTCACCAGAAAGATCAGCCGGTTGCTAAAAGACAAAAAAGCCCATAACATTCATGCCTATGAAATTATCGAAGGGTATGAACTTGACAGCACAAAAATTTTTGAAGCTGATATTGTGGATGAAGAGCTGCTGAGGACAGAGGGTAAATATTACAAAACCAGCAAGTCCAGAAAAAAAGCTATTCATGAATATTACAAAATGGATAGTGCCGGAGAGTATAAATTTGCTGAACAGCTTGAGAACAATGATAATATTTTTATGTTCAGCAAGCTCAAAAAAGGTGGATTTGTTATTGATACCCCTTATGGCAACTACTCCCCTGACTGGGCTATTGTTTACAGGAATCCAGAAGATCAGTTAAAGCTCTACTTCATCACCGAGAGTAAGGCAGATAAGGAAAAATCAGATTTAACAGGGGTTGAGATGAATAAGATAAAGTGCGGAAAACTTCATTTTAAGGCGGTGTCAAATGAGATACGGTTTGACTGGGTGAATAGCTACAGTGATTTTAAGAACAAGTTTGGGGTGAAAGAGTCAGTAAACAATTAATAACCGCAAAGATAGGGGGCAGATAGTCTTGATTTTATGAAATCCTGGCATGAAAAGAGTATCAATGCAATAATCTTTGAAGAAATCATGGAAAACATATCCCCAAAGTCTTATGTCCTTTGTGTTAAATGCGGTGCTGTAAAAGTCGATATCCAAGAGATTGCAAAATTTTTAATGAGTTATTGCAATCAAAATCTATACGATGGAGAAGACTATGACTCTGTTATTGCAGCTGAAACAATGAAAGCTATTTTGGATGATATTCTGGAAGATGAACCAGAGGATGCTCTTGATCATGCAGCTCTAAGAATATGGCGGAAGAATAACGAAAGCCGGTTATTTGGTCGTATAAATGAGGAGTGCTGTCTTCAATATTATTTGTATGAAGAAATGATATTTTACAAAACGAACCTGTGCAAATGTTTTGCAAATTTTATATATAGAGTTAAAGTCGAGTAATAAAATCATTGATAAACTTCAAACTTGAGGAGAATATCATGGCATTAACAGGAGATGATTATAGAAACGCTGGCAATGTAAGAACGAGGCGTTTTAAAGAATCTAAAGCCTCAACAGGCTATAAACAAGTGGGTATTTTCATGTCTGCAGAGTCAAGAGAACTGCTGCATACCTTGAAGCAGCAACATGGCTGGACTAATCAAGAAGCTGTTGAACATATTTTTAAAACATATAAAAACGCTATGAATGACGTTGTTAAAGATGTTGTTATTAACAATGTTATCGACAATATTAATAACGTAGATAATAATATAAAAATAACTACTTTAGATACCATACCTGACACTCAGAATCTAAATGATGCAGAATCAGAACAGCAGGAAGTTCTGGTTTATCCTGACAAAATATTGGATGAGTATGAACAACCAATACATCAGAAAGCTAAATTTTATAATGACAAGTTACTGGAAGATTATAAACATCCTGCATTAAGGAGTGAGCCTATGATGTCACTTAGAAAACACATGGAGTTAGAGGAACAAAAGGCAAAACGAAAATTAAAACGTAGATGAAAAGTTCTTGATAAAAAACTTTCTGGTATGGAGTTGTGAATCTGACAAAATTTCTGCAAAATAATACTTTCTGGCAAGAAACTCTGACGGCTTTTTGGACGGCTTTTGACGGCTCAAAACGGCTTTTAATGGTGTAGAAGTGCGTAAAATATGGGTGGAATACGCTCTCCCTCGCCCTCTCACGCCGGAAGCTCGGGTTCGATTCCCGATGGGATCACCAACTGAAATCAAGGACTTAGGGAATTATTCCCAAGTCCTTTTTTATTTGATTGCGTATAGGTTGCGTTGGTTGCGTCATCGTCCAGCTTGTCCATTTCATTTTACTTCCCCCTGAAATATTGAATTTCAATTTGTTCAAACTATATATCGGTCATCTCACCCGATTTTTCTCTTTTATTTCATAACTTTATTTGCTAACTGAAATTTACACGGGTAGAAATCAGCGAGCAAAGGTAGGTATTATGATGAATATAGATATAAATAGCGATAGATATATCAAGACAGAAAGAGAATATAGAAAAAATCCAGCATCATTGCAGAACCTTTTTTGTTACACAGTTGAAGAGATAAAAGAGTATATAAATGAAATATGTTCGTCAAAAAAAAGAGCAGAAATCGCACTGCATCTAAATATAGACAAATGCCCAAGATGCCGCCGTCTTTTCACATTAGTAAAATCACATAATTATGAAGATAGAGATAATATTTTAGAGCGGAGCGATCAAGATAATAGAACCGTTCAATACAGCCCTTTAGAACAGAAAATATTTGAAAGAATAAAACAGAGGCAGAAAAATAATATAACTCAACCAGTTCCGTTTAATATTAAAAATCATGTTGAAAAAGGGCAGATATGGACAACTTCGCCAGAGCAGAAAAACATGCAAGGGCATAAGGTTCAGACAGTTGAAGTTGCTGTTCCAGTCTTGGTTGTTGACAGTGGCAATGGAGAGAAGAAACTCTCAAATATTATCAAAGTTATGCCGTTGAGCTTTGATACTGATTTTCACAAAGAGGGAGAAACTCTCTATTTGGGTCTCTCTTATTATGATTCTGATTTGACAAATACTATTGAACCAAATCCTCTTGGATATCCTTTTCTTGTAGAGATTTTTAACGAGCGTCCAATGCTTGCCGGTAATTTATTAAACTTCAAAACTTCTCTTTCAAAAGAGGTTATGGAGAGAGTTAAAACGCTTCTTAAAAAGTATAAATTGAGTCAAGATAGTCTCTCTAAAAAAGAGGCAGATTTAGATATAACCAAATGGCAAGAAACTGAGATAGAACTATGCCACTACTTAACTCTGCCTGTAAACCAAACCATTATAAACAGCAACATAGTAGAAATTGAGCTATCAAATTATAAAATGGCAGCAGATGACACTGGTTTGATAAGAGTGGAACAGAAGGCAACTATTATTGATAATGAGAACTACACATTTAGTGTAATACAAAAAAGAGATATGCTATTTCTTAGATTTGACTCACCTTCTATAAAACCTTCAAATATTTTGATTGACGGTAAAGCAGCAGATATTAAAGCCACTGATTATGGAGAGTATGATGTTGAGATTGGCACTATCGATTATCTGCTAAATAAAATTGCCGTTACTTTGACGATTGATGATAAAAATTTTGAATTTAATTTAAAATTTTCTATCTCTGAATAGAGATACGAGGCTGTGCCTCTTTAATTACTCAATTTATGAGCTTAATATCAAAATCCTGCCATAAAGATTATAAAAAAGAGCTTTTATGATAAAACAGCTTTACTCAATGTATGATTCTGGCAATTTCAACCTCTGCTTGCAGACAGCACTAAAGAATTTTAACAGCAGAACAAGAAACAAATCTGCTGTTATGGATATGGTTCTCAAAATTATTTCCGATTATAACCAATTTTTAACGTCAGATAGTGTTAAGACCATATACGATTTTAGACGTTTTTATGTTGAAAACAATACACTTACTAAATTTTTTGATAAAGCTGTTAAAGAGATTATTGGTAAGAACTTTTCTGTAAAAAATCCTGCTAAGCGAACTGGAGAAACCTGTTTTCCAGCAGTTGCTTCAACTCAGGCTGCTATTTATACGATAAAAACCGTAGATGCCCGCAGCAGCAAATCTATATTGAAAAGACTCTGCCCTTATCAAACCCAGATTATTGACATTACAGGTTCTGCCCTTTTCTCATGGCTTAACAGTAAAAATAGTTTAGAACAAAACACCTTAAATTTATCTGTTCCAACCACTCCAGCTATTCCAATATTTTGGGAACCCTCATGTTACTCATTTATTATTGAAGACTCATTTAACAAAGAGGTGAACAGTAAAGTGGAAGGCGATTCTATGGGGATTGCAGTATTAATCTCTCTCTTCTCTCTGCTGTTTAACGAACCTGTGCCTGTAGATACTGCATCAACTGGAATTGTTAAAAGAGATGGTTCAATTTTGCCTGTCCATTCAATTAAAGAGAAGTTAGTTGCAATTAAAAGAGAGCGAGATTACATCACGCGGATCGTAATATCTAACAAACAGGAGTTTCCTGAAAATCCTCCTCAATTTCAATATATCCGCGTTAACCATATACAAGATGTTATTGAAAATATTTTTCCAAATTTTCTTAACTCAGTCCAACCCTGTTGTTTAGCTTCTTTTATATTTTTTGCCTCTAACACTAAATCTAATAGTACTCCTAATATAACAATTGATCTGAAAAATGTGATACATAATATTAAAATTCAATATCAAGATTACTTGATTGATACATGTATGGATAATTGCAGAGTGCTCATCAACTATATTCAGAGTGCCATAAATGGAGAAGAATCTGAATCTAAAAAGAGAAGAGGAACAGATAAGCGTATAGAGCATCTTTTTCAGTGCTATTGGAAACTTGGGGCGTGCTGCTGCCATAAAGGCAATATTGGTGAATCAAGAAAATATTTTGAAATGGCACAGACTCTTTACAATCAGAATAGATCAATTATTGAGCCTAAAGATTACTACAATTTCCAAAACAACTATGCAGTGCTGTTAAAAGATATTTTTTGCTATCAAGAAGCTGAAAAGCTACACCTCAAAATTGACCATGAGTTGACAGTAAAAGAGTTTCCTAAACAATATATCAGTGAAAATTTAAGCTCTTTAAGCCAGTTATATCTTGCCCAACATAGATATAAAGAGGCAAAAGAGCTGCAATTAAAGGCTTTAGAATTTATAGATATTGAAGAGCAGCACAGAAATTTAGGCTACCTTGCCCAGATATACGCAAGAGCCGGAGATTTTTGTAAAGCAGAAGAGTCTTTAAAAGAGGCAAAAGAGTTTATACAACAGATAGTTAGTAAAAATGTAAGGTCAAGGCAGCTCGATTTTTACAACTGGATTGAATCAGAGTATCTTTACAGATTCTGCACAAGCAGCTCCAATTTTAATCAAAAGCTGACCGGCTGTTATGATAGATTCTGCAACCTTTATGAACAATATGAAAATATAACTCATTTCTCTCATGGTTTGATAAATAAGTTTTGCTCTCTTGGAATCTTATTTTTTGGAGAACATCAGAGAGGTTTGGAACTGCTTAGAAAATCTGAAAATTTTTTTGATAATCAACTTGACCCGATGATGCAGCTTTTGGGGGTAACTGTTCGTATTGAGAAGATTGCAGCGTGGCTTAATACTTTTGATTCAATTTTCCCCACCCCCTTGCCATATAAAGAGAGGATAAATAATATGGCTCCCTTCTCTGCGGAGCGGCTGGACGTACCTGAGCCTATTAATCTTGATATAAAACAAGAGGTTCAAAAGGTTATACAAGGACTCTCTTCACAGCAGAATATCAGAGCTTTTTTTCAGACAGATATTAAACAATTAGAGAGGTATATTGCAGACGAACCTGATTCTATTTCTCACACATTAAATTATGAAGTTGATAATAATTTCCACCGTCTTTTCAAAACCTTAAAGACTATTAATAAAAAAATTCCGTATTGAAAAAAATCCCCTCCAATTCCGTTTAATAATTGTAGAGTTAAAATCAACAAAGTTCAGCCTTTTTGTGTTTTTATTAAAAATTTAAAACCACGCCCACAGGACGTGGTTTTAAATTTTTAATAAATCTGGGTATGTTCCAGTAAGATATCCAATCACTTTAGCAAAATTGAGAACAAGCCAGACCCTGCAATTGTACTTTTCAGCAAGGCGTGCCTAAACTGGGAAAATCTTACGCAGGAGCAGCGGGTAGAGCGTCATCAAGAGAAGAAAAATTATATAAAATCTCTCTACCGGCTTGCCAGCCTGATTTTGGAAAAAGGAGACGCTAAAGGTGCTCTTGCAAGATTAACCAAATGTATTGAGCAAGATGATAAAAGAGATCACATCACACCTTCTTTTAAATACTTTGCATTAGGAAAAGTCTATTTTAGGCTTGGAGATCATGCAAAAGCCAAAGATGCTCTTATATTTGCTATGAAGAGCAGCAAATCAGGACAGTCTGACGATTTTATTGTTGAGCTGCTTGCAAAAACTCTGCTTGCACTTGAAAATCCTCAAAAGGCTTTAGAGTTAATCCAAACTGTTCCTGAAAAGATGAGACGCCCTTATTTTCGCTGGACAGAGGCAGATATCTTATGCTCTTTAAACCGCTTTAAAGAGGCTGAACATGCTCTTGTTTGTGCTGTGGAAAGAGATATGCTCTCAAAGCATAAAACCTTGATCCGCCTTGCAAAGCTCTACTATCTTCAGAGAAATTTCCAGCAGGCAGAGCAGGCAGCAGCAAACTCAGTTCGATTTTTCCGTCAGCAGTGGAGCAAATCCTACAATGACGGGCTTTTTTGGCAGGCACTTTCAACTTTTAGAATGGGCAGAAAAAAAGAGGCTGAAGACTTAGCAATGGAGCTTAAAATGTCTTATCCATATTATCCTAAATTGGGTATGCTGATAAAGACGATAAAAGAGGGATAAAAATGGAGACGCTTTATGTTGTAGAGCAGGGAGCTTATCTTAGAAAAGATGGTGAAACCTTAAGTATTGTAAAAGATAAGAGTGTAGTTGCAACCATTCCTGCTAAAGGGCTTCAAAAAATTATCCTATCTGGTTATGTCTCTTTAACTGGCTCTGTAATAGATTTTTGCATTAGAAACAGAATTGAAACTGTCTTTATAACTCCAACAGGTAGATTTAGAGGGAGATTAATGGTTGACGAACATCGTCATGTTGAACTAAGAGAAGCACAATATCTTAAATTAAAAGATGAGGCATTTTGCAAAAAGACCATGACGATTATTGTTAAAGGTAAACTCGACAATATGATCTCCTTTCTTCTTGAAAAAAGCAGATATAATAATGATCAGGCTCTAAAAAATACAGCTATCCGAATTAAAGCACTGAACAAATTTTTGTCCGAAAATATTTCTAAAGAGGCTGTAAGAGGGATTGAAGGTGCAGGCACAAGGCTCTATTTTGGAGTATTTAACAGGCTTATTGCAAGGGGACACCCAATCGTATAATATTAGAATTGCTGGGTTGGATAAATCTTTTATGAGCTGCTAACGGCTCTATCTCCAGTCTTTATGGGGCTGTCGGTGGTATCTGATGCGTTTACTATGCCTCAGATACCACTTTTTTTATATCTTATAAATTTAAGGCGTTTACTGGCATTTTGACACATTATCTTATAAATTTAATATGTCTTTTTTTAAGTAGCTGTTTACAAAAACATTATTGCACAGTTTACAAAAATCCTATCTCTACAACCCCTCGTTTTTACCACCCTATATAATAAGGTAGAAATCACACATTATATGCGTTTCTCTCTTTGAGAAATTCCTTGTTCATGTGGAGTTTTGCTTTTACGCTGACTGCTGCTGGAGCATTGCCAAATAATCTTACTGTTAGTTTCAAGAACTCTTTTAAATCTTCTTGCACTTTTTTTCTTTGTGGAAGCTGAGGAGCCGCTGCTTCTATAAGCCTTTTTATGTCAAATGCTCCGTAATCCACTTCAACATCTGCCATCTGGTGCTCTGTGTTCAGGTTAATGCTCATTACTGTGCCGAGGTTTTTTATCTCTTTCATGGTATCTCCTTGATTGTGTGGGTTTAGGTGTTTGGGGATTGGCGTTTTTCCGTCAAACTTTGAGCGATACCTTAAAAGAAATATGATGGCAATTCAATGTCTAAAACAGAAGTAATTTTAGACATTGAGTTTGTAAACGAGCGTTTACAAACTAATAGATTTATGTAATTAGTTGCTTGAATTGTAGAAGAATTGTTTTAAATATGCTGTGTCATTTAGTTACTATGACCTTAATATTTTGATGATATTCCGTGCCAAAAACTCCTTGATCTCTCTATGCCTCGGGACAGGCTGACTTTTGCTGGTAACAGGATTCTGGTACCAGTCATGTCTGCTACCATGCCTGAGCAGAATACAACCCATTGACTCCAGTTCCCTAATAAGGTCAATGCGTTTCATGCAATCTCCAGCTCCGCAACCCTTCGGACACATGGGATATTTCCGCTTGTCAGTTCATAATATATATCTTTCAAGTTTTCCTGTAACTCATCCATTGACTCTCCCTGTGTCATGTAATCAGGGAACTCCTCTAAATATCCCAAAAACATCTCTTCGTCTTGCCAGTATGTAAATTTCATCTTCATTTTTTGACTCTCCTTTTTAATTTTACCCACCCCTCCTAAACCGTATTATTTTACATCCTCCGTCCCGTTTAGCTGCCCTTTTTTTGGGCTGTCTGATTTAGCTGGCGTTCCCGCAAGTAGTCCATTAAGCATATCCCGAGCAATTGCTAATCTTGACGGGTCTCTCTTTTCAATTTCAAGCAATATTTTATTTACCTCTAAAGCCAGCTCTTTATCTTCAAAATCGCTTATTAATTCAGCATGTTTTCTTGTTGTCTCGTCATGTAGATTAATTACTTCTGGGGGGTGTGATGGTGGCGTGGCGGTTTGAAATTTTTGGATAGGTAAATCTGCTTTTATACAACCATATTCAACAATTTGCCTACCTTCTTCAATAAAGCGTTCTTCACTTCCAGAAACAAATTTAGCAATGGCTATTTGAGTATCAACTCCAGCTTTTTTGTTTAATTTGCTGTTTAAAAGCTGACCAATAAAAGCACCTGTCTGCCCTATATTTTTACCAATATAGCTTTTCCCGCCATGACCAAGTTTATTTACCTCATGGTTTAACCTTGCCAAAAAATATTGGTAGCGTGTTTTTATATCCATTTCAAAAACTTACCTTCCAAAGCAGGTTTAAGCAATAAACTAAAATAAACTAAATTAAACTATCTGTTTAATTTTCTCTTGACATAACAAAACAAAAAGTTTAGCATCTAAACTATGAAAAAAGGAATCCAAAAACAAATAGCTGAAATTGCAGGAATTACAGAGCAATATTTAAGTTTTATTCTAAACAAAAAACGTCAGAATATCTCTGTAACCGTTTCAAAAAAACTTGCGGAAGCATCAATGCAATTTGGTCTTCCGTTTACACCAGAGGATTGGTCTTTTAGACCGCACCTCATCAAACAACAACTAAAGGAGCTTAAAAAATGAACCAAATCCAAGCGTTCCAATTCAATCCAGAAACCAGCATCAGAACATTAGTTATTAATGGTCAACCGCACTTTGTAGCTAAAGATATAGCCAATGCTTTAGGTTATATTGATACAACCAATGCTATTAAATTACACTGTAAAGGGGTGGTAAAATACCACCTACCCGTAAATAGTGGAATGATGATCTCTGTCGAAAATAGTAGACACCAAAGCACATATTATCCAGCCATTTTTT
>CAYRLG010000018.1:0-83771 GCA_964425195.1 uncultured Desulfobacterales bacterium
AAAAGAGTTTTTTACACCAGAAATCAAGCTGCTGGAGGAATTAAAAAAGCGGGGCTGCATTCTTTGAGGATCAGGATTACCTGTTATTACAACGGGCTCTTTACAGTCTTTTATGATTTTAGGGATAACCCACTGATTTATATCACTAAAAAATTGGACATTCAAAAATCAAGAAAAATGGGCATCTGGGTTTCAAGAAGCCCAATATTATGGGTAAATCGAATGTCCAATTATTCAAAAGCTGTAAAGAGCCCGTACAACAATTAATTTATTAATATTATTATAAAAGATATGATATTTAACGGCAGAATCTGAATGCTCTTATTACTTCTGTTATTTTTGATGTTGTTCAGCTTTAACGGCGCATTCTTTCTGTAACTTCATGGATGGTATACAGGAGCGTTTTAATATAATTTCTGGCAATTTACTTTGATAAGTTCAATAAAAATGAAATGGCATTTTTATTTGATATTATATCTGTTTCTTCAAGTTGTTCTGGCAATTTACTTTGATAAGTGAAGATATGTTTCTTTAAAAAAACCGCCAGAGTTTTCTTAATATGGTTTTGGCATTTTGGGAAAGCGGTTCTATTGGGGAGGCTGGAGAAGCTGGAGAAGCACCTGTTGATAGATTCAGGGTAGCTCCAGATAGATAAATCAAAAAGTCACTCAAAGCATCCATTTTTCAAATATATTAATTCTAAGATAACTCTAAAATTTATGGAAAAATAGAAAAAAATAATAATTAAAGATAGTTAAACTAAGGATATAATTGGGGAAATGAAAAAAATTGCCAAAAAAATATTTAGAAATAGCACTTAAATGGATATTTGGGCTTTAGAGTAATTATTTGATAGTAATTGATGGTATACTTTTTAGTGTCGATGATACAGTAAGTAGTTTAGATAATGTCCAGATAACCGACAGCCTAAGTCACCGCTTTTTCAATACCGTAGGTTTCGATACCACTTACCTGTAGCTCTTTCAGATTAAGAATTAGACACTTCAGTGTCTTGGTTTCTTTGGGTTTAATTTGAACCTTATCGTAGACTACGTAGTAAGTTTTATTTTTAATTTGTTTCAAAAATGCTGACTTACTAATTGTTTCTTCATCAG
Organism: uncultured Desulfobacterales bacterium; assembly: GCA_964425195.1. Lineage (GTDB taxonomy): Bacteria > Desulfobacterota > Desulfobacteria > Desulfobacterales > Desulfobacteraceae > Desulfamplus. The sequence continues at coordinate 1,116 of CAYRLG010000018.1, forward strand.
ATTGATAGTACTTTGCCCATTTATTAAATAAGGGATAAACAATATTTAAATGGATTCTCAGTTCTTTTTCTTTTTCTCTATTTTCAGCTACTATATAATGGATTCCTGCTGTTAATTTATAGTCTATATTAAAATTAGGGTCAGAATTTGATTGTTCTATTTGAAGAAGCATACTATCTACAATTTTATCAACAGTGCTCTTATGATTATCATGGTTTTCAATGAAGTTGACTCGTTGACTCTCTTCTGCATGAGATGGAGTAATTGGGAACGGTTTCCCTGTATGTTCTAAGAATAATTTGTTCAATATATGAAGACCAAAGCGGACAATGGCAACATTATTTCGGAGTCGATCAGTAATTTGGGGGGATATTTGTTGATACTCATATTGATAGATTGAATTAATCTCTTCATCAGTCATGCCAACGGCTTTATCAGCGATTAATCGTCCAAGAGATTTCAGATCAAAGTTACCAATAAGATGATTATACCATTGTAAGTATTGAGACGATGTTTCTTTAGAAGTGGCTACAGCAATAATTCTTTCCAATACTGCTGGTTCGGTGAATTGATCTTCTCCAGCCATCACTATGGGGGCTTCATAGCTAAACGATTTTTTGGATTGATCAGGTCGGGCTCGATCACCTTTTAGAGCATTGAAGGATGTTCTTAGAAGGGATGAAATCTCATTAACCATTTCCCTTTTCATTTTACTTGGTTTGTACTCATCCAAGAATATAGGCGGTGAATTTGAAGAGTTGGCAGCGATTCTGAATGTAGCTTTTGTCATTTGATCAAGCATTTTCTCTGCTTCAAGGTTGCCATGCATAGCCAATATGATTTTGCGAATAGTATCTGTTTTTCCACTTCCTGCTTCACCGGATAGAAACAGAATGGGAAAAGAGTTCTTGATCTTGAACAACCGTGGTTTGAAGAAACAGGAAACAGTGAATCCCAAAACCGGTGCAGCTACGTTAGGTTCATTGAAGTATGGAAGACTGGTTAGACATACCTCCATAAAATTAGGTGGCATAGGATCTGTTTCAAGGATATTCGATATAAAATCTTGATTTTCACCAATATAAACAACATCATCAACTTTGCCGTTTATTGATATGGCATCAGTATTGGTAATATACGTCCAAACACCATTTACTTGATGCAATCCAACCATTTCAAAACCTTGCTTGGTTGGGAATTTCTCTTTAGATATCAAATGTTGTATGTATCGTATGTCCTTAGAATTGCCAAAAAATATATAATCCTTATCTTGGATAATTTTTGAAAAATTTCCAATAGAATTCCAGGCATCGTGCTTAATTATTACTATTGTACTTTTTCCTTTTTCAGAAATCAAATCAGCTTTAATATCTTCTTTATTATTGTATTTAATACTTTCAATCGGTCTTATGATAAATGTACTGATAGGAATCTTTTTGTCTTCATCTTTGTCTTCATCTTTGTCTTCATCTTTGTCTTTGTCTTTGTCTTTGTCTTTGTCTTTTATCTTTATTCTATAGTAATTTTTGCCTATTTCTTTTATTGGATTATCAATTTCACTTCTGAATTTTTTTTCCTTACCACCACATTTTTCATTAATGTTGACGGGCAAAACAAAGTCCTGAAGAGTGAATTCATTCCCAGTGTTCATGATGATTGCTGCTTGCTGTGGATTGTCCGATACATCCACATTTAGACTGAATGGTAATCTCAATAGTTGAGCAGGGGGATGCACTACCATGTCTATTTTCGTTATGGCAATCAGATTATTTTGTATTATTTTCAATTTGGAAAAATTGACAGATATCCAGTTTTTTAATACAAAATAAAGGTCATATCCAGTTCCAGATTGGACGATGAAGGATGGCTGCAATATATTATCAGCTTCAAGTTTAAAGAGACATTTATCCAATAGAGATTTTGACTCTTTTAACTGCTCTTCAAAGGATAAAGTATTATCACGGGAGCCAACATTTAGATGAATTGTCTTGATAGTAAAATCCTTATTCTCTGGCGATTGCTCATGACTTGATGCAGTGCAAAAGTAACATGGTTTACCATCATTATTACAGGTGCTTATATGACCATAGATCAAGTCAATTGGATTTACCGGCAAATAAGTTGAAGATGTCAAATTATTTGGATCTGATGTGATTTGAATATCTGAACCAACAACAGTTATAGTATTTAAAAAATAAGACAGATTGAACATATTTAGATTATATGTCAATACTTTCTCTTCTGATGTTGTGGTTTCTAAATTATTAATAATTCTTTCAACATCAGCCAGTGCACATTTCTCAATGGCTATTAGAGCACCCGCCTGATTCTCATAACCTTCTTTAAATCCTGTTCCAGGATCCATAAGAATCCCTTTGTTATTCTCCCAGTCTTTACCGTTCAGTGGGAGGTTGAATGCACGTCCAGTTAAACAAAAAGGCAGCATGTCTCCCAGATAATTTTGATTATCAGTTATTTGCGATTCTTCTAAAAAGTATTTTGCAAATCTAAACAACATATTCATTGGAATTGGATCTGAAAAAAAAATGAAGGCAATCAAATCGTTCTCGGTATTGTTTACTGCGTAACATTTAATATTTTGAGCGGTACAACTCTTATATAGACGTTGTATTTTCTGTATTCTGTCTTCTCCCCGAATTACTATCGGGCAAAACCAAACTTCATTATTAACGGGTTTTATTGATAAATTGGATTTGCCTTTTAAATGGGGAATAAGATATTTAATTATTTCTTCTTTGTTAATTGAACCTTTAGAAGCCTTTTCAAGATTGAAGGCACTGATGAAACCCTCGATCAAATCCTGCTGTTCACTTGTTAATTTAGTAATTGTCACGCTGTCCTCCATGTTGTAGAAATCATGGGAAATATCGACACATTATTCAGTAATAGTAATTCCAACGCAATTTTTTTTCAATATTAACATATTAATATGATTTCAAAAATAAAATGGTGAATGAAATTGCGTTGTATTTCCATTCACCATTTAAATTCTAATCTTAAGTTGTTGTTGCCGATGCTATTTCCCAATTAAGCCTTTCAGGTTGATTACTTTGATAAATCCAAGCACCAGGTTGTCCAATGAATCTTTATCTCGTTTGCCCCTGTACCATTTGTGGAATTCAAATGTTATCTGCAAATTTGTGATAATTGATTTAATCATTATGCGAGTGAATATGTCCGGGTATTCAACTGCTAATTTTTTGAACAGGGTTGAAAATAATACTTTAACGTGGTCAACAGAGGTTGCATGAGACAGAATGTAGATCATGCTTTCCCGATCAATTAAATATTCAAAAAGCCTGTCAATACATACGTTGCTGTATATATTAAGCGGAGCGAATACACTGATATTATCAGCTTTATTGCCATTATTGACTCGTTCAAGCTCTGAGTAAAATCCGTCAAGGTAATCATCTGTATTATAAACTTTTGACAGCAGATGATCAGGAACATCATTCATGGTGAAGCTATTAAGATTGTTAGCATCAAACTCAAAAATAGTAAGTTTTTTATTAACCATCTGTGATTGACGAATGTAGTTGATGGAGTCGTATGTAAATAAAGTAGAACAATTGCCGTTAGAGTATGACTGTATCAACTTTTCAAGGAAGGCAATGAAAAAACGATCAACTCTTTGATATATACCTAAAAAATGCAGCTTAAAAATCGGATTGGGATTAGAACTGTTCAAATAGTCAAACAGACATCGAAAAGTCATTCCAATGAAGGGGCTGAAGTTGATTTTAGCCATTGTTTTTAAACTGACCATTCCCCCTAAAGACCAATTTTTTACTATCTTTCCAAGCTCCAGTTCATGCCATAATGAATCCCATATATTAAATAATTCCTTGCATTTAAACTGATATATAAAATAAAATTTATCTGCCAGTGCTGGATATTGTTCAAGTAAATTTCTTGATTTAGATAGAGATTCACGGTTGGCATCTTTAATGTCCTGATAATTGTTGAATTGCGGATATTTTAAATTGCATGGTATATCCAAGGAAAAAATATAGTCAAAAACTTCCCATTCATGTTCAACATATTCATGGTAACAGTCAATGACTTTGGGGATATCCCATCTTGCAACGTCACCTTTGATAATTGAGTAGCCGGAGCTGTCGATAAATATCTTCTTGCCAGCAGGTTTGATATAATGTGAATTAAATTTTCTAATTTTTAATGCTGTTTGAAATGTAGTATCATACCCGAATTCTTTTGCTTGAAAACCGTCAATCAGTGATGTTAGAGTGCTGTACGATTGCTCAACAATAAGCAGCGTGTAATCTGTTTTACCTGGTGCTGGCGGGGATTTACTCGTCAATACTGTTATGTGCTGCATAATAATCCACCTTTTAAGAAGAGGGCAATTCCTTTTATTGTGGAACTGCCCTCAATATTATTAAAAATAATTGAAAAATATTATAAAATATTGGATAAATATTAATGTTGTTTTTAATATAACCATTTGAAATAATGTATTATATTTTCAATAGTATTTATAGTTCCTAAATATAGGTACCTATTGATTTAACAAGTTTATTACCCTTCTCAGTAGCAATGTTGTTCTTACCCTTGATGTCAATCAAACCTCTTTGAATAGCTTTTGCTCTAAATGTAGATATTGTGCTTTGACTTACATTAAGATGCTGGGCTATCTCATTTTGTGTAAAACCGTCAATCATCATAACAGCTGCAATATCTTCTCTATCTACTTCCGCAGCTTTTAATTCTAATCTTATTGCAGGTTCGTCATCAAAATGTTTCAATTCAAGGATAAATGGTTGAGTTTTATCCTTTTTTAAACTATTGCTTTTCAAAAATTCTACTGCAATGGTCAGGTTGCCTCGATCTTCCCTGAATATGAGCTTAAGCTTAAGGTCGATAAAGTGGTAAGGTATACTGAAGCTTTTATTGCTATTCTTATCGAACCATATTTGAGTAACACGGGGATTAAAATGAGATTCCTTAATAAAATTATTAAATTCCTTGATTTGATTAGTATTCTTCTTTGAAGAATCTGTTGTACACAATAGGTCGATATTGTCAAAAATCATAATAATATTTTTATCCGTTATATTTTTATCCGTTATATTTTTAACAACATTGTTTAAATTGTTGTACCAATTTGGATCATTCAAATCAAAAATCGGTTTTGTATTAGTATGAGCTTCTTTTGACAATACATATAGATTCTGATAACCACTAAAGCTGCTGCTGATCATTTTTGAATTTCTCTTATTCAGGGTATCTGGTAAAATACCCGTTGAAAACAAAAATACTATATCCTCAAAATCTTTCGCTGGTGGGACAAAAGGGTAGTGATTAAATAAGGGTTGTCCTGCCGCACTTTTTATTGCAAGTTCTGCTGCAACCCATGTAGAACCGGAGCCGTTATCAGCGTTGATGACAACGGTTTTCCCCCTGTCCAGAAAATCTTCAAAAAGCGGTTGGCAAGTGTTTTCTGAATTGGAAATCTGAATCCCGCTTTGACGAATATCATCTAAGCTCAGGTTTACATCTTCAGATTTAACCTGCGCAGGTGAATTACTTCCTTTAAATATAGGTGACATATTCATGATTAATTCCTCCCAAGCAATGTTATATTTTCATAAAAAGTTATAGTCATTTTGAAGCCGATATCGATTATGGTCTTGAGGCAATAACATCCTGGGAGGGATTTGAGTTCTGTTATTTCAAGGGTTGCTAAACTACCGATAACTGGCATAAAATGATTTAATCTAAAGAGAAATGAAGGTGACCTGTTTTCATATTCAAAACTTGAAAATTCACCCATGTAATAGCGGTTTTCTATTTGATACTCCAGGTCATCAGGCTGATCTGTTATATGACGCTGGACGTATCCAAATTGATCACCGAAAATAGCTACATCTTCATATGCAGATTTCCTGCAAAATTTTGTAATAAGTGAAGCCTCATCAGTTTCAAATTTATCAGCGACAGTAATTGTATTTTCTTCAGAAAGGTCAGGGAGCGAGTCATTATTAATGTGATTTGCCTTAGGAATGACCACAACTCTTTTTCCATTTTCAAACCTGTAACAATTTAATTCTGTATCATCTACTATTAAGACATTTGAGTTGCTTTTAAAATTCCTTAACTCTTTAGCAGGGTTGTTGGATAAATCCATATTAATATTGATGCCCTCACCAAGTATCGAATCCAACTTGATATCAACCATTGAGGTTTCTGATATTAAAGCTGTTAATCTTGAATCAATGATTGTAGCAGTGTCTATTAATGGATTAATCTGATATAGTGTTTTAATTAATGCATCTGCGTTGCCAGGGCTGAGAGATACGATTTGTTTACGTTTAGGTGTCGAAGCCTGTTGATAAAGACAAAGTAAATTTTCCATGATAATGTCTCCAATGAATTTTGATTGTTTTAGTTTGTTACTAATTATTCTTTGGATAACAGTTAGGAATTTCAATTGGGAGTGGTGGATATCGGTAGGAATTACAATTATGAGTATCAGTAGGTTATATTGTTTGGTTATAACCTTTTAAAATTTATGGTTATTGGATTTCCCTATGCTTCCTTCAAGTTCCTTGAACATCCCTAAAGCCAAGCATAAAGTATTGAAATAATAGTAAATATTAACTATTTACATGCATTAGTCAAGTTGTAGGTGCAACTATTTTTGATATGTACTGAATAAGTTTAATTTAACCTGACGCTGCTATATAGTTAAGGTCAATCAGATTGAAACCAATTGACCTTATTATAAATAGTTATTAATTAGTTGAAATTTGATCTAACCATTCTAAAAGAGATTTTGTTTCATACACAACTGTTCTTCCTATCTTTATACGCTCACTTGGGCCGTTACTTGCACTGTCAGCATTAGCTAAAGTTTTAGTACTGATTCCACTTATGTACTTGCCCACATCTTTTCTTGCTATTGTCAGTGGTAATTCTTTAACAAGATCAATAAACATGAATTTTTTCTTGTTATTACTTTTAACTTTCATGGTGAGTCCTCCTAAATATTTATTAAGATTTATTACCACTTCTTGTGATTATTCTAATTTGTCTGTTTAAATACCATTCGTCTATAATAATAGATGCTTTTAAACATTGATTAGATTCATCCGCGAAGTGATTACTTGGAGGGGTTCTATCTATATAAAGTTTCTTTCAGTTTTTGATGACCATTGAAAAAGAATGGATAATCCACTAAAATAGGGTCGTAAATATTGAAGCAGCATGCTTGCACTATCTTCTTTATCAATGAGAATGATTGACGCAGATGACACATATAAAAACATGTGTGATGCAACCTTGATAAGAGATGTCGTTCTAATGATGATATGTAAAAAATGGAAAAAGACTCAGTAACAGCCCCGTTAATGACTTTGATGAAGGTTGTATATAAGTACTACATGGGTAAAAATTTCAATGATGATAGAGTGAAGTGGAAAATGATGATTGAAAAAAGCCTCTTGTATAGCTGCCGGAAAATGAATTGATAATGTTAAGATGCTGAGTATGAGTACTGAGTACGACCGTGGAAGAGGTATATGCATTGGAAGAAGGATGTTTATTGAAAAAATAGGGGAGCTGGCAAAAAAATAATTTATGTATGTCTCAAACTAATGGAAAAGTGGAAAAATAGAAAAATTAAAAATGAAACCTAAGAGAGGCGGTCAGCAGATTTTTTGGGGCTTAGTCATAAGAACGGCCATTCAGCTTGGGCTTTGATCTGGTTAATCTTTAACTACTTAATTTTATATTAAATATTTCTTGGTTTCTATAGTGTTCATGAAAAATGGCCGAAGTTATGATCGAGCCCGAATGATGGGGATTCTGGATTCTTAAAAGAGTGAACCGATGGACACCATATAAGGGTAGTAATATTTTATTGAACTTGTGTATTCTTCTCATATTATCGCTGAGGTTCCTTGAAAAGGTGGGACTATAGTGGGACAAAAAGCAGAAAAATAAAAAAGGGTTATAACCTGTTGGCTATAACCCCTTGATTTTATTGGTACGCCCGAGACGATTCGAACGTCCGACCATCTGATTCGTAGTCAGGTACTCTATCCAGCTGAGCTACGGGCGCAAAAAACTTTTATTTAATATAGTTTGATCAATAAAATGTCAATCACTTTTTGAATTTAATTGACCTTGATGCTAAAAAATGGATATAGATTAAAGTTAGATAAAAAGCTATGTTGGTAAAAGTTATGAATGAATAAAATAAATATTAAAACCCTATATATTATAATGGTAATGTGGCATCATCAATGAATGATATTTACTATATGGGACTTGCTATTCAAGAGGCTAAAACTGCTGCTTCTTTGGATGAAGTTCCTGTAGGAAGTGTAATCACAGATAATTTGGGCAATATAATAGCTCATGGATACAATCAGACAATATCTATGTGTGACCCAACTGCTCATGCAGAAGTTATGGCAATAAAAATGGCTGCTCTGTCCAGTGGCAACTATAGGCTTTGTGGCTCTACAATTTATGTCACCATAGAACCATGTATAATGTGTATGGGTGCAATTATACACGCAAGGGTTGCAAGATTAGTCTATGGTGCACCAGATCCTAAATGGGGAGCAGCAGGTTCATTGTTTGATTTTACTGATGATAAGAGATTGAACCACAGTATTGAAGTTGTATCTGGTGTATGTCTTAACGAAACAAGAGAGATTATCAGACAGTTTTTCAAAGAGAAAAGGAGTAAATAAACAGTGTCAAATATAGTTGTTGTAGGTACCCAATGGGGTGATGAAGGAAAAGGAAAAATCGTTGATTTGTTGAGTGAGTATTCTGATTATGTTGTACGTTTTCAGGGCGGCAACAATGCTGGACATACAATGGTGGTAAACGGTAAAAAAATTATTAGTCATCTTGTGCCATCAGGAATTCTTCAAAAAAAACAGTGTTTTATCGGAAATGGAGTTGTAGTTGATCCGATTGTTTTGCTCGATGAGATCGATTACCTTATAGCAAACGGAGTAGATGTATCTTCTGAAATGTTAAAGATAAGTAATAGAGCACATATTATAATGCCTTATCATAGACTTATCGACAATGCACGGGAGATGAAAAAAGGAGACAACAAGATAGGTACAACTGGAAGAGGTATAGGTCCATGTTATGAAGATAGAGCAACTCGACGTGGCATTCGTTTCGCGGATCTGCTTGATTTTGATCTTTTTGCAGACAAAGTTCGCACTATCATGGATGAGAAAAATTTTTATCTAAAACACTACTTTAACGCCGAAATCCTTGACCCTGAAGAGATAATAAATCAATTCCTATCTATAAGAGATCGTCTTATTCCATATATTGCTGATATATCCGTGATTTTGAATAGAGGTATGGATGAAGGTAAAAAAGTACTATTTGAAGGTGCGCAAGGGACACATTTAGATGTTGAGCATGGTACATATCCTTTTGTTACATCCTCAAGTACAGTCTCTGGTAATGCTGCATGCGGTTCAGGAGTGGGTCCTTGTAGGCTCAATCAGGTTATTGGAATTGTGAAGGCATACACAACAAGAGTGGGAAGTGGTCCATTTCCAACAGAGCTATTTGATGAAATTGGAGATGCACTTCAACAAAAAGGTGCTGAGTTCGGAGCAACTACCGGAAGAAAACGCAGGTGTGGATGGCTTGATATGGTTATTCTTAAAAATGCTGCCAGACTCAACAGCTTAACTGGTCTTGTTATAACAAAATTAGATGTTCTTGATGATTTAGATGAGATTAAAATATGCACAGGATATGAGTATAACGGACAGATAATGGAAGATTTTCCACCTTCGATAAAGGTACTTGAGAATTGTACTCCAGTTTATGAATCTCATCCTGGTTGGAGAGAAGCTACTTCCAATATTACTGATTACAATGCGCTTCCTGAAAATACAAAAAAATATTTGAGCAGAATTGAAGAGTTATCAGGCGTAAAAATTAAAATTGTATCTGTAGGACCTGGAAGAGAAGCTACTATTATAAAAGAGAGATTTTTCTAAAGATACTTTCCTTTAAAAAATAGCGGTATCGCTTCATTATTCGGTAGTGCTTTTTGCTATACAGATAGAGTCTGCTTTTAGACCGTTTTTAGGTGATAAAAGAGACTCTATCCTGTTATACAACAAAGTATCGTGGTATGGTTTACTAATAAAATCACAGTATCCTTCCGAAAAGATACGGGTAATTTCATCTCCGTGATTATAAGCACTTGTCATTAATATTTTTGCTTGAGGATTTAATTTACGAATATATTTAAATGTCTCAAAACCATTCATTCCAGGCATCACCATATCCAAAATAACAAGATCAATTTCGTCCATATATTCAATATATTTTTGTACACCCTCACGCCCATTAGAAGAGGCAATGGTATTAATTCCTATATTTTTTAACATATCAACAGCTGCGATTTGTACAACAGGTTCGCTGTCAATAATCAAAGCAGTTATTGCATGATTTTTATTTGGCAATTCCAATAGATTTTTGTTTGACAATTCACCTGAACTTCTATCTGTCAATCTAACTGATATGTTAACTGGATTAACTTTGGGTATAATAGAGTTATTTATCACTTTTGCACAAAGATAGATTGTAAATATTGCACCCTCTCCTGGAGAGCTTGCAACTGTAACAATGCCATTGTGTTTTTTGATAATACCGTATGCAGAAGCTAAACCAAGCCCAGTTCCTTTGGAACTTTTTTTAGTTGTGAAGAATGGATCAAAAATCTTCTTCTGATTAGATTTTTCAATCCCTTCTCCTGTATCCCTAATTGTGACTTTAACATATGCCCCGGGTAATATCTCTTTTATCTTTGCATCAGATGGATTTACCATAACATTTTCTGTTTTTATAAAGATATCTCCACCTTTTTTCATGGCATGATGTGAATTTATAAACATATTTAAAAAGACCTGCTCCATCTGACCAGTATCCACCTCTACCTTCCATATATCTTTTGATAGCTCAAGATGGACTTGAATATTTTTCTTATTTATAGAAAACAGCTCTAAAGTATCTTTGATAATAAAATTTATATTGGCTGTCTGAATATTAGATACCCCACCACGTGCAAAGTTGAGCAGCTGAGAGATTACACCCGAACCCTTGATGACGTTTTTCTCAATAGCTATAAGATGGTTATAACACGAGTGGTCAGTATCAAGCTTAGATTTGATAACCGAAACATATCCCTTTATTCCCATCAAGAGATTGTTAAAATCATGAGCAACGCCCCCTGCAAGAAGAGCTACAGCTTCCATCTTTTGAGAATAGATCATCTGTTGCTCAAATGACTTTCTGAAACTTATATCTCGTCCTACAATACATATCTCTTTTACCCGAGAGTCGCCATCCAAGCCTCTATTATTAAATGATATTGAGCTTTTTCTAATCTCTATATCAACTCTCTTTTTATTAGAGCCACAGCTTGGAGAACAGATAATCTCAACATCTATACCAGAATCTCTTACACTAACATCTTGCGATATAACTGAACTCTTTTCTATGCAATCTCTGTTTAAATATGGTAATTCCAAAAAAGACCGGACAGGCTCTCTATATTTTTCATCAATAATATTTAATAGTGGAATACCTTTAATCTCTTCAATGGTGTACCCAAGAATTGATACAACCGTGTTGTTTATAAAATTAATACACCCATAACCATCAAGTATTATAATCAGATCAGGAGAATTTTGGATCATCTCTCTGTATCGTCTTTCAGAATCTTTAAGCATAGCAGCAATAACTTTGTTCTCATCTTCAAGTTTTTTTTGAGCAAGTGCATGTGATATAACTTTTGTAAGTTCATCATATGTAAAAGGTTTTTTTAGATAATCATATGCCCCTTTTCTCAAAGCAAGAATTGCAGAGTCAATACTTGCATTACCTGTAATAACTATAAATGGGACATTGGGATGTTCTTTTAAAATATAATCCATTAAAACAAATCCATCTTCTTGAGGAAGATTTTTATCAACAAGAAAAAGATCAAACGAAATTTGCTTTGCAAGTTCAAGAGACTCTTTTACAGAACATGCTGTATAAATTTCAAAACCACTTTGTGTAAGCAATCCTTTTATGGATTCACGTATCCTGATTTCATCATCTACTACTAATATTTGAGGCTTGCTTTTATTCTGCATTGATTAGTTTTCCCGTATTGAATCTAATTAACCATTAAATATACTTTTTTTATGTTTTTTATTAAAAGTAGATATGGACTTGGATTAAATCTAAAAAGCTAAACTTTAACCACTATTATTAGAGTTAATTTTGCACTCACTTTGTGAAGAAGAGATTGGCAACACAATTTTAAACTCTGTACCAACATTTTTTTTAGTATGACACTCAATGCTACCATTTATATTTCTGACAATAGTATTAACAATAGAAAGACCTAATCCTGCTCCCTCTCCCTTTTTTGAGCTGTTGTATGGTTCAAAAATACGCCTCATAATATCATCAGGAATACCCCTGCCTGTATCTCTGATAGTAATTTCAATCTCTCCAGATATCTTTTTTCGTTCATCAATCATAATTTTAACAGAGTTTGGAATTACTCTTAGACAAATAGAAATTTTCCCTCCTTTATCTGTTGCTTCAGAAGCATTTTTCAACAGATTGATAAAAATCTGCTTTAGTGCATTTTTATCACTTTTGATAATGGGAAAATTAGGCTCAACAACGATATTGGCATCAACTCCTTTATTGATTAAAATCGATTTTTTGAATACCTCAAGCAAATTGCTGAACAATTTATGTACGTCAACCCATTCAAACTGATTTATAGCTGGTTGCGAAAAACAAGAAAGTTGCTTTACAAGTCCTCCTATCCTCTCTATCTCTTCATCAATAATGCGTAAATCTTTTTGGGAGGGGTCTTCAGCAGGAAGTTTAAGTGATAGCATCTTTAAATATGAGGTGATAATCAGCAGAGGATTATTAATCTCATGTATCACTTTATTTATGGACTCAGATACTGCTGATGCTCGTTCTTTATGAATTATTTTTTCGTGATTATTAGTGTATCTAAAGCGATCAAGAGATACTGAAGCGAGCTTTGCTAACATGGTAAGTATGGATCTGTTTTCTATCAAAAGAGGGGCTGTATCCATATCAGCACCTATTGCAACAACTCCAATATTTTTTTCAGGTAGATACATTGGAAGTGCAAACATAACTGTGCACCCTAAAAGCCTTATAATTTGTTCATCTGATATAGCAATAGAATTTTCATAAGCTACAGTTGAGCTGTTAAGCATCTCTCGCTTAACAAGCGATTTTACTAAAAGACTATCTCTATTTTCAATTGAAAAAGCGATACTATTGATTACACGATCTTGTCTGTTTTTATTACTGCACCAACCTGTCAATAGTTTGGTTTCATGATCACATAAAAAGTAGAATACCCTTGAAGCTCCAAAAAGGATTTTTACCCCCATCTCAAATGCATTAAGTATAGAGGGGATATCACAAGCATACAACAATGTTTCTAATGTGCCATAAATAAGAGAATAATCTTTTACTTTATATTGAAGTTCTTTGTTAATAAGCTCATCAGCAATATTATCAGATGGAGAGCTTGACGTAACTATCAAAGGGTTATCTATTATAGAATCTGCTTGACCTGACGAAATCCTTATTCCTAAGGAGTCAGCCATTAAAAGAACCTCGTTTTCTACATCAGCTATGGCAGACTCAACAATATCTTGATCTAATCCTGTCAAGGCAATCGCTTTACTGTAAAGCTCGTCTGTTTGTTGTGATAGACCATTTGAAGTGTACTTTTTTGCACATAGATAGTTTACAGAGTAAATAATTTTGACAAGAGGAAAAGCAGCATGTTGTATTCGCTCTATTGATTCATTCAAATAGAGAACAGAATCGGAGATTATTGGAGTAAGATGCCATTGCCTACATATCCAAGAACCTACATCAGCATAGGTAAGGTTAAAATAGGACATTTCAAGATGTGCTAAATGGTAATCATCTACACTTTTGTTAATAAGCTCACAATATTGCTCAGGGTAATTGTTAAGTAGCACTATCTTGCCAATATCATGCATCAATCCTGCAAGAAATGCCTCATCTGGATTGGTTTTATTGGTTATCTTAGCTATCTTCTGAGCTAAAATGGCACATTTAAAAGAGTGATACCAGAATGCTCTCATATTAAAATTATACAGAGGCTTTTCCAATTTAAAAACATTCACCACTGACATGCTTATAGCTATATTTCTGATAGTTGAAACACCAAGATAAATAATGGCTGATTCAACATTTCTGATCTCTTTATTAATATTAAACCATGCAGAGCTTAGAATCTGCATTAAACGTGAGGTTACTCCAGCGTCAGAGGATATAATTTTAACGAGATCGTCTAAATCTGTTTCATCTTGACTACATACTTCAAGAATCTTTAGTAGAATCTGGGGTAACTGTGGAAAGTTATCTAAATATTTTAGTCTATCTAATGTAGTCTGTTTCATAATGTACAGTGTTGATATCGCAATAATATTTATCGTTGTTATACGAGAATACGAGACGTTTTACTCAGCAGTACTATTTAAACAAAACTGATTTTTGTTCCCATAAGGCAGGATGTTTATTGTCATGGAAAAAGGAGAATTAATCCTCTAATAATTGTTAAATATTAGAAACAACTATTTCGTCAGCAAAATTATAATAAATTATTGAATTGTATTTATCAAAATTTATTTTTCTTGAAAAGAACTATATTAGTTAAAATAGAATTATCATTCTCTATTGATAAGTAGGGAATGGAGAGTTAGATATCGACATATAGAAAAAGAATTATTAAGAAGTTGGATTTTGGGGAATGGTCTAAATTTAATTGACAATCATAATAAAAAAAATTATTAATGCAGCTGTTTTTGTCATAGTCGGGATGTGGCTCAGTCTGGTAGAGCACAGCGTTCGGGACGCTGGTGTCGGAGGTTCAAATCCTCTCATCCCGACCAGCATAATGCAAAAATTAAATTCCATTCTAATAGAAATTTACCTTTTTTCTACTCTCTCTAATAAATCAATATAACAATATATAATATTATGAAACATATTACACTTGCATACTCAAGCTGTCCTAATGATACATTTATTTTTCACGCTCTTGCCCATGGGTTGCTCAAAACAAAGAGGTGTGTAACTGATAATAAAGAAACTACTAAGTCTGATATCACAGAAAATATAGAGTTTGATATCACCATTGCAGATGTTGAAACTCTTAATAAAAATGCTGCAAATTCTCTATTTGATGTTACTAAGCTCTCTTTTGCCACATTTGGAGCTTTAAGAGATAAGTATGCGCTCCTTAGAAGCGGTGCTGCCTTAGGAAGAGGTTGCGGACCTCTTGTAATCTCCTTACCCGATAAAGAGATTATAAAATCACCGACATCAATGATTGAACGACCTGTTGTAGCTGTTCCAGGACGAGGTACAACAGCATCTGTTCTATTCACCCTATTTTTAAAACAAAACTTCCCTGAAATTAAACCCAATATTGTTCCTATGCCATTTGATAAGATAATGGCTGCTGTGCAAGAAAAAACAGTTGATTTTGGAGTGATCATACATGAGGGAAGATTTATCTATAAAAATCTTGGGCTTAAATCTATTGTTGATTTGGGGCAATGGTGGGAAAATTTCACATCCTTGCCTATCCCTCTTGGTTGTATTGCTATCAAAAGGGAACTCTATAAACAGAACTTTGCAATAGCAGCTACTATTCAAAATATGATAAAAGCGAGCATTGAGTATGGCTTTGATAATCCAGAAGCTGGTAAGAATTACATAAAGTTATATGCCCAAGAGCTAAACGACGAGGTTATCAATCAACATATTAATCTTTATGTTAATGATTTCTCAAAAGATATAGGGGCTGAAGGGGAGAGAGCAATTCGTACATTTTTTAATAAAGCAGAAGAGGCTGGAATTATAAGTCCAAGCAGTCAGCCTCTTTTTGCATGTTGATTGTAGTTGTATTGGGTAAATCAATATCACAACATAGGACATTACTTTTAGAGCCAATAGAGAACTTCATTGATAGTGTAATACACATCTGTGCTCCAGTAATTGACAGATATGGTCTTGTAACCTGAAGCTGCTCAGGGTGAAGAATAGCTCGTTTCAAATAGTGACGTCTAAACCAATCAGCGTTTTTCGCATCCTCAAGGGGTTTAAATCTCTTATCAGTGGTTGAGCTGTAGAGTCCAGACACTATGGTGCTGCCAATTTGGACTCCATCAGTTCCAATTTGGTAACAACGTAGTACTGAACTTTCTAAAATCAGCTTCTTTGTAGCACTCTCCAAAGAGTCACCGTTTTTTAGCTTTTCTACAACTGTTGCAAAAATAGTATTATAATTTTTTATCATCTCCTGAAATTTGTTGTTTTCTGATATTAGAACAGTTTTGTGCTGTTTAAATAGAGAGTCAAAATCTACAAACTTATTAAAAGGTAATGATAAATTAGTAAATGGATATCCAAAATAGAATCCTTGAACAAAATCTGCCCCACTTTCAATTGCCATCATAGCATGATCTACTGTTTCAACTCCTTCTAATAGAACTAATGCCCCTGCCTGATGTAAAAGAGAGACAATTCCAGAGAGCATCTCCCTAACTCGATTCTGGCCAGAAGCCCTGATAAGAAAAGAGCGATCCAGCTTAACAATGTCTGGTTTTATGGTCCATATTCTGTCAAAGTTAGAGTAGCCAGAACCGAAATCATCAATTGCTATAAGGCATCCAAGAGATTTATAGTAATTGATTGTTTCAGCTAATAAGGTGTTATCTTCAATAGGCTGCTCTACCACTTCAATAACAATTCTGTGTGCCGGAAAGTCAAATGTTTCAAGTAACTCCTTGAAGTATGAACCATAATCTCTTCCTTTTAGAATGGTTTCTGGAGATACATTTAAAAACAACCAATTTATTGAGTCATTTATGCAAAGAAAATTATTGATATGGATATATCGACAGAGTCGATCCAGATGAATTTGTTCAACATCACTTTTGGATGTATTAAACAGAGATACTGGATTTATCCACTCCTTGTCCCTATTTTTTGCACGAACAAGTGCTTCATAGCCTACAATACGTTTATGGGCTAAACTGTAGATCGGTTGAAGGGCTGTATAGAGGGTTAAATTCTTTATTGTTCCGGTTAACATTTTTTTATGTCTATATGTACACTGATGTATAAACGGTAAGTTTAGAATAGTCTCTTGTTTTAGATTGCATTGATACTTTTCTTCTATATTGCTATCCATACTTATCCGTATATTTTCGTTATGAGTTATTTATCCATATTTTTCATAGCAATTTTTAAGCCAACACTTAAGATAACTCTATTCTATATAAGCCTGCAAATAATATCACAATTATGTAATATACAAGCATTAAAGTAGGATAATTCTGTAATAAAAGAGAGAGGTAGTTAGCAATATTGATTTAAATATACCTTAATCGGTCATAATTTGAGATTTTCATACTCCAATTAGAGATGCTCGTCTCCTCCAATGAGCCTTATATAGATATCCTACATGATTTGCAAAATTCAATATCTATAGGAAGCATCAATGTAGCAGACATAAAGTTGATTTTGCAGACATGAAATAGTAACGCTATATTACTTGATTATGTAAATAAATAAAGATATTAATCCTTATTGTTAATTAATATTGCTCATTATTTTAAATGTTATTGATAGCAAGAAGCTATTAATATACACACCTATATGGATGAGCCTAAAACTCAATAATCAAAATATGTTAAGGATAAATAGTCTTATGAAAAAAATAGTTGAATGCGTTCCAAATTTTTCAGAAGGTCGAAATAGAGAGATCATTGATGCAATTGCTGATGCAATACGAAAAACAGAAGGTTGTACCCTTCTTGATGTTGATCCTGGGCAATCTACAAACCGAACCGTATATACTTTTGTTGGTGATCCCGACAGTGTTGTGGAGGGCGCTTTAGCAGCTGCACGAGTTGCAAAGGCAAAAATAGATATGAAAAAACATAAAGGTGAACATCCAAGATTTGGGGCAATGGATGTCTGCCCATTTATTCCAGTTAATGGAGTAACTATGCAAGATTGTGTTGAAATCGCTACACATTTTGCAGCAAGGGCAGCAGATGAACTTAAAGTCCCTTTTTTTCTCTATGAAGAGGCTGCCAAGCAAGACTACCGTCGTAAACTTCCAGATATAAGAAAGGGCGAATATGAAGGGCTTGAGGAGAGGCTTAAAGACCCAAACTGGAAACCCGATTTTGGACCAACCAAGTTTGTTCCAGAGTGGGGAGCAACCGCAACAGGTGCTCGCATGTTTTTAATTGCTTATAATGTCAATATTCTTGGAACATCAAATCAAGCTCATAGGATCGCCTTAAACCTTCGAGAAGCAGGTCGTTGCCAAAATGAAGCTCAAAGTGATCAGAATCAAAATAGTAAGAGTGAACAAAGTGACAACCAACCCGGGCGACTAAAAGATGTCAAAGGGATGGGGTGGTTTGTCAATGAGTACAACATGGCTCAGGTAACTGTAAACCTTAATAACTACCATGTAACTCCAATCCATACTCTTTTTGAAGAGGTCAAAAAAGAGGCTTCTCTTCTAAATGTTGGTGTTGCTGGTTCTGAAATTGTAGGTATTGTCCCATTAGAGTCCATTTTGATGGCTGCTGACTACTACATTGCTCAAGAGAAACTTTTTGTATATGAAGAGGATCAAAAAATTCGCCTTGCAATTGAGCGTTTAGGTCTTAACTCTATTAGCCCTTTTAAACCTAAAGAGAAAATAATTGAATACATTGTTGCAGAGCCACCATACGAGCCACTTGCCAGTATGAGCCTGAGAGATTTTATTGAGGAGGTATCAGCACGAACCGTAGCTCCGGGTGGAGGCTCTGCCTCTGCTGCAATAGCTGCTATGGGAGTTGGGCTTGGTTCAATGGCTGCGAAAATCACCAATGGAGTTAGAAAGTTTGAATCATCACAACCCTATATGCAAAAACATATTCCCCTGCTTCATGAACTTACCCGTAAACTTATACCAATGATTGATGCAGATACATCAGCATTTAATGAGTATATGGAGGGTTTTAGAATGCCAAAAGGCACTGGTGAGGATGATCCTGTAACTCAGGCTCGTAAAGCAAAAATGCAAGCTGGTCTAAAAACTGCCATCAATGTCCCTTTAACCACAATGCGTCTTGCTGACTCTGCTTGGGATGCGTTGTGTGAAATTGCACCTTATATAAACCCTGCATCAAAATCTGATTTAGAGGTAGGTGCAAAAGCTTTGGAAACAGGTATATGGGGTGCTTTTCGCAATGTATCTATAAATATAAAGGATATAGAGGACAAATTTTTTGAAACAGAAATACTTAAAGAGGCTGAAAAGATTGCAGATAGAGCAAAAGCTAAATGTTTAGAGCTAATTTCAATATTGACAAAATTATAAGTTTTCAAATCATACAACTGTAAACGTCTTGTAAAATTTTATCTTAAATAGGGGACTAAATAGATGAATATTGAACCAGTAAGCTATGAAAAAATTCAGGAATTAGTGATGCAAGTGCCGAGCAATAAATTGCCGATTTTATATCATATATTGGTTAGGGTTATTGCAGATAAAGAAAACCACTCTTCATTACAAGAAAAATTCATGTTTATGCCTATAGCAGAACGTCAAAAAATAATGGAACAGCAGGCAGAACAGATGATAACCCATTACAATAAAACAGCTTTAGAACGTCAGGAATGGCAGCATTGCGACTTCATTGAATATTAAACGAGGAGAAATCTGGTTGGTCAATCTTGATCCTACTATTGGTGCAGAAATTCGTAAAACACGACCCGTTGTTGTAGTAAGTTCAGATGCTGTTGGAGTATTGCCAATAAGATTGGTAGCTCCTATTACAGAATGGAAAGATTATTTGTCTAAAAATCTATGGCATGTGAAAATTGATTCGGATAATATAACTGGTTTATCAAAATTATCATCTGTTGATACGTTGCAGTTGCGCGGGGTTGATATTCAAAGATTTGTACAAAAAATAGGAAATGTCTCTCCCATATTAATGCGAATGATAGTGGTTGCAATTGCTTCAATTATTGAATATTAAACCGTTTTGTTGGATGGAGGATTTATATTAAGAATATTGATGAAAATATCACTAATAAAATTATTATTTAGCGTATCTTTAGTTATTTTGCTTTTTACAATATTATCCTGCACAGACAATAAAGCACCAGTGCGTATTGGGGCAGCACTTCCACTTACAGGATCAGGTGCTTATGCAGGAGAAGAGGTGAGAGATGGTCTTCTTATGGCTGTTGAGGAGATAAATGAACAAGGCGGCATTAATGGTCAAAATATTGAGATAGTTGTAAAAAATGCTTTATCATCAGATGGTAAATTATCAGATAGCAGTGCTCAAAAGCTATTTGAAGAGTTAGATAGATACGATCCATTGCTCTTTGTAAGCTGCTTAAGTTTTATATCAATAAAGTTAGCACCTATTGCTGAGTCAAAAAAGAAGCTGCTTGTGGGACTTGTGGCAACTGTTCCTGAACTTACTCAAAATAGAGAGTGGGTTTATCGCTACTGGACAACAGCAGAGCATGAAGCCCCTCCTATGACAGAAATATTCCTAAAAATAGGAAAGAATCGCAATATTATCTCTTCAAACATAAAAGCAGATATTAGACATAATTTAAATGTTGATATTGAAATGCAAGAAGATGCAAAAAGAGCCTACAATGGAGTACTTGGTGTTATTTACATGGATGATGCTTATGGCAGCTCTGTTTTTAAAGATATAGAAAATAGGTCTAAAGATAAAAATATATCGATTGTTAGCTCTTCGTTTAAGTCTGACAGCAAAGATTTCTCAAAGAATATAAGCGATATTCAAGATAGTGATGCTGTAGTTATAGTTGGTTTTGATTTTCATATTATCAAGATTTTAAAGGCTCTTAGAGCTATTAAATATAAAGGAGAGATAATATCTACAACAACTGCTACAATTCCATCAATTATATCTATAGAGGAAGCTGATGGTATTCATGTTACAGCCCCTGCAATTTACAATAAAAATTATCCATTTGCGGATAAGGTGAAAAAACGTTATGAAGCAAAATATGGTAAACCTTTTACCCAATACTCAGCAACTGGCTATGATTTTATTTATATTATTGTCGGTCTTTTAGAAGATAAACTAATGACTAAAGAGTCTGTAAAGGCAATTTTAGAGAAAGGCTTTGTCTATTCAGGTGTGTTTGGCAATATTGAGTTAAAAAGTGGCGAAAAAGATATTCTTTTTCCTCTTTTTCCCGCACAGATCAAAAATGGAGAGATAATTTATAGGTAAATTCTTTATGATTAAACCACGGATTCGTTATAAAGTTGCCATGATGGTAGTTTTTTGGATGTTCTGGTTATCGCTGCTTGGATTTTACAGCATAAATATAAGCAGTACATCTCTTGAACAATCTTATGGTGAAAATATGGTAGATATTGCCAATGCTATGCACGGCACAATGGCTGCTATTCTTTCCAATAAAATCGAGACTCTCAAAAGTATTGAAAGCAGACCATTTATTACCACACCACTTCATATTTCAAACAGCCAATTTTCAGCAATGGCTGATCCTGACAGCTTCATTGCTGAGAAAAATCTTGTATGGAGAGATTTTATAACAACTTTCAAAGCGAAATCTAAAACACTATCTAATATATCTCAGGATCAGATAGATAATAATATACCTAATATAATAAAAGATGTATTGACCAATCAAACAACAACCATTTTAAATGATATGTTTTTTGCTTTTTATGAACGATATCAAGGTAAGACAGTATTTTCACAGTTATCTTTGACCAATGCCTTTGGTGTAAATATTGCGTCTACAAATCTTACTGATAGTTATTATGAAGGAGGAAAAGAGTGGTGGCAAAGGGCATCTAAAGATGGAATTTATTTTTCTGAAATTTATCAAGACGATCAATCTGATTCTGATGACTACGGTCTAACAATTGCGGTACGAATTGATGATAAAAATAAAAATCTGCTTGGTGTCGTTAAAGCTGTGCTCTCGTCCAGATGGATAATGAGAGAGGTTCAAGCAGTAACAGATAGGCACGACTACAGTGATGTAAAATTGGTTACTCAAGATGGAAAACTTATCTATTCCAATAAGCCGTTTCAGTTTTTTGAAGAGGTTTCAAACTATCCTTTTTTCCAAAAATCATTAGAACAAAAAAATTTATATTTATCAGCTAACAAGAGTGACTATTCAACTAATAAAAACGGGTATTTTATTATAAAAGAGGGCGGGATTGATAAATTATACGCACATTCACAAACTCTTGCACATACTGATTCCAATAGCTCTCATCTTTTACCAATAGAGAATATTAACTGGTGCATATTTATTGGTAATCATGTCAACCGTGTGCTTTCTCCAATATTTACTCTTCAAAAAAGAATGGTGCTTGTTTATGGTTCTGTGGTTATACTTTCTCTTATAGTTTCGATATTTATTACTAAAATATACACTAAACCCATCATATCTTTAAGAGATGCTGCTGTTGCAGTTACTAATGGCGATTTTAACCGCTGTGTTTTAGTAACTCTGCAAGATGAGCTTGGAGAACTTGCACAAGCCTTTAACATCATGACTATACGCCTTAAAAATAGTTATGAATCTTTAGAAGAGGAGATTGAGATAAGAAAGCGGGCTGAAATTGATGCTGAAAATGCGTTAAAAGATGCTCAAAATGCTCGTAATAAGGCTGAATCTGCTTACAAAATAGCTGAACTTGCAAGGCAGGAGGCTGAATCTGCAAACCGTGCAAAAAGCGATTTTATTGCCAATATGAGCCATGAACTTCGTACTCCGCTTAATGCTATTATTGGATTTAGCCAGTTGATGGAGCGAGATAAAGATGCAACTGATGCTCAAAAAGAGAGTGTAAATATAATTATGAGAAGCGGTATGCACCTTTTGACTCTGATTAATGATATTTTAGAGATATCAAAAATTGAGGCTGGCAAAGTTGATCTTGTGTATGAAAATTTTGATTTTTTTCAGATGATACAAGATATAACCGCTATGGTTAAATCTCGTGCTAACGCAAATGGTTTAGAAGTTTTAACAGATATTGACCCTGCTATTCCCCGATATATAAGAGCAGACGCACAAAAACTTCGTCAGGTGCTTATCAATCTTCTTATAAATGCTGTTAAATTTACAAAACATGGAAGCTTGATGCTAAAGGTTAAATGTCAGGGATGTTATCTTGGGGAAGAAGAGATGCCTACTAAGAAAGGGGTTATATTTTTTGAAGTTAAAGATACTGGCATCGGCATATCCGAAGATGATATGAAAAATTTGTTTAAAAAATTTATGAGATTTCACTCTTCTCTAAGTTCAGCAAGTGAAGGTACAGGACTTGGGTTGTCAATTAGTCAAGAGTATGTTCATCTTATGGGTGGTGAAATTACGGTAGAGAGTGAAATTGATAAAGGCTCTATTTTCCGTTTTTCAATTGAGGCTGAGATAGCATCTGATACTGATTCAAAAAAGATAGAAGTTTCTAATGCTCTTAAAGTTGCAGGGCTTGACCCAAAAGAGATGAGACGTAAAATATTGATTGTTGAAGATAATGTTGAAAATCAGATGCTTTTAAGCAAACTTTTGCTTTCAGTAGGCTTTGATGTTCGTATTGCAGCAAACGGGCTTGAAGGGGTTAAGCTGTTTGAATCGTGGAGACCCCACCTTATCTGGATGGATATGCGTATGCCTGTGATGGACGGTTATGAATCAAGCAGAAGAATACGGCAGGTAGAGCAAAATAGAGCAGAGCAACAAGAGAGACTTTTATCAATTAATCAAATTCAACAAGGTGATTCAATAGATGAAGATAACATAAATGATAACAAGATCACTGATAGAAAGATAGATGATAGAAAGATAGATGATAGAAAGATAGATGATAGAAAAACGGAGAGAGTTCCTATAATTGCCCTTACTGCAAGTGCATTTGAAGAGCAGAAAAATCTTGTTTTAGAGGCAGGATGTGATGATTTTATCAGAAAACCTTTTCTTGAAAGTGAAATTTTTAATACCATTTCAAAACATATTGGTGTAAAATATGTTTATTTGTCGTCAAATCAAGATGACTCTTTAGATTTAAAAGAAAAGTTGAATAAAGAAAGTTTTAATAATGATCCAAAACATCATACTGGTGACTCTATTTTAGAAGATATTTTATCTAAAGAGTTTATTTTAGATATGAAACAGGCTCTTATTGACCTTGATTTAGATAAAATTAATATGCTTGTTGATGGAATAGCAATTAAACACCCTGATACTGCCAAATTGATCTCTAAACTTGTTTCAGATTTCAAATATAAGGAACTAATAGAGATTCTGGAGAAAAATAATGAACGACTATAAAAATTCAAATCAACTTGATAAAAACCATATTCCTAACAAAAAAAGGGATTTGCCTGCGGGGAATATTCTTGTTGTCGATGACAATCCCCAGAACCTTCGTCTGTTGATTGCAATTTTAAGTATGCGTGGTTATAAGGTAAGACCTGCTCCAAGTGGTTCGATTGCTTTAGAATCTGCTCTATCTACACTACCAGATTTAATTTTGTTAGATATTATGATGCCTGAAATGGATGGATACCAGGTATGTCAAAAACTGAAAGAGAGAGAGCTTACCAGTTCTGTACCAATTATATTCATAAGTGCTATAGATGCGGTTGAAGATAAGGTAAAGGCATTTGAGATGGGTGCTGTTGATTATATCACAAAGCCTTTTCAAGCTGAGGAGATTTTAGCACGTGTAAATACACATCTCTCGCTTCGTAGGGCACAAATTCAGCTTGAAGAAGAGATTGAACGCCGAAAAATTTCTGAAGAGGCATTAAAAGCAATCTCACTTAAATATCAGAAGATGGCAACTCAAGACTACTTAACTGGAGTAAGCAACAGAAGGAATTTTATGGAACGTGCTGAAGAGGAGTTGAGCCGTGCCAAGCGATATAACCACCCGCTTACGTTTCTAATGATGGATATTGATCATTTTAAAAGGATTAATGATACTTATGGGCATCAGACAGGGGATACAATCCTCAAAAAAGTATCGATGACTTCCATTGATAATCTTAGGATCAATGATCTTTTTGGAAGAATAGGCGGAGAAGAGTTTGCAGCACTGCTTCCTGAAACTCCTTTAAGTGATGCACGTCTTGTAGCAGATAGAATCAGAAAAAGTGTTGAAAAGTCAACTTGGCAAATTGATGATAAATCTGTATCTTGCACAGTAAGCATTGGAATAAGCGAGTTAAATAATGATTTATCAACACTTGATCTATTAATGAAAAGAGCAGATGAGGCATTGTACTCTGCAAAATCTTCGGGAAGAAACTGTGTTGTTTAAAGGAATAGGTAAAAAACAGAACTATCCTAACACTATTTAAATATGGAGAGTGTGGCTAATGAAAGTTTTTATATGGACGGCTAAGAATCCAAAAAATAAAACTGTAAAAGGAGAGATGGAGGCAGAGACCCCTGATCAGGTCAGAGCGAGCCTTCAAAGAAGAAAACTTAAACCTATAAAGGTAAAAGAGAAGCCAAAGGATATTTTTGAAAATGTAGCATTTTTACAGCCCAAGGTTACAGATACAGATGTAATTATATTTTGTCGTCAATTTTCCACCATGATTGATGCAGGTCTTCCTCTATTACAGTGTCTTGATATTTTACACACTCAACAAGAGAATCCCACATTCAAAAAGATATTAAAAAAGATTAAAGAGTCTGTTGAGACAGGTGAAACCTTTGCTGATGCCTTAAAGAAATTCCCAAAAGTTTTTGATGAGCTATTTGTCAATATGGTTGCTGCTGGAGAGACCGGAGGTATTTTAGATATTATATTGAGAAGATTGTCTGCGTATATGGAGAAGATGGCAAAGTTGAAAAAGAAGGTTAAAGGTGCAATGACCTACCCTGCCATTACATTAGGTATTGCGATTATTGTTGTTGGTGTCATTATGGTTTTTGTTATCCCAGTTTTTAAGAAGATGTTTGATGATATGGGTGGTTCTCTTCCTGGTCCCACACTCTTAGCAGTTGCTTTAAGCGATTTTGTTGTTGCAAATATTATCTACATCATTGTCGGAATAGTTGCCTCTATTTTTATTTTTAAAAGGGCATATAAAACCACAAAAGGTAGAATTATCATGGATGACTTGGCATTAAAACTGCCTATTTTTGGGATACTTATTAAAAAAGTTGCTGTTGCTAAATTCACAAGAACTATGGGGACAATGATGTCAAGTGGTGTCTCTATCTTAGAAGCTCTTGATATTGTAGCTAAAACTGCTGGCAATAAAACGGTTGAATTTGCAATTTCTGATGTAAAGTTTGGTATTGCAGAGGGACGCTCCATGGCTGATCCTCTCCTTGAAAGTGGAGTCTTTCCATCTATGGTATGCTCCATGATTGCAGTTGGTGAATCTACTGGTGCTTTAGATGCTATGCTTGGAAAAATTGCCGATTTTTATGACGATGAGGTAGATCAGGCTGTCAGTAATCTGACTGCTATGATAGAACCTTTTATGCTTGTATTTCTTGGAGTTGTAATTGGAGGACTTGTAGTTGCAATGTATTTACCAATATTCAGTATTGCCGGTGCTGTTGGGTAAAAATTAGCCTATATTAGATTGAAGGTTCTCTTAAAATGGTAAATTTAGTTGAAATGCAAAGAGGGCTAAAGTGGCTTATCTCTTTTAGGGTTGTTTTTGCAATTATTTTAATAGGTTCTACCCTTGTATTTTCAACCAGTGAAGAGCTTCCGGTTGATTCAAGACCCTTTGTTGCGGTCTATATCCTTGCTTTATTGATACTTTTCTTATCTGTAGTGTATGGGCTACTCTTCAAAAAATTTTCTACCAATCCACTTTTTACCTATTTTCAACTAACGATCGACTCCTTTACAGTAAGTGCAATTATTTTCATTACAGGTGGATTTCACAGTATATTTACCTTTATCTATCTTGTAGTAATTATTGCTGCCAGTATGCTTCTTTTTCGTAAAGGAAGCCTTATTGTTGCAACGATGTGTAGCCTTCAGTATGGAGTACTTATCGATTTAGAGTATTACGGTTTGATTACACCTCTTGTTGTCAGTGGAAAGCTGTTCAATCAGGTTGAGTGGAATCACATTATATATAGAATTGTTATAGTTATGACATCATGCTTTGCTGTTGCTGTTTTAAGTGGTTTTTTAGCACTTCAGGCAAAAGTTGCTAAAAGAGATCTAAAGCTTATGGAAGATCATCTAAAAAGAGTTGAACGGATGGCAACAATGGGAGAGCTTGCGGCTGGTATGGCACATGAGATAAAAAATCCTTTAGCATCTCTATCTGGCTCGATTCAGATGTTAAAAGATGATGCTACGCCCGGTAGCCCCAATTATAGACTTATGCAGATTGTTCTAAGAGAGACAGAGCGTTTAACAAGAATTGTAACTGATTTTCTTCTGTTTGCAAAACCTCAAACATCTAACTCTAAGAAGATATCTCTTGCACCTGAAATTGTTGAAACAATAAAGCTTTTTAGGCAGGAGGCACTCTGTCGTAATCTTTTGTCTCAAAGGAGTACAACTCATAATGATAGCAATATATTATCTGTAAAAAGTGGGGGTTGCAATAATTGTAATAGCGATATCTCTGATAAAAACGCTTTATGCAGCAAGCAGATAGAGTTTGAGATCAATTTAGATGAATCTATCTTTTTTAATATCGATCCAGACCATTTTCGACAAATTTTGTGGAACCTTTTTAAAAATGCGTCTGAGGCAATATATATTAAACAAAACAATATTATTGAAAATGAAATATATAATGGTATTGGCAAATCTGAGTTTAGAGGTTGGATAGTTATAAATCTTTTTAAAGCAAAAGATAATAGGATATTTCTTAAAGTGAGTGATAATGGCTGTGGAATTAATCAAAACGATCTTGACTCGATATTTAACCCCTTTTTCACCACAAAATCCTATGGTACAGGACTTGGTCTCTCTATTATTCATAGACTTGTTGATTCGTATAATGGTTTGATAGGTGTTGAAAGTAATCTTGAATATGGTACAACTTTTACAGTTATTTTTCAGACAAACTTAAGTTAACTGTATATCCTCTTTTCAAGCTCGATATCTATCTTTGGAATTAAATATTTCTAAGCGAGAAATTTGGCTAAAGTAAAGGAGGAGCTTACAATGAAATTCAAAATTGGTTCGGGTTACGATGTCCACAGATTAGTGGGCGAAAGAAGACTTATAATTGGCGGAGTCAATATCCCTTTTGACAGAGGTTTGCAGGGACATTCAGATGCAGATGTCCTTATCCATGCAATTTGTGATGCCATGCTTGGAGCAGCAGGACTTGGAGATATTGGGAGACATTTTCCTGACTCTGATCCAACTTATAAAAATATTTCAAGTATGATTCTTTTAAAACAGTGTGCTAATTTAATTGAGGAGCAAGGTTACTGTGTTGCCAATCTTGACTGCACTATTATTGCACAAGCTCCCAAATTAGAAAAATATAAAAAGGAGATGGAGCATAAAATTGCGGCTACCATTGAAATATCACCAGAATCTGTTAATGTAAAGGCAACTACAACTGAAGGTCTTGGCTTTGAAGGTAAAGGTGAGGGGATAGCTGCTCATGCTATAGTTTTAATAACAAAGATTTCCAGCTTGAATCTCAATGATAGAAGAGCAGCAGAATAACTTTTCAACGTAAATTTTAGGATAAAAAATATATGAGCTTAAAAATTTATAACACATTAACTGGGAAAAAAGAGCCTTTTGTCTCTATACAACCTGGAAAAGTTGGTATGTATGTCTGCGGTCCCACAGTTTATGATACAAGCCATATTGGTCACGCCCGCTCTGTGGTGATATTTGATGTTATTTTTCGATGGCTTAAAGAGTCTGGTTATGATGTTTGTTATGTTAGGAATTTCACTGACGTAGATGACAAGATCATCAAGAGAGCAAACGAAACTGGCAAAGATCCGATAGAGATATCAGAAAAATATATCAAAGAGTTTCACAACGAGATGGATGCTCTCAATGTTCTTAGACCTACTATTGAACCTAAAGCTACTGAGCATATTGAAGATATTATCAATTTTATCCAGATGCTAATTGAAAAAGGTAAAGCCTACTATGTACAAGGCAGTGATGTCTTTTTCTCTATTGAATCTTATGAAGGATATGGAAAATTATCTGGCAGAAATCCTGATGATATGATTGCAGGAGCAAGAGTTGCTGTAGATGAAAATAAAAGAAATCCAATGGACTTTACACTCTGGAAACCAGCAAAATCAGGAGAACCTGCATGGGAAAGCCCTTGGGGACCAGGAAGACCGGGCTGGCATATCGAATGTTCTGCAATGAGCAACCGATATTTAGGTCAAAGTTTTGATATACATGGAGGCGGAAAGGATCTTATTTTTCCTCACCATGAAAACGAAATTGCTCAATCTGAAGCTCTATTTGGAAAGCAGTTTGTTAAGTACTGGATTCACAACGGTTTTGTCGATATTAATAACGAAAAAATGTCTAAATCTCTTGGTAACTTTACCATGATAAAAGATGTTCTTGTAAAGTATCACCCTGAAGTTATAAGACTCTTTTTGCTCTCAAAACACTACAGAAGCCCAATTGATTACAACGAAAATTCAATGGATGAGATTATATCAAGTTTAGATAAAATATATACGTTTTTAGAGCGTGCATCTAAAGCTGGAGTCTCTCTATCTTGTTACAATGCTTCTAACATTGAGTTAAAAGATAGATATTGTAGCCAAGGAGAGTCATGGAGAGCTTTTAAAGAGGATATGGATGATGATTTCAACTCTGCAAGAGGAATTGCAACTATATTTGATACTGTAAAGAGAGGCAACAAGCTCCTTGATAAAAGTGAGCACTCCTCTGGAACTACCAACAAAGAGTCCATATCATCGGAAACTACCCAAAAGTTATCAATAATTGTTACTGACCTTTATAAGATGGGCAATATACTTGGTATTATCTCACAATCTCCTGAATCTTATTTTAAAGCAAAAAAAGAGGCAGCTCTTGCTGATAGTTCAATTGATCCTAAAATGGTTGATAAGCTCGTTATGGAGCGAACAGAGGCAAGAAGAGCTAAAAATTTTGCAAGAGCGGATGAGATAAGAGCACAGCTTGATGCAATGAATATAATTTTGGAAGATGGGGCTGGTAGAACAACATGGAAATTTGGTCAGTAATTATTTGACAAGCAAACCAAACAACATAACAGATGACATAACGACAATACTACATTGATAATTTTGTGAAAAATAAAATAGTTATTATATGCGGTCCCACAGGAGTTGGAAAGACTGGTTTTGCCATTGAGCTTGCTAAAAGATTTAATGGAGAGATAATTGGAGCAGATTCCATGCAAATATATAAATATATGGATATTGGAACTGCTAAACCTAACAAGATAGAGCGTGAGCTTGCCAAGCATCATCTAATTGATTTTGTTGAACCAGATAAAGAGTTTGATGCTGGAAAATATATGAAAACAGCAGATTCAGCAATAAATGATATCTATTGTCGAGCAAGACTTCCAATTGTTGTTGGGGGAACAGGCTTTTATATCAAAGCACTTCTTTACGGACTTTTTAGGGATAGAAGAGTAAATACAGATATTATTAATAGACTTGAGCAAGAGATAGCTCAAAAGGGAAGTGAAGTTTTACACCAAAAACTTGCTATTGTTGATCCAGAAGCTGCGCAGCGGATTCATCCAAATGATGGTTTTAGAGTTGTTCGAGCACTTGAAGTTGTTGAAGTTACAGGTAAGCCTATATCAGAGTTTCACAATGAACATAATTTCTCTTCACAACGATACACTTCTCTTAAAATAGCTCTTCACATGGATAGAGCTGAACTCTACAATCGTATAGAAATGCGTGTTAATATGATGATTGAGCAAGGATTTGTTGAGGAGGTAAAATCACTTATTAGTAGGGGGTATGGCTGCGAACTTAAATCAATGCAATCAATTGGTTATCGCCATATATGTGATTTCTTATCTGGTAATATGCCGTGGGACGAGACTATAGGTCTTTTTAAACGTGATACAAGAAGATATGCCAAACGTCAGCTTACCTGGTTTAGACAGGATAAGGATATTATTTGGCTTACTCCTGATAATTCTGGTGAGGCTGAAAAGTTGATAAAAAAATTTATTCAATCGTGATAATATCTGTTCTATCTCTCTTCTATTTTATCTTTTTAATACACTATAATAAATGGATATATTTTATGACTCCTAAAAATAGACTACCTTTTTTGTTTATTACAATCATATCTATTACTCTATCTGTTTTATGCACCTCATGTAGTCAGTTGTCCTATACTACTACTTCTGACTTACCCAAAAGAGATAAACAGCATAAATTAGATCAAATAATGGGAGATAAACACATTAAACACTCTTCTTATGCTGATATTGAGCAGAAGGGAGACGCTGAAATAAAAGCAGGAAATTATAGAACTGCATTAAATATCTATAACAGTCTGATGTCAAAATATTCTGAACAAGAAAAGAAGAGGCTACTTGCTAAAATAGAAGCTTTGCTATCTATAATGAAAACCAGTGATTTAGAACTTGTACTAAAATCAAGTAAAAATATGATTCCTGAACCTATGCTTTTATATCGAATTGGAATGAACTATACAAAGCAACATAATAACAAAAAGGCAAAAGAGATTCTAACTCAATTTGTCTCAAAATATCCTGATGATTCTCGTATAAAAGATGTCCAAAACATCTTAAATGAGATTGCACAGAGGACTTTTCAGAGAAATACTATTGGGTGTATGCTACCTCTTTCTGGAAAATATCAGGTATTTGGAAAGCAGGCTTTAAGAGGGGTTCAGATGGCTCTTCAGGATATGAGGGCTTTATACAGCGGTGAAGAGATTATATTTATCGTTAAAGATACTGAATCAAAAGACGATAAGGCTGTAGCTATTGTTCAAGAGCTTGCAGATGCCGGTGTTGCTGCAATTGCAGGACCTATGATTACATCAGAAGCAGCGGCAAAAGAGGCACAAAAATATGAAATTCCTATGATCTGCATGTCACAAAAAAGTGAAGTGACAACTACTGGAGACTATATATTCTCTAATTTCATCACCCCTGAAATGCAGATAAAAGGGCTTGTTTCTCATGCAATAGATATTCTTGGAATAAAGAGTTTTGCCATGCTCTCTCCAAATGACAAGTATGGTCAAACATTTGCAACTCTTTTTAGACAGGCAGTAATACAATCAGGTGGAGAGATAGTATTTGTTGAGGTTTATCGTGAGAATCAAACAGATTTTTCAAGTGCAATCAAAAGATTAGCATCTCTTGAACCACAACAACCATCAGACTCACCAGTTGAAAACCAACCAACGACTGCTATATTTATACCAGATTCACCCACAATGGTTGCATTAATTCTACCTCAACTTATCTATTACAGTGTTAAAGAGACCTATCTTCTTGGAACAAATATCTGGCATAACAGTGCTCTTTTGAAAATATCAAAAGAGCATATACGTAATGCTATAATTACAGATGGTTTTTTTGCTAAAAGCAGAAGAGCTGAAACTGTCAATTTTGCAGAGGCGTTTAAAAATATATATGGGGAATATCCAGGATTTATTGAAGCTATTGCATACGATACTGCATCAATACTTATTAAAACATCAATGGATAAAGATATTACTTCCAGAGAGGCTCTTAAAAAAGCCCTTGCCGGTAACACAATCCACAATGGTGTTACCGGAGAGACAATTTTTGAACTAAATGGAAATGTCCGTAAAGAGCTTTTTTTTATTACAGTAGAAAATAACTCATTTGTGGAGATAAGCCGGAACAATTAACTTGTAAGCGATCCCTGTCCCGTAGATTCAAGGACAGATTGCCACAATTTTCCATCTGGATCCACATTTTTACGTTTACCAGCAGATGCATCCATTGGAATATGAACATAGTTGTTATTCCAGTAACTTATCAACAGTTTAGTTTTACCAGCCATTCCTGCATGAACAGCATCTCGTCCTAAAAAACCACAGAAAACACTATCATTGGCATTTGCTGGTAAACTTCTGATCATATAGCTTGGATCGATATACTTAAGGGTTATTGTAATCTCTTTTTTATCAAAAAAGTTAGATATCTCAGTTTTAAGAAACAGACCAATATCTTTAAGTTTGATATTTCCAGAGGGATCGTACTCTGTTTTTTGCTCCGTAAAAAATTTTTGACCAGCTCCCTCTGCAACTACAATTACAGCATGTTTTCGCTCCATAAGCCTCTTTTCAAGAGCTGCCAAAAAGCCAGATTCGCCATAGAGATCAATGTCAATTTCAGGTATAAGAACAAAATTAGCATCCTGTTGAGCAAGGGCTGCTGTTGCTGCAAGAAAGCCAGCATGACGCCCCATAAGTTTTATAAGCCCAATACCATAAGGATATCCTTCGGCTTCATTATGTGCCCCTTTAATGGCATTTGTAGCTATATCTACAGCAGTATCAAACCCAAAGGTTTTGGACACAAGATATATATCATTGTCAATTGTTTTTGGTATTACAACAACACTTATCTTAAGATTCCTATCATTTATAACATCTGCTATTTTGTTGGCAGCAACAAGAGTTCCATCGCCTCCTACCATAAATAGTATTCCGATATTCATTCTTTCCAAACAGTCAACCACTGCACCAATATCTTGCGTGCCACGAGATGAGCCAAGAATAGTACCTCCTGTATCCAAAATATTAGATACTACATTAGGAGTAAGCTCAATCACATCGTGTCCATATTCAGGGATAAAACCTTGAAGTCCATATTTAATTCCATAAATATTTCTGACACCATAGCAGTGGTAAAGTTCTAAAACAACTGAACGGATAATATCGTTAAGTCCCGGGCACAATCCTCCGCAGGTTACAATGGCACATTTAAGTTTATTTGGATCAAAATAGATTTTTTCTCTTGGACCTGCCATCTCAAAACTTGGGATCTCAATATTATTTTTAAAATTGTACAATATAGATTCATGGTCCACAATGGCTATAACTCTATCACTATCTTTGACAAAGCGGTTTGTGTATCCTCCTTTTACTCTCCCTTTTAAAGGCGAAGATATCTTAGCCTCTCCGAGTGTCTGTATTTGGGTGTTTAGATTGATAATATCCATTACTTAATCCTTCATCATCTATTTTGAAAAAAATTATCCAGTAAATTTAAATGCACCTTTTCCAAGTATATCATGCAAATGTAGAATGCCAACAAGGCAGTTTTGAGAATCTGTAACTGGAAGAATAGTTATTTGGTGTTGCTCCATAATATTTAACGCATCATAAAGAGGGAGTTCTGGAGCAATAACATGTGGCTTTTTTGTCATCACTTGTTCAACATTTGTGCTATTAAAGTCAAATATTATGTTATTTCCGCTACTATTATTTATCAAAGAGCTGTTCTTTGCAATACTGTGTCTTATATCTCCATCAGTTATGATTCCTACTAATCTGTTGTTACTTTCAAGTATAAATACAGCACCAAGTTTGAATCTATCCATTTGAGCTATAGCTTCAGATAGAAATGCACCAGACGACACAGATGGTATAGTTTCATTAGACAGATTAGAGAACATAATCTCTCCAACCATACATGAAAGTCTCTGTCCAAGGATCCCACCTGGATGCGATTTTTTGAAATCACTTACTTTAAAATGTTTTTTGTTTATAAGTACTACAGCAAGAGCATCTCCCATAGCAAGTTGAGCAGTCGTGCTGCAAGTTGGGGCAAGTCCTAACGGACAAGCCTCTTTTTCTACTCCAGTATCTATTACAATATCGCATCTTTTAGCCATTGTAGAGTTGGGATTGCCTGTAAATGCAATCATAGGACAACCAAGAGATCGGATGGATGGCAACAACATATTTAACTCACCAGTCTCTCCACTGTTTGAAATAGCAATAAACACATCATCTTTAGAAACCATACCAAGATCGCCGTGCATTGCCTCTACAGGGTGAAGAAACATAGCATTTGTCCCGGTACTGCAAAGAGTTGCAACAATCTTTCTGCCAATTAAACCCGACTTTCCAATACCTGAAATAACAACTCTACCTGTAGAGCCACAGATAACTTCAACCATCTGCTCAAAATTGTCTCCAATTTTTTCTGTTAGATGGAGAATACTATCTGCCTCCTGCTTTAATACATTTATTGCTTCATCAATAATCATGCTTATCAACTTATTCAAATTTAATATTTTATCTTGCTAACTCTTCTTGCTCATAATAGCCTCTGCGATCTTCTCTCCAGAGTCACCAAATAGAGTCTCAATATCCATAAGATCAAGCAGAGTATCATCCCATTTAATAATATCTGTCTCTAAGATAATATCTTTAATTCTTGTATATTTACCACCTAACGCCTTAATTTTATTGAGCAGAGATACCTGACTTGACTCTTTAAATTCAACATGGATTGAGAGAAGATATTCAATAACACTGGAACTTGGAGAGGCAGAGAGCACAGGGATTACAAGAATACTGCGTCCATCTTTTCTTCCTTTACCAATATAGACATTGCCCTCTCTAACAATAATATTTTTAGTGCCTTTTAACTGATGCTCTGTTTCAACTCTTGAAACTTCAGAGGCTACTATACCAGTTTTATTTACAACTTCTATCTTTGTCTGAGCAGTTGGTTCACCAAGAAGATTTAATCCAGATATCTTGTATAACATTGCCCCTTTTATACCAAAAATTATCTCTTGAAGGTTCTTGATAACCACAACATTTTTATTTGTAATCTGCGCAACTGAAAGACCATTTGCTGCTATTTCATCAAATATCAAACCTTCAAATTGTTCAGTAAAATCAAACTGTTCAACCTTGTCAGATATACGGCTTGTCCCTACAGTAACAGTTTTTGCCTGATGCTTGATAGCATCAATAGGTCTTGCCATTGTGTTAACGGCTTCTGCCATATTTTTGAAAAATTCATCAAGCATATTTGCAGGAGTCCCTTTTTTAGCAAAATCGATCTCAAAATCGCCTACTTGAAGCCTGCCAGATAGATATTTCAATAACAAGGTGATATTTGCAGCATTATCAATTCCCATAGCTGCTGGGAATCTCTTTTCACGCCGTCTTTTAGAAAAAGAGTTGTAAAATAGAGCCATTTTTTCTCTAAAATTCTTCTCAAGAACAACTTCATATACATCTCTTCCCATGCTCTTGTATTCACTTATCAACTCTTTCATATCTCGCTGATGGTTGTAAATAAACTCGGAACACTCATTAATAGAGAGGGCAGCATAGTATCCCCACAGATGCCCTACAAGAGTGTTGAGAATAGGCGAAAAGTGCTCTTTAACCTTTGGAACTCTGAACACATCTTCTGCATAACTATCAAATCTATCTTCGCCTTCATCAGCAATAACAATAGGTGCTGCTTTGTGCGCATGAAATATTGCTGTATCTTTTATAATGTCTTTCAGAACGCTCTCTCGAGTTCCAGCAGCACAGATTATAATTAACGGCTCTGATGATAAATCTATATGCTTTTTATCTTCAACAAAGTCAGATGATATTGTTTTGTAGCATAGCTCGCTCAACTTTATTCTTATCTCATCTGCAGATGTCTTATTAGAACCGCTTCCTACAGTTGCCCAGTAATTTCTTGAGATTGCAAGACGAAATGCTGATTTTTTTATCCGCTCTTTCATATCAAGAACCTTTCTCATCTTATCTGGGATTGTATTAAGTTCGTTCAACTCTTCGGTCAATCTCTTTTGAGAGATAGCCCCGGTAATATAGGCAATGTGAAGACCAAGAAGAGCTCCGGCAGTCAACTGAGAATAGAACGCTTTGGTAGAGGCTACAGACATCTCAATATCTCTTCCGCTACTTGTATAGAGAACTCCTTCTGTCTTAAATGTGAGATCAGAGTCCCGCCTATTTACAATTGCAAGAGTTCTTGCACCCCTTGCTCTCACCATGTCAACTGTTCGGTTTGTATCGGTTGTAGTACCTGATTGGCTTATTGCAATTACAAGATGATTTTTCATAGACTCTTTGGCATCATCATCTCCAATAATAAAAAATCCTGATAGTTCAGATGATTTCATTGATCTTATATCAAAATTATAATTTACTATTTGACTATAAGATTTAGAGTCTTGATAACTTAAATTTGTAATATTTTCTGCAAAACTCTTTTGAGGGATTCTTTGATTTGTCAGATAGTATCTTAAAAGATCAGCACAACCTTGAGCTGCAATACCAGCAGTTCCCTGTCCAACAAAGTATATCTTTTTGATAACTCCCTGCTTTAACTCTGCCTCAATATGCTCAGGAATAACAGAGTTTGAAAGGTTCATTGTATAAAGACCATTATCTGGAGATATTTTCCATTTGTTTTGAAGAGTTCTTGTAACTGAAAGCGGAGACTCTGAAATCTCTTTTAGAAAGTAGTGTGGAAAATTCTGACGATCAATATCTCGTGATGTGATCTGGCTATGTTGAATATTATCCTCTCTTATTTCAATTGGAGAGCCATCATAAGCCATTGATCTCATTCCTTCGATTCCACCAGCAGAGTTCTGATCAAGAATAAGTATCTGTCCTCTCTTCTCACCATTAAGTTTTATAAAATCTTGAGTCTCTTCTACAAGTCCATAGAGTTCAGAGGCAGTTATATAATGGTTTGGGGCAATGCCTGTAAATATCGCCTGACCAC
Organism: uncultured Desulfobacterales bacterium; assembly: GCA_964425195.1. Lineage (GTDB taxonomy): Bacteria > Desulfobacterota > Desulfobacteria > Desulfobacterales > Desulfobacteraceae > Desulfamplus. Next base: position 39,062 of record CAYRLG010000018.1, read on the forward strand.
TACCCTTTTGAGCAAGAAATATTTTGCCAGGGGCAAGGTCTGTGTGCATACTAATTGCGTGTGACCCGTGGAAATCATTAAGTGCAAGTCTAAAAGCCTCTTCAATCGGGTGTCCCTGTTTAAGATGAAGCTCTATCTGGAGCGGAATGATTTTGGTATCAGTTGTGATATCTGAGTGTATAGCATCAAATCTTGATTCATACTCTTTTTTTAACTCTGGATAGTTGTCAATATCGCCATTCAAACTTACATGGATAATGCCGCTCTTTTTAACCAAAGTATCAGTAGGCTCATTATCAACTGGATGACAGTTAGCTTGGGTTATATCTCCTACAGATGCCCAACGCGTGTGTGCAGATATTGTACTAAACGCTGCTGGAAATCCTGTTAAAATTTGAAGAATCTGGTCATTTCTTATCTGAGTTCTAATAAATGCCACATTATCTCCAAGAGAGCCTATCTCTGCTGCATACTTATAGACAATTGAAATTGCTATATATTTTTCATTACCATTTAAATGTCTAATACTCTCATTACTATTATTTATCGTGATACAGTTATTTGTAAGAACAGTCTTGTTAGTTCGCTGTTTTAACTGCTCCTCAAGACCCAATTTGATAAGAGCAGTTTTAAAATTTTCAAATTCAGCTTCAGTTAAAGTAAAAAGCAATGATATTCCAGCAGAGTCTCTGCCTCTAACCTCAAGTCTGTCAATACTGTTTAATATTGCATTAATCCTCTTAAAATTGAGCACATGATTTAGGCTAAGAGCGGTAGCTTTTGCATTAGAAAATTCAAACGCTGTCCCCTCTTCAGATAAAGTAGATATTACAGGTGAGCACCCTGTAACTACAAGCTGTCTTATTCTTGTTATATTCTCAAGAATCTCACGGGTGATACACCAAAAAATATCTTTAACTTTCTCAACTCTTTTAAGGGCAACTTCAACATCAATTGCATCTATATCAGCCATACGAGGAGTAATATCTGCAATCTCTTTATCGATAACATCAGATAACTCTTTTCCTATTATTTCAAGCTCCCTCTCCTTTTCTATATTTGAAAAAAACTCAAAAAATATAGAGTCTGTCTTTATAAGTCGTACTTTGCAAATAAAGTCATCTAATAGAGCATCTCCTCCAAGATAATTATCTTCTATAGACTCTTTTCTATCTATTAATTTTTCAAATATATTTGATTTTATAGCAAATACCATCTCTTGCAAATTAGATAGATCAATATTATCTGGAAAAGATTCAGATTGAGGTTTGTCACTTTGTCTCCCTTTAAACGATATAAGGGCTGCAATTCCACAGCAGAGAGTATTTGGACAATAGGGAAATAATATTAGAGAATTTTCTTTTGCACTATAAGTTGATTTCCCAAATTCAATATTAATAGAGAGAAGTCTAATCAAAGAGATATCTTCTTTACAGAAAGAGGATTTATCAAAAAGTAAAATATTTTTAATAATAGAGGTAAATTTTTTTAAATAGTTCATATTTATCAGCCATCTTAAACGATTTTAAAATTAAATGCCAAAGTACTAACCATTATTTGACTGTTTTGGATTTAGTGCAAAATAGTTATTAAAATACTCTTTAAACATTAATCTACCATATATACTTGCTTTTGTACCTATATATTTCCCATGACCTACAAGCACGGATACTACAATCTGCTGTTTTTCCTGAGTATCCGTACAAAATCCACTGAACCAGTCAAACTTTACACTTCTATCAGAATTGGAGAGAGAGCCGGTCTTTCCTCCCATTTTTAATCTTGATAAAACAGTATCTTTGTCAGCTCCTCTAAAAGATTTTCTTGCTGTTCCAGTTACCACAGTACCATTCATCATCTGCACCATAGCTTTTGCAGTATCTGGTTTTACTGTATTATTCAATATCTCATCTTTTCTCTTGTATAGCAATTTTCCGCTATCGTCTTTAACAGACTCCACAATGCAAGGCACTGGAGTCTTTCCAGAGTTAAGCATTGTACTTGCAATCATTGCACCAAAAATTGGAGATATAGTTGTTGTTCTATTAAATCCAGATGCTACCTCTGCCCATTGATAGCTATTTTCCGTAATAGTAAAGTTTCCTGCTTTAACATCAAGTTCTGAGTCGATCTCTTGATTAAATCCAAAAGAGTTTGCGTATTTCTCCAGAACATCCTTTCCTAATATAATAGAGCCAAGTTTTCCAAAGACAGGATTTATTGATTGGGCAAAAGCCTCCGCTAATGTCACTTTATTCATATATTTACTGTTGGTATTGTCTGATAATTGACGTTTATACAAGGTATATTTCCCTCCGCTAAAATACATTGTTGTAGCAGGGCTATACCCGTATGCTTCCACAGCAGCTGATGCAGTAACCATCTTAAAAAGGCTTGCAGCAGGATAAACTCTATCAGTGCATGGGTTGGTCTCTGGAGAGTGGTTATCAAATCCTGCCATTGCAAGGATTTTACCGGTATGAGGATCCATAGCTACCATAGCAATTATTTCAGGTTTGCCTCTATCAAGAAGAGAGAGCGACTCTATCTGCTCTAAAAGAAAATTTTGCAACTGCATATCAAGAGTTGTACGTATGGTAAGATTACGACTATTTTGATTTGTAGAGTCAATACCATTTTTGTTCGTGGTAGAGGATACGCTACTGTTGGCAAGATTTGGATCAGCAGCTCTGACTGTCAATATGTTATCTTCAAGATTGAGTAGATTATAAGGTTGAAGTATATTTTTTAGTTCACTCTTTGAGAGATAATCAGACTCTTTTTCTGATGTTTTAACCTTTACTGAGTTATTATTTTTAGAGTTTGTTTTAATAGAAGAAGCGATCTGCTGAAAAAATGTATCAACACCCTCTGTAAAACTTGTAGATATCTTTGTAGCCATATTTGGAACATTGCTTACCAAAGCTGGTATTGCCTTTTGTATGGTAAAAGAAGTTCCTAATATAATAAAAACCAATAAAACTAATCTTTTTAAAGTAGAGCTGTTCTTCAAAGGTCTCTTGCCACCCTTTAAAGACAAAGTTCTTCTTTTATTTGAGTTGGAAGAAATAGAGTTGTTAAATGGTGCTATAGAAGCTGTCTGAAATCTGGTAATAGATAGTCTCTGTTGAAGTGGAGATGTGTTTATTTGCGGATTAGATACTCTTTTAAGGGATTGCTCCTTTATGTTAGGAACTACTTTAGTTAGTGTTTTTATATTTTTGCGTGAATTCTGTTTTGATTCTCTTTGAAGAGTATGCTGAAAAGTTCTCCATGATGATGCCTTGGGGGTATAGTTATAGTTGTACATATAAATTCTTCCTTATATTCCCGTATTCAAAGAGTGTTATGTGGCAATAAATATTTTAACTCAATATATCCCTGCCTAATCTTAAAAGCAAGCGGTCTGTTTAGTACAAAGATTAATGTTATCCGATAGATTACTTCACTGAACTTCCCGGTTCTACAACGCCTTGAATACCGGCAAGAAAAAGCTGGTTATCACTATTTGCAGCAAGTACCATCCCCTGTGACAACTCTCCCATAAGCGTAGCTGGCTTTAAATTTGCAACAACAATTACCTGTTTTCCAACAACATCTTCTGGAGCATAGTTTTTAGCAATACCTGCAATAATTTGACGAGGTGACTTTTCCCCTAAATCAACTTTTAGCTTTAAGAGCTTATTTGCTTTCTTGAGCTTCTCTGCACTTATAACTATACCTACTCTTAAATCAACCTTTGAAAAATCTGCTATTGTAATTTCAGGTTTTAGATCATTAGGATAAGATTGCTCTACTGCCTTAGACGCATCTTTTATATATAAAGGAACTTCTATTTTATTAGATTCCACTTCAGATGCCTCTTTTGATTTTGATTTAGCAGAATCTTTTATAGTTTTATTAGCCCCTTGCTTACTCTTAGGTTCTTGATTATCAGTCTCCACTCTTGGAAATAGTGTGGGGGTTTTTTCAATCTTTGTGCCAATAACAGTTTGATACCATGGTAGAATCTCCTTAACAGTTTTAAACTCTCTCTCATCAGAAATTTTTATGCCAAGAGCTTGCTGCATTTTAATAGAAGTTTGAGGCATTACAGGATATATAAGAGATGAGATAACTCGCAGACTTTCCATAAGATTGTAAATTATCGTTGCAAGTTCATTTTGCCTATTCTCATCTTTTGCTACAACCCATGGAACAGTAGTGTCAACATATTTATTCAAAATAGATATAAAATCCCATATAGCAATAAGACCTTTATGGAACTCATTATTATCCATAGCCTCTTTGTATGCTTTAATTGTATCAATAGCTGGCTCTTTAAGTGATAATGCTTTATCTCTTTCCACCTCTATATCAACTTGCGGAATCTCTCCATTAAAATAGCGATGGGTCATGGCAAGCACTCTTGAAAAGAGATTACCAAGATCATTTGCAAGATCAGAATTAATCCGCTGAACAATAGCGTCCTCAGTAAAATTAGCATCAAGACCAAAAACCATCTCTCGCATCAAAAAATAACGGAATTGATCTACTCCATAAGCATCAGTTACAGCAACAGGATCAGTAACGTTACCAATACTTTTTGACATCTTACTTCCACTGACATTCCAAAATCCATGAACATTTAAATTTTGATAGACATCAATACCAGCGGACTTAAGCATTGTGGTCCAATAGATGCCATGAGGTTTTATAATATCTTTTGCCACAAAATGTTGAGTTCTTGGCCAGAACTTTTTAAACAGCTCTTTTTCAGGAAACCCAAGTGCTGATATATAGTTAGTAAGAGCATCAAACCAGACGTAGGTGACATAATTCTCGTCAAATGGAAGGGTTATACCCCAAGTAAGCCTTGATTTTGGTCTCGAGATACAAAGGTCTTCAAGAGGCTCTTTTAAAAAAGATAAAATTTCGTTTTTATAACGCTCAGGTCTAATAAAATCAGGATTTTTTCTTATGTGATCAATTAACCACTCCTGATACTTGGACATTGCAAAAAAATAGTTTGCCTCTTTTATATGTTTAGGTTCAGTCCCATGATCAGGACATTTGCCATCTAAAAGCTCTCTTTCTTGATAAAATCTTTCGCATCCAAAGCAGTATATCCCCTCATATTCGCTAAAGTAGATATCACCAGATTCGTAAATACGTGTCAAAAGATTCTCAACAACCTTAATATGGGCAGGATTTGTAGTACGAATAAAGTCGTTGTTACTAATATTAAGTTTGGGCCACAAGTTTTTGAACAGGGCACTTATCTCTTCCGTATAGATTTTTGGAGATTTATTCTGCTTGGCTGCTGCCTCTACAATCTTATCCCCATGTTCATCTGTACCTGTCAGAAAATAGGTCTCCTTTCCACACATTCTGCTGTATCTTGCAGCAACATCAACTGTTATAGTGGTATAGGCGTGTCCCAAATGGGGCTTGGCATTAACATAATATATAGGTGTGGTAAAAAAGACAGTATTTGCACTATCTAAGTTTTGACCACAGTTTAAAACCTCACTTCTGACATCTTCACTGCTATTCATATAAAAACTCCAAGGTGTTTTATTATCTGTTTCTTTTGCATCTGCATGGATTAATATCAACCTCAACTTGAGTCTCATTGTCATCTAAAAGAACAGAGACACTACCATTGAGAACATTCTGCCTTATAACTTTTCCAGCTCCTTTAGGGGTATCTATTGTTTTACCAAGTTTTGGTAATTCATTTTTTAAAGAGATGTATGTATCGTTTTCAAATGTTAAGCAGCACATAAGCCTTCCACAAAGACCAGATATTTTAGTTGGATTAAGTGATAAGCCTTGCTCTTTTGCCATTTTTATTGATACAGGATCAAAATTATTCAAAAAAAGAGAGCAACAGATCTCTCTGCCACACCTTCCAATTCCTCCACACTGTTTTGATTGATTTCTTATTCCAACCTGCCTCATTTCAATTCGGATACGAAACTCTTTTACTAACAGCTTAACAAGCTCTCGAAAATCAACTCGTCCATCGGCTGTATAAAAAAAGGTGAGTTTTGTTGCATCAAATGTGCTTTCAACAGAAAATAGATTCATTTTTAAATCAAGATTTTTAATACATTCAAGGCAAAAGTTGTGTGCATTCTGTTCAAGGAGTTTATTCTCTTCTCTTTTACGAAAATCTTCAGATGTTGCAATACGGAAAATGTGTTTAAGATTTCTTCTATTTTCAGAGTCTTCATAAGTTTCTGGAGGTACTATTACAACCCCAAGTCCAAGACCTTGTTCAGTTTCAACAATAACACTATCGCCAACTTTCAAGACAAAAGCGCCACTGTCAAAATCATATATTTTCCCAGCAGGTTTAAACCGTATTCCTGCAACTTTAGTCATAATAGAGCCTCTAATTTTTTAAAGAGTATTTTAAATATTGAGCTATGATACTTTTTTAGTGGGTAATATTAGGCTTAAAAAAAACTGCTCCATTGTCAGACGAACAGATGCATTTGTCTGAAGTTTAGATTCTGCCTTGTGCAGCGATTCAAGAGCCATAAGCAGATAACTACAAGTTAATCTGCTTGTAAAATTCGACATTTTATTGATACAATCTGAATTAACAAGAGAGTCGTAATTGATTAAATAGCTATGTTCTTTACTATATCTTATCAACGCCATATCTCTTAAAAAGAGTTTAATAATAGCAATAGAGTCATGTATAAGCAGAGGCTCTTTACTCAGCTTCTCAGATATAACAAGGGCATAAAAAAGTTTTACAGAGCTTTGTTGATCATGATTTAAAAGCATACTCATCTGATTGAGTAGCCAGTTACGTCTGGCTATCCAGTCTGTTTTACCATCTTTTATTGAAGCCTTCTTAGCAATATAATTAAAATCCTCCTTTAGCTGTACATTGGCAAAAATCATTGCTCTATCCATATCTCCATCTGATGATTTTGCTGCTATCATTGCAACTGAAGGAGATATAGACCATCGTTCAACAAGCCTTTGTGCTATATCTTGTTTAGAAAGAGGGGGAAATCTAAGATGTCTGCACCTTGAAATGACAGTTGGTAGCAAGGCGTTTAACTCTCTTGCAATTAGAACAAAAAATGTCCGTTCAGGAGGCTCTTCTAAAATTTTGAGAATAGCGTTAGCCGCCTCTTGGTTCATAGTGTGAGCATCATCTATAATTACCATTCTCATTTTTGCCTCATGAGGTTTAGATGCAACTGCACTACTCATCTCCCTTATCTGTCCTATTTTAATTATAGATTTTTCAGATTCAGATGCAACTATGATTATATCTGGGTGCATTGACGCATCAATTTTCATACACGATCTACACCTATTGCACGGAACGCACTCTTCTGATTGAGCCTCTAAGTTAGCATTGTTTAATTCAGAGGCTGGCTTTCTATTTAGGCAGTTTATGGTTTTAGCAAATGTTATGGCAGCTATTTTTTTTTCATGACCGCAATGACCGGTAAATAGCAATGCATTGGGGATTTTATTATTTAAAATGATTGCATTTAGATCACTTAGGGGGTTCATCTGAACTCTCCAATACCATTCATTTTGTGTGCCCATCCATTTTTCATTCTATATAGCTTTAGGGCAGTTCTAATTATATACCACTTTAAGTAAAGTGGTAAGATTACAAATTAGCCTTTTTTTTGTCAACCATCTCTTTTAGCTCTTTACCACACTTGAAAAATGGAAGTTTTTTAGGAGGAATAGTAACTTTCTCACCTGTCTTAGGGTTTCTTCCAGTATAACTTTCATACTCTTTAATGAAAAAGCTACACAGCCCACGGATCTCAACTCTCTCTCCTCTGGCAAGGGCATTTGTTAAAGAGTCAAAAAAAATCTCTACAACTTCAGCAGCTTCTGATTTTGTAAGCCCAGATTTCTGTTTCAGGGCAGAAATAAGTTCAAGTTTGTTCATAAATCCTCATATATATAATGTTTATTCGGAGGGAGCGGAGGTATCAGAAATATTGAAAATATCTGATACCAGTTAAGATAAAAACAACTTAGGAAAACAATGAAAGCAACTCTTTAAATAAATTTTAACGCTATGTCAAGGAGTTATGAAGATATCGGGGGGAGCAACTCAATGTCATCCTCATCTATTTCAATCCCTGCAAACTGCCCTAATACATCCACTCTTATAAAAACTCTACCCTTTCCATTGTGATTTACAAATTCCCCTTTTACACCTAAAAATGGACCATTGATAACCATTACAGGGTCTCCAGATTGTAGAGTTGAGCTTGCACCAGTTACAATATCTACCCCTACAGTAGTAATAAGCTTAAGAGATTCTATGTGCTGCTCTGGCACAGGTGTAGGGGCATTGTGGGATCCAAGAATGCGAACAGCACCAGTTGTCTTTAGCACGTTAAGTTGCTCCTTTGGTTCAAGAGATATATGGACAAATAGATAACCAGGAAATAGTGGTACATCGATTATCTTTTTTCTATCTTTTCGTCTGCTCTGAACCTTTATCTTAGGAAGAAAGCTATCAATTGACTTTTTCTGAATAGAGTCATTTACAACATTTTCAAACCGACTTCTTGTAAGTAGTGCATACCACTGTTTTTTTAATAACATACTTCTGCAACACTCCTTAAGTTACCCTATATCACCTATTACCAAACTCACCTATACCATGCAGATTTACCATAAGTGACAACCGCTTCTCTTCTGGAGTATCAGAGTAGGATAACCTCATAGACCAGCAGGATTTATTCAGATAAAAACCTGTATGGGACTCAATATTTTTATTGTCAATAAGACTGTGCTCACATATAAAAAATAGACTAAGGTTATCTGTGATTTTTGTATCTAAACTCCCAAATATAGATTCATAGTCAGACTCATCATATCGATACCACGCTTGCAGAGCATCTCCTCTCTTATCTTTAATTTTAATACCTGAATCATTAGATGAAAAACTATTATTGTATGGTGACCAGTTAGAGTTGCTATTAAAAGACAAAAATTGGGTAGGAGAAAATTCAACTCTTGCTAAAATATCTGAAAAAGATTTGCCTGATTTAAAATATGGTTCATCTAAGTTAAAAATTGTAGTAGTAGAGTGAAAAATCTTATCTAAATAAGTATTTTGCCCCAACTCTAAACTATCTAACTGTGGTTGAGATGAGATTTTTTCTAACTCAGTTTCATCTATCCGATAACTTTGGCTCAACTCAAACCAAGCAAACTCATTATAAAACCTATTCTCATTTCTATGTGTAAGTCTATTTCCAATACTTAATGTTACTCTATTTTTCTTTCCAATGTAATCAAGTTCATCAAAATATGGTAGCTCATTTTGGCTTACATCTGGAATATATAAGTATTGAAGTTTCGGGATAATCTCATGCCTTATCTTCTCTGTATATTTAGTATTAGTACCTGCAAATTTACCATTATTAGCTTTATACTCACTACTATTACTATTTACCGATAAAGATTTCTCAGCACTATTTTTACGCTCTACACCTTTCTTGTCACTATATTTCTCTCCAATATCAAATATTTTTGAGAGTTTTGTAGATAGCTCTACATTTAAATCAGCCATCTCTCTATGGCTAAATTTTTTATACTCTGTTTGGTCAAATTCAGAATCTATAGCCAATCTATCTCCAACTATCGAACTATTACTGCTTTTGAAATTATTATTTTCTCCGCTATAATCATCTAAATACCATAAACTTTGTCGCACTCCTGCTGAAGGCTCTATATAAAATGCACCCAATTTTATAGGCATGTAAACTCTTGGGTATATATCTGCACGATGCCCAGTAATAAGGGATTGATATCTTGCAAATAGAGGGTTTAAATTTACTCCAATATTTTTGTTACTATAAAGATAGCTCAAAGTATTATAGTTATAACGGTTTTGTCGATAAAAATAGCGATATTCAGAGTCGATATCGTAGTACAAAGTGCTCTTGCCTAACTGCTGCCTTACAGTATCAAATTGAACCGATGGCAATTTCTGAAGAGTTGTATCTTCTCCGTTTATTGTGTTGTTAATATCAAATTTCTCCTTGTTATCAGCCTCTCTCGCTTCAATATTGTCAAACCACTGTGCACCTATGTTAAGAGATGCACTTGACCATGTTCTGTTTATATTTAGGCTGTTCTGCCTTGTTGTATCATCATACTCATCAATACTTCTTCCAAATGTATTACTAAAATATCTATCAACGCTGTCAAAACCTGTAAAACCATCTTTAAATTCTCGTAAATATTCAGAATCACTGACATAGTCTATATCAAGTTTAGCACTCCATCTATTATCAAATGTGTGGTTGTTTTTCATTCTAAACCAGTATCGAGAACTGTCTATTTGGTTTTCATCTAAATATTTATCATAACCATCGTTCAAATAGTCATAAAACATGGTTCCAAAACTACTATCACTTAAAACATATCTATACTCTATACCTGTTTTTAACCCTCTTTTACTCATATAATCAGCATAAAAAGTGGCGTCTGTTCCTTGAGATATAGCAACAAAAAGGGGTTGGTCAACTTCAAATCCCTTTTTATCAGAAGATGAAATCCTGGGAATTAAAAGACCAGTTTGACGTTTAGTTTTAGCAGGAAAGAGTATAATAGGTGAGTAGAGAGCTGGAATTTTTCCTGTCCAAAATGTTGCACTCTTTGCAGTTCCATACCCATCAATAGTAACTTTAATATCTTTACCAGATAATCGCCAGTCAGGATTATCTCCATCGCAAGATGTAATTGATGCACGATCAGATCGATATGTTCCTTTACCTGTTTTCTCTATTGTATCACCTTTAATATAAAAGTGGTTTTCATCAATAAAAACAACTCCATTGTAAATAGTTCCAACTTCTGTCTCAACATTAAATTTAAGATGCTCAGATGTAATATAATCTTTTCCCGCAACAAGCAAAACCCTACCAATTGCCTCGGCATCACGGGTTATGTTGGAGAACTCAACGTAATCAGCCTCAAGTCTTATCGCCTCGCCGCTATCTCTGTTTTTTTGAAAAAAATTTGACTCTTTAGTGGTTTCTGTTTCAGATTGCAACTCCTTTTTTATACCTAAGATAACAACTTGCCCCTCTGCAATATAAATCTGGCGATCATTGTCATAACTGACCTTTAAGGCTGATATATGCCATGAAGTCTCCTCTTTCATATTATAAAAGTTGGAGTTATTTGGCTTATTAGAAGAGCAGAGTGCTTGCTCAGATAAAAAGAGATCAAACAATAAGAGTGTGGCAGCAAGAAATAGAGTTAAAACCGTTGACACCAAAATTGATAAAAAAGGTGTCATTTTTTTGAATGTAGAAGAAATAAAAGATAAAATAGAGATTTTCATAGATTTAGTGTGATTTTTTGATTGACAAGTTTAATTTTGCACTCACTAAAATTTTGCTGTATAAAGCCATCTTCAGCGTTAAATGTCAAGTTATCATCTGTAAACAAGATATTACATATAAATATTCCCAATGAAATACTTAAAATTTAGATGTAATATGCTATAAGCAACTATACAATCGATCTATAAGGTTTTTTATGTTTATCACTCTCGAAGGTATTGAAGGATCAGGAAAGACAACTCAAATTGAGCCAATTGCTCAATTTTTACGTTCAGAAGGACATGATGTAATTACAACAAGAGAGCCAGGTGCAACATCAACAGGCAAGAAGATACGATCTATTCTTCTTGATCCTGACAATATAGATATTTCACCTCTTTGCGAACTTATGCTCTATGGTGCAGATCGTGCTCAACACATTGCACAGGTGATACTTCCGGCATTAAAAGCTGGCAAAACTGTTTTGTGTGATAGATTTGCTGATGCTACTGCTGCATACCAAGGCTTTGGAAGAGGTCTTGATGTGAAACTTCTTGATAATATTTACAAAATAGTTGCTGGAAATCTCAAACCAGACCTTACAATCCTTTTTGATCTTGATCCATTAATAGGGCTTAAAAGAACATTCAAGGCGTTACAACATGGGGAGCGAAACCATAACGAAAGTCGTTTTGAGCAAGAGCATATCGATTTTCATAAAAAAGTACGGAGAGGCTATCTTGAAATTGCCCAAAGAGAAAAAGAGCGTTTTTTTGTTGTAGATGGCTCTATTCCAAAAGAAGAGATACTAAACCAGATAATTACAAAGATAACTTTATACAAAAAAAACAAAATAATTAATTAATATAATATGTTATCACTTAGGAATATATAAATATGACTTATTCAATAATTGATGCAATAGGCAATACCCCTTTAATTGAAATTAGACGGCTTAACTCTGCATCAGGAGTAAGAGTGCTTGCTAAGCTTGAATACCTTAACCCCGGAGGATCAATTAAGGACAGGGCAGCGCTCTCAATGATTGAAGATGGAGAGAGAAGCGGGAAACTAACTAAAGATAAGATTGTTGTTGAGGCAACAAGCGGAAATACTGGCATAGGGCTTGCGTTAATCTGCTCAGTGAAAGGTTATAAACTTCTTCTGACAATGTCTGAATCTGCAAGCGAAGAGCGAAAGAGCATTCTTAAGGCAAGAGGGGCACAGATTCTACTCACCCCGGGAAACAAGGGATCAGATGGTGCAATTGAGGAGGCTTATAGGCTTGCACGGGAAAATCCCGATAAGTACTTTATGACAGATCAATATAATAATGATGCAAACTGGAAGGCACACTATAACACGACAGCGGTTGAGATATGGAATCAGACGGATGGCAATGTTGATGCTTTAGTGGCGACGCTTGGCACAAGCGGAACTCTTATGGGATTGTCAAGACGGCTTAAAGAGTTCAATCCTCAAATACGTATCATAGGTGTTGAGCCATTCTTGGGTCACGGGATTCAGGGGCTTAAAAATATGAAAGAGTCATATCGACCTGATATATTTGATAAAAAACGACTTGACGAAAAAGTCAACATTGAAGACGATGAAGCATTTGAGATGGCAAGACAGCTTGCACGAGAAGAGGGACTTTTTGTTGGAATGAGCAGCGGAGCAGCCATGGCAGTTGCACTTAAAGAGGCTCAAAAGATAAGCAGCGATTTAGTCGGAACTAATGAAAATAAGATAAGAACGATTGTGGTTATTTTGCCAGACAGCGGAGAGCGTTATCTTTCTACATCTCTCTTTAAGTTTAAAGACAATATAAAGTTGAACATTTTTAACACTATTCAAAGAAAAATAGTAAAATTTGAGCCACTTACTCAAGGTAAGGTATCTGTTTATACTTGTGGACCAACTGTTTATAAACCCCTTGATCCTGGACATTTTCGCCGTTTTGTATCTGCAGATCTTCTCTGTAGATACCTTGAATATAGAAAGTTGTCTGTAACTCATGTAGTCAATATAACAGATATGGATGACAAAACCATACAAGGCTCTGAAAAGTCTGGGGAGAGTCTTTCAGAATTTACAGATAGATATATTAAACTCTTTAAAAACGATCTAAAACTTTTGAGAATTAGAGAAGCTCAATCATATCCAAAGGTAAGCGATCATCTGGATACAATGGTTAACCTTGCAGCAAATTTAGTAGAAAAGGGGTTTGCTTATGAAAAGCTGAACTCTCTATATTTTAATCATGCTGCCCTTCCAAATTATGGAGATGTTTCAGGAGTAGATCTTGATAAAATCCGTATTGGTGCAACAGTAGATTTAGATGATTATGACAAAGATCATCCAAGAGATTTTACACTGCTTAAAAGGATCGGTTTATCTGAGCTTAAACGGGGAGTTTGCATCAACACAAAGTGGGGAAATGTCCGCCCTTCTCTCCATTTACAATGTGCTGCCATAACTCAAACCTGCCTTGGAGAGCAGTTTGATATCCACACAGGAAGTAGAGAACTTCTATTTCCTCACCATGAAAATGAAGTGGCAATATCTTTTGCTGCAACTGGTAAAGCTCCTGCCCAATATTGGATGCACTGCGACCGTGTGCAATATGACAATGATTTATCTGAAGAAGATACCTTAGAAACTCTTACTTTACAAAAACTTATAGATATGGGCTGGACACCAAGAGAGATAAGATTTTGGCTGCTATCTGTTCACTATCGTAAAACTTTGATTTTATCAAAAAAGGCTCTTTTAGATGCAAGACGCTCTTTACAAAAATTAGATAGATGTGTTGAAGCTCTACTAAATATAACAGATGGAGCTCATTGTAAAAAAGAGTCTCGGTTAGAAGATGATGATGTCAAAACAAAAACTATTAGCAAAGGCTTCCAAAATATAGAACAGTTGCTCTATGATATAAAGCACGGCTTTGGTCAGGCAATGGATGAGGATTTTAAAATATCAGATGTTCTCGCCCTTTTGTTTAAGTCTATAAAAACTTTAAACCGCATGATGGATAGTAATTATCTGGATGAAAGAGATGCAAAATCGTTTATAAATCTTTTCTGTGAGATAGACCAAGTATTACAGATTTTTGATTTTAATCAGGAGAGCAAGATCATAAGCCACCTATCCTCAACTGAAGTACAAAAACTTATCGAAGAGCGAGAGATTGCCAGAAAAAACAGAGATTGGGAAGCGTCTGACAGAATCAGAGATGAACTTCTCTCAATTGGTATTGAAATTCATGACGATAAAGTATGATTTGTACTTTACAACAATTTACTCAAATTATAATTTAAAGATAATTTCTGTTCTATTGCTCAATTTTGGGGACGGTTTGGTCAGAAATTATAATAGCAATATATGAGGTAGTAGTATGAAACCACTATTTTTTCCATTTACATCCTTGACCAAATATGATGCAGATTCTCTGCTCAACTTTTTTGAGACGTTTTCATACCTTAGTACATCATCTGAAGAAGAGCTTGCTGTCTCTGAGCCAGAGTGGTTTCAAACACTCTGGAGAGAAAAGAGAGCTATTACTCCAGTTTCATTATCTAATGAGGAGCTAACTTCACTTCTTGGAGCAGTAAAGTCATGGAGAGCGTGGGCAGAGATAAACTATGGCAAACAGACTAAACCTGGTTATCTAAAAGCTATTTTTAGAGAGACCCCCTACTTTACAAGTGACAGTGATATTTTTGCAATAAGATCTCAGATAGAGAGAGAGCTAAGTAAGGTAGAAAAACAGATAGAACCTGATAAGAAAGCTCACAAAAAATGTGATTATAATAATAGTCTTCTCTTTTTAAGACTTGCAGCTATATCAGACCTTGAAAATGAGTTGATTGATCAAAGATTGTCATCAATTGAAGAGCTTCAGACAGAACTATTTGCAGAACTTAAAGGTACTTTAGATGAACGTGTTCAAGAAGATAGCCTTAATAAAACATTGATAAGTGATAGAGGGGAGTTTATGACCGAACAGAGACTCATCTCATGGTTCTCGTTGTTTATATCCCAAAAAGACCATTTTGTCGGCTCATCTCCCTATTGTTTTGTAACAACCAGCAGGGCTATAGTTGATTTTATTATGTCAGCCAGCCAAAAGAGTAAATTGATGCTTGACATTGATAATTTTAAAGTGCACAAAGAAAAAAATTCATCCTCTCCTGACAACAACTCAGGTGCGTGGAGTGAGATATACAAGATTCAATGGGACAACGATATTCATAATTTGGCTAAAGACTTTCTTAATAAAGGCAAATATAATATGAATATCACTGATGATGAATTATTCCAGTTTACAGGTCAGACACTGACTGTAATGCTGGTTGGTTTAAAAAAATAAAATGCTTGATTTGATCTTTGACCTGTTATAAAGGCACTTTTTGGAAAGAGTTTTATAGCAGAATTGTTTATTTTAATTATTTTTAGGAGGCTTTAAAGATGGCTTTTAATCCAATTGTTGATGAGTCAAAATGTGTAGGTTGTGAAGAGTGTGTTGATGTATGTCCAGTTCAAGTTTTTGAGATGGAAGATGGAAAATCAGTTCCTGTAAATGCCGAAGAGTGCATGGGCTGTGAGAGCTGCGTAGAAGTATGTGAAGAAGGTGCTATTGTTGTAGAAGAAGACTAAGGGACTTTCTCTAATCCGTTACTCCATACCCCTTTTTATAACAGTCAGATTGACTGTGCTAAAAAGGGGTTTTTGTTTTTTTTACACAAGTTTTTTTACTGCAATAGCTCAGGGTTATTATCTTCTTTTATGAGAAGATTAAATTTGTAAAGACACAAGAGACTCTCACTATAGACCTTAAATATAAATTTATGAATAACGATAACATTACTCTAATTCTTGTTGAACCACAGGGACCTATTAATATAGGGTCTGTATGCAGAGTTATGATGAACTTTGGTTTTAATAATCTAAGGCTTGTCAATCCTTGCAAAGAGTATCAATCTGAACAGGCAAGAAAAATGGCATTAAGTGCTCAAAATATGCTTGTTCAAGCACCTTTATTCAATACGCTTGCTGATGCTTTATCAGACTGTCATATTGCCTTTGGAACAACCAGAAGATTTGGCAAATATCGAAAAAATTTTCTAATGCCAGAACCTGCTGCAGAGACAATTGCAGCATTTGATGATAGTGTAAAATGTGCACTTGTGTTTGGGCGAGAGGATAATGGGCTAACTGCTGATGAGCTTGCACTTTGTCAGAACTTTGTAACCATTCCAACTGATGATAGATTTCCCTCCATGAATCTATCGCACGCTATAGGAATATTGCTTTATGAGATTGCTAAAGCGATGCAAAACAAACTCTCTACAAACAGAGAAATTACAACTAAAACCCCCGCCACGATTGAATCTATAGAGCAGATGTTCAGCCATATAAGAAAAGCACTATCTGACATTGGATTCCTTGATCCACAAAATCCCGATCACCTCCTAAGAACATTCAGACAGGTATTTGGAAAAGCTGGGCTTACAGAGCGTGATGTCAGAATTATTAGAGGCTTAATGAGTAAAATAGAATGGATTAACAGTTGTAAAAAAAAACAGCCAATAGAGATTCAGTTTGACCCAAAAATTGGGGGGTTAAGCGAAATCAAAAAAATAAAACCGTATAAAAAAGAGTGATATACCAGAGGAGTTTTCAAGATATGTTTAAAAGATTGAAATTCATACTTTACACAAAACCCTTTATTGCTTTTATCTATTTTTTTATAAGAATCTATGCAATGTCATTCCGTTTAAGAGTAGTGAACGAAGAGCAGTGGAAAAAGCATCTAAAAAATGGGAAAGCTGTGCTTCTTTGTGTATGGCATCAACAGTTTTTTTCGGCTATAAGACATTTTAAAACTTACGCGCACCTTAACCCTGGACTTATGATAAGCCAGAGCCGTGACGGAGAATTAATTGCAGGAGTTGCAAATAGAACAGGATGGCATACTGCAAGAGGCTCATCATCAAAAGGGGGAAAAGAGGCAATGGAAGAGATGATTGACCATCTCAAATACTATCGCTTTGGTGCACATATACTTGATGGACCAAGAGGACCAATAGGAAGAGTTAAGGCTGGAATAATTAAAATGGCAAAAGAGAGTAATGCGGTTATTGTACCTTTCTACACTTATGCCGATAAAGCGTGGTTTTTTAACTCATGGGATAGGTTTATGTTGCCAAAGCCATTTTCTAACGTTACTCTTATGTTTGATGAGCCGATATTCTTTGACCCACCACAGACTCCTGAGCGGTTTGAGTCTCAGAGGTTATATCTTGAACAGACAATGATAACAAGGCTTTTAAACGTGAATAGTAGCAGAATTTAATCTATATCTATAATGGTTTAGAACATTAAAATGCCTTACTGCAAGCTATTCAACAACTCTAATTCTGAAAATTGTTATGATAATCTTTATAGCCGAGCGATAAATCGCACGGCTACCGAGACTCTTTATAAAAACGATCTTTTTCACTATAAATGCAGCCACAATACTGTTGCCGATACATCTTGAGCTGTTTTGACTCTTCAATCCCCTCTTTCCAACCTTCTCTGAAATCTCTGTAAAAAAATGGGATACCAACCTCCTTACCGACTGATTCACCAGTTTGGCGAATTAGCTCATGGTTCTGAAAGAGGCTGTAAAGAAGTGTTGAGGAAAAAGCATCAAATTTTCCTTTTTTTGCAACCTTTGCAGCAGCAGATAGCCTGTCATGGTAACAGAATCTGCATCTATCTTTTTCACGAAATACTACAGATTGAAGAAACCTCTCAAGCTCGTAGGTCTGCTGACATATTACTCTTATTCCCATTGTTTTAGCATATTCCAGTAAAGTCTCCTCCCTGCTTAAACACTCGGAAAATGGGTGGATATTATGTCGATAAAAAAAGCCCATCACCTCAATATTTGCAGCTTGCAGAACCTTTAGCGGATATATTGTGCAAGGTCCACAACATGTATGTAAAAGTAATTTCACTCTATATTATCCCTTTTCTCTATACCTTGCCCTTAGATACTCTTATTTTCTATTTTACTTATAAATTTCAATTCAACAATAATTGCAGCAAAATTTTCTATGTTCAAAACCTTTACTATCACCTGCTCCCAAATATTGACGTGCCAACTCTCACTATTGTTGCTCCCTCCTCAATTGCAACCTCAAAATCACCGCTCATACCCATTGAGAGGTGTTCCATAGAGATTCCATCTATATTTTTATTTCTAATAGTATCTCTTATCTGAGCAATTCGCCTGAAATATGGTCTTGCCATCTCGGGTTCATCAAAAAAAGGCGGCATTCCCATCAATCCTTTTAACGATACAAATTTGAGATTAGCAATACTGCTTGCAAGTTCAACTGCATCGTGAGCCTCTACACCAGATTTTGTCTCCTCTTGGCTAATATTTATCTGAATCAAAATATTCTGGATTTTGCCAATCTTTTTAGCCTGACGGTTAATCTCCTGAGCCAACTTCAACGAATCTACAGTATGAATAAGATCAAAATACTTTACAGCAACTTTGGCTTTATTAGATTGAAGATGACCTATAAAATGCCAAATAACATCTCTATTTATACCAATTTTTTTTTCATTGTTCTCATCTCGTTGAAAATAGATTTGACTTATCGCCTCAATTTTATCTACAGCCTCTTGAATATAGTTCTCTCCAAAAATATTTACCCCGCTATTAATAGCATCAATAACTGTATCTGCACTCTTTTTCTTGCTTACAGCAACAAGGGTAATCTCTTCTGTATTTCGGCAGCACATCTGAGCTGCATTTGCGATCTTGCTTTTAACGTCTAAGAGTCTCTCTTTTATATCATACATATCTATATTCTGCTTTTTTACTCCTTTAATATTTAGAACTCTAACCCATTTCAACTATACCCTCTTGAATCAGAATCTCCATAACCTCACACACAGGAAGCCCTACAACATTGCTGTATGAGCCATTTATACTTTTAACCATAAATGCCCCAAGTCCCTGAATTGCATAACCTCCAGCCTTGTCAAAAGGCTCTCCAGTTCTGATATACCACTCAATTTCGCGATTAGTCAGATTTCTGAAAAGCACATCTGTCTTTACAGAATTGGTAATTATTTTTCTTTCACTATGACAGCACAAGGTAAAACCTGTATAAACGGTATGAGTTTGTCCGCTTAGAATTTCAAGCATCTTACGTGCATCATCTTCAGATATAGGTTTTTCAAGAAGTTGCTTACCCATTACAACTGTGGTATCTGCACCAAGAACCCACGTAACAGTATTGTTTTCAGAAAAATAATTTTTATCCACTACAGTTTTTTCTACAAGGCTTTGATGTGTAATACTTTCTGCCACAACTTGAGCTTTCTCCCTTGAAAGCCGTCTGACATAGCCATCAGGTAGCTCTGAGGGCATTATAATCTCATCAATATCTGCTGGTATTATCTCAAAATCAACGCCTGCCTGCTCAAGTAGCTCTTTTCTTCTTGGTGATTGTGATGCAAGAATAAGTTTTTTTATAGTTATTTTCTTCATTTATCTCTTTTATCTCTATATGTTGTTATATTTGCACATCTTAAATTGACTATACTATCTGTTTAAAAACTCCTTTTGTTAAATGAGAGAATATAAAAAATTGTGATAACTCTTATCAGTGGATAATTCAATATTTTAAAAGATTATTATAATATTTGAATTGCTCTTTTACCTTTCTCCCCTATTTTTACAAGGTTGCGATTTGAAGCAGATTGTTTATAATAATTCAAACTATTTTTTTGTCTCTTAACTCCTTAATTTACATTTAAAGATTAATTAACTATGAATTTACCTCTTTCCGATTCTATTTTGAAATTTCTACTGGTTCTGATTGGCGGAGGAGTGGGATCAACTTGCAGGTATGCAGTTGCTCTGCTCTCTGTAAAGGTTTTTGGAACACGTTTCCCCTATGGAACAATGATTGTCAACTTAACAGGCTGTTTTCTTATTGGGATATGTTTTGAACTTGCGGAGCGTGCTGCATGGTTTGGCGTGCCAGCACGCCTATTTTTAATGACAGGATTTTTAGGAGGACTTACCACATTTTCTACATTTGCTTTAGAGACAGTTATAGCTGAACGTAGAGGCACAGACCCTGTAGCGTTGATAAATTTTTTTGTCAATAATGTTTTCGGTATGTTAATGGTACTGGCAGGAATTTGGATGGTTCAATATCTGTTTAAAGGGAGGGGGTAGCTATGAAGATCAAGTATAGTGAAATCAATATATTTACCAATGAAGATGCACGCTATCATGGTTCTCCTCTGTATGAAGAGATTGTTCACTATGTTCACTGCTTGAAGATAGCAGCTCGATGTATGGTAACGCGCTGTATGGCTGGGTGCTATGAAAACGGTGAAATATCAACTCAAGCTGTTATGGCTGCATCTTTTAATATGCCTGTTATTGTCAAAATAATCCTCCCCTCAGTTCAGGCAGATACGATATTGCCGACACTTGAACAGATGGTCGATGAAGGGATTGTGACTGTTCAGGAGATTCGTGTCTGTTGCCATAAAACCCGCAAACAACTTATCCCTAAACATCTTAAAGTTAAAGATATAATGACTCTAAATCCTCAATCTGTTCTGCTTGAAACTCCAGTGAGCGATGTGGTTACTCTTCTTTTATCTTCAGATTTTACAGGTGTTCCTGTGGTTGATGGGCAGTACTGTCCAGTAGGAGTTATCTCTCAAGGTGATCTGATTTATAGAGCTGGAATGCCTTCAAGGATTGGGCTTTTGGCACAATTTAGAAGTGACAATATTAAATTAATTCTTGAATCTTTATCGGTTAAACAAGCTAAAGATATTATGAGTCCGGCTGTTTGTATTAAGGAAAATGAACTTTTGACAGATGCTGTAAATCTCATGCTCAAAAGAGAGCTTAAACGTCTGCCAGTTACTGACAATAAGGGGAAACTTACAGGCATTTTATCTCGCATGGACATCTTCCGTACAATTACCGAAAAGTCGCCTGATTGGAACGATTTTAGGAAGCAAAATATACCAGTTGGCGATTTCAAGTATGTTTCAGATATTATGCGAAGAGATACACATACCGTTTTACCAGAGACCCCGATTGACGAAGTCCTCCATATCATCGGTTCAAATGATATTCAGATGATCGCTGTTGTTGATACTAAAGGTCTTTTTATTGGTATTATTTCAGATATAAATCTACTCAAAGCATTTTCTGATCCAAAAGAGAGTATCTGGGACTATTTTATAAATAAATTCTCTTTTGGACAAAGAAGCCATAAAACAAGAGAGTTCCAAGATATATTAAGTAAAACTGCAGCTCAATTTATTCAAACCTCTACCATAACTATTTTGGAAAGCACACCAATTGATGATGCAATACGGCTGATGACAGAGCAGATGCTCAAACGGCTGCCGGTTTTGGATGCAGAAGGGAAGTTTAAAGGGATGATAAGTCGGGAATCACTGCTCAGAACAGGGTTTTTAAATTTGTAAGAAAATACTATAATTATAATAATCTCTTGTCGTGATTTATATACAGAATAGAGACACACTGCTTCGGCGTCTCTACAGTTTTGAATATATCTATACTTCAAACGGTCACAAATTTAGCTTTTACTATGAAAAACTCAAGTTATGACCGAAAGCAGTATATTTTACACATTAGTTTAAAGGAAAACTTCTATGCTCAAAGTTATCATAAACATCAGACATGCCAAAAAAATTGGGATCAAATTGTGGCTTGCCATCAGCCCCTATAAGAATATTGCCAGATTGCCCAACAGGCAGCATACTTTCAATACGAACTGGTCCAGAATTTCCCATCTCAACACAATGTGCATAAGTTGATCTGGATGATGTAGGAATCTGGTGAACTAACCCTAACATCTCGTGTTTATAGGAAATAGTGCCTCTTTTATCAGTTCCCCAAGGCTGTTCGCCCAATGCTGTCAGAGCTTTATCTAATCCAGCAATGATAATAGCATTAAGTGTCTGAGGGGCATTTTGATCAACTTTATTTTCAAACCAGTTATAGCTGTTTTTCATAGTTGTATTTAACTTAGGCAGTCCATGCAAAAGCATATTAAAAAGTACTATATTATCTTCAGACTTACTACCAAGCTCGTCATCAAATGTTAATTTAATTACCTCATTTATCCACTGATTCATCAAAATCCAGGCATCTGAACGATCCTTTCCAGCTGCCCAGTTATCTTGACCACCAGCTACAAAGTGACCATCCCAACCATTTAAAAGCTCTATGGCTGCTAAACGCTTGGCATTGATATCAGATGATGCCTCACTACCATTATCTTTATTAGTATTTTCAGATTCCAATGCTGCAACAAAATCTTCTTTTACATACTTCCAAGGATTTCCACCATCTCCATAAGTTGTAAATGTAGAAGATAGATACTCGTCTCTAACCGAATCTGTAGTAGATATATAAAGAGCAAGGTCTCTTACATCTTCAAAAGTAAGATTGTCGTGAGTTGACAGATAATCTTCAAGAACATGTCCTCTGTGAAATGGTCCAAAATAGTATGTAGATTTATTTGATGATATTGGATACTCAAGGCTGCTTCTGCTATTCCAACCACTATAAAAACCTCTTGCAGCATTGCGTTCATGTGCTCTTGCTTTATAAACTACAGGTGAGAGCCATTCTGCAGTTCCGTCACCTGACAGAGGGAATCTTAGATCAAGTCCTTCTGGTCTTACAGGATCATAGCCTGACATCCAGTATGCAATATTCCCATCTTTATCAGCATAGCAGTAGTGCTGAGAAAGAGGAATCCTGTTAATAGCATCTCCAAACTCATCCATACTTTCTGCCCTTGCAAGATCCAGAGATGCTTTAACAAATGCAAACTCTTTACCCCAATGGGAGTATTTCCATGAGATTACAGGCTCACTATTTACTACAGGTCCATGAGAAGTTCTGTAAACAGGCAATTGAACATCATCTTCACCCGCAACCTTTATAGTTTCAATGCGATGCAGCGATACGGCTGAGGGGTCTTCAATATAGTAGTCCAATGTATGGGCGTGCCCTACCTGCATTGACCATGCGTGGTGAGGAGTTCTGCCAATTACAATGGCTGGAATACCAGCAATGATCATACCAGAAGCATCAATACCTCCGGCTTTAATTGAACCTTCAGCAATAATAGATGGTACAGAAAAATTAAAAGCGTGATCCATCTGAGGACCTGAGTAAATTATAGGGTTGCCGCTTGCTGTTTTATCTCCTGACACAACCCATGCGTAGCTTCCATTTTTCACATAAGCATTGATCTCTTTAAGATTTGCAACAATCTGCTCCTCGTTCTGCCTCATATTATTGGCAATTTCTTGAAAATTGCAGGTTAAATCAAATTGAGTGTCTATATTAAAGAACTGATTAAGAGGCTCACTGTTTTTTGCAATTATATTATTACTGCTCGAAGTTGATATTTCTCTCTTGCTAACCAAATTGTTCTTGTCACCAGCAATGTAAGTCACTGCATCTGGATCATCTTGCCATCTTAAATCTTGAAACATTGAAAGATAGTCGTTAGGAAATTGCATTTTTAACTTTTGAAACAGTGCGAGATTTTCAAGCTGCCCTTGTGCAGTTGCCTCTCCGTCAAAAGCACGCAGCATATTGGTTGCCCATGCAAGTACATCTGTGGGCGTCCAATCTTCTGGTACAAAATCTATACCAAGCTGCTGGCTCATTGCATGAAATTCAAATGGTAATTTAGTGCGATCTTTTTTAACCTCTGCAATTCTTCTGTTAAACCCAGCTACATATCCATTGATTGCAGATTTTGATTCGGGATCAAGAGCATTAAAACCTTGCTGATACTCCTCATCTGAATATCCAACAGTGCGAACCTTAATATCGCTTGCAAGCTGGCTTCTACCAAAAATTTCAGCAAGCCTTCCTCTACCAACTCTTCTATATTTCTCTGCCTGCCATAAACGATCTGTTGCTACAGAGTAGCCCATTGCCTCAAATACAGTATAAATATCTGCTGTCTCATCTCCCGAGATAAACCATACCCCTTTATCATCTCTTGATGTTGTAACAGGTGTGTTAAACGATTCTAAGGAATTTATATCAAGCTTCCACAAAAGTTCAGAACTATAATCTCCTTCAGATTCATCATAATAAGGTAACAGCTTAAATTTGATGTGTGTACCATAGTAATTTCCACACTCTACTGTTAAAGCAAGATCAGATGGGACAGAAAGGGGAGTACTACATATTCCATCTTGTGATGTTTGTTTAGAGTCAAAAACTAAAAAAGAGTCAAGTTTCCATAGTAATTCAGAGTTATTATCTGAGTTAGGCTTCTCATATTTTACCAGCGAAAAACTAAATAAAAGTTCTTCGTACTTTGCACATGGGACAGATAGTGTCAAATTATTATCAATCGTAATGCAGTTACTTGCTAATACATTAGAATTAATAGATAAGGTAAATAATACCATAATAAATACAATGGCTATTGTTAGTTTCCTAATCCTTTGCAACTTTTTCATAAAATCTTCCCTCCAAATAGATACTTTAATTAACCTTCTTTTTTCGTCCTGCCCACTCTTTATCTCTTAATTTAAATTTTTGGATTTTACCAGTTGCAGTTTTAGGCAGCTCTCCAAACTCAACAACCTTAGGTGCTTTAAAGCGAGCTAAATTATCTTTACAAAAATTGATTATATCTTCAGAAGTAGGGTTTGTTCCCGGTTTAGGTACTACAAATGCTTTTGGCACCTCTCCCCATTTATCATCAGGAATAGATACAACTGCAACCTCCAATACATCAGGATGACGATAGATAGTGTTTTCAACCTCCACTGTTGAGATATTCTCTCCTCCACTAATGATGATGTCTTTCTGACGATCCATTATCTGAGCGTAGTTATTAGGGTGCATTACAGCTAAATCTCCGCTATGAAACCAACCTCCTCTAAATGCAGCATCAGTAGCTTCAGTGTCTTTATAGTATCCAAGCATTACATTATTACCACGCATTACAATTTCACCGATCACTTCACCGTTTCTTGGTACAGATTCCATGGTTTCAGAATCCACCACATCCATGTGCATAGCAACAATATATGGTACACCTTGACGTGCTTTAAGTTTTGCCTGCTCTTCAAGCGGCAGATTATCCCATTTTGCCTGCCATTGACAGACACTGTGAGGACCAAAAACTTCTGTCAATCCATAAGTTTGAGTAATATTTGCCCCTATATTCTCCATATTTTGTATTATAGTTGGTGCAGGTGGGGCACCAGCAGTCATAATTTCAAGACGCCTTTTTAACTTTACATTGTTGGCAGTAGCATAAGATGACATTCCAATAAGTATTGTTGGGGCTGCACACAGGTGCGTTACACCATCTTTCTCAATAATACGGTATATCTCTTCTGGAACAACTTTTCTCAAACAGACATGAGTAGCACCTATAGCAGTGATACCCCATGTAAAGCACCAACCATTGCAGTGAAACATAGGGAGAGTCCAAAGGTATAAAGAGCGTGAATTGACACCAAACTCAAGAAGCTCACCTAAGGCATTTAGGTAAGCTCCTCTATGATGGTACATAACTCCTTTAGGTCTTCCAGTAGTTCCACTTGTGTAGTTAATTGTAATGACCTGATACTCGTCATCAATATCAGGTTTTATAGGTTCTTCAGAACCAGTTGCCAAAAACTCTTCATACTCCATACCGTTTAAAGGCTTATCATTGCTAACATCACATATATTAACAAATGTTTTTACTTTTGGAATTTCAGAGAGAATAGGGGTAACTGTAGATGCAAACTCGTTATCTACAAAAACGGCTTTAGAATCAGAGTGATCAAGAATGTAGGCTATTTCTCCAGATGATAGACGAATATTGATGCTAACTAATGCCGCCCCAATCATTGGAATAGCATAGTGAGCTTCAAGCATCGGTGGTATATTAGGGCAGATAAAAGCTACTTTATCACCTTTACCAATCCCTATTTTTTTCAAAGCATTAGCAAGACGATTTACACGATTATAAAATTCTGTGTAGCTATAACGTTTATCGCCGTATATAATTGCTGCTTTATCATCAAATACAGCAGCGGCACGACTTATAAAATTTACTGGGGTAAGAATATCGAAATAGACGTTTTTATGAGACATTTGACACTCTCCTATATAAAAAATGGCATTATAAATAACTAACTAAAGAGAAAAAATTATAGAGACGCATAGACTCGCGTCTCTATAATTTTCATAACAATGAAATCTATTAATGTAAAAAATTACTATATAAAAAAGTTAGATATTCTAAATTTTAAAACAAGATTAATTAGCCTATCTCTATAATCAGGCAGTTTGAACTTTTGCGTCAGCTTCACGTCCTAAATCAGCAGTTGCTTTTTGGCGTAGCTTATATTTTTGAATTTTTCCGCTTGCAGTTGTAGGATATTCATTAACAAAGAAGAAAAAAGCAGGAATCTTGTGAAAAGCGATTTTATTTTTACAGAACTCTTTCATATCTTCAGTATCAGATTTTTCGCCATCTTTTAGCTGAATAAATGCTGCAACCTCCTCTCCATATTTGATACTTGGAACACCAACAACCTGAACATCTTTAATTTTTGTATTGGTGTATAGGAACTCCTCTATCTCTCTTGGATAGATGTTTTCACCGCCTCTGATGATCATATCCTTAATACGTCCAGTAATTTTGCAGTAACCATCTTCATCCATTACTGCCAGGTCTCCTGTATGTAACCAATTATCAGAGTCAATTGCCTTTTTTGTCCCTTCTGGATTTTTGTAATAACCTTTCATTACGTGGTAGCCTCTGGTACAAAGCTCTCCTTGTACACCACGTTCGACCTCTTCGTTAGTAACAGGATCGACAATTTTAACCTCTACATTTGGAAGTGCTCTACCAACTGTGCTTACCCTTCTTTCAAGGGAGTCTGTTGTGCGTGTCATGGTAATACCAGGAGATGCCTCAGTCTGACCATAAGTTATACACATTTCAGTTGCACCCATGACTCCAACAACCTGTTTCATTACCTCAATTGGACATGGTGAACCAGCCATAATACCTGTACGAAGGTGTGAAGTGTCGTAGCTTTTTCTCTTCATCTCTTCAAGTTCAGCAATAAACATTGTTGGAACACCGTGAAGCGCTGTACATTTAGATGCTTCTACAGTTTCAAGAACATCTTCTGGCTTAAAAGCAACAACCGGAGCCATTGCTGCTGCTGAAACTACACATGTTAAAGTTCCAAGAACGCATCCAAAACAGTGAAAAAATGGGACTGGAATACACATGGTATCAACAGAAGATAGCTGCATACACTCGCCAAGACTTTTGGCATTTCCAATAAGGTTGGTATGAGTAAGCATTACACCTTTAGGGAATCCAGTTGTTCCAGATGTATATTGCATATTTATAACATCATGAGGCTCGAGGCTATTTTGTCTCTCCATTAACTCCTCATCAGAGATCGATTTTCCCATCTCTATAAGATCGTTCCAGTTAAACATTCCGGCAGGTCTTCCATCACCCATGTATATTACATTTTTAAGCATTGGGAGTTTTTCGCTATTAAGTTTACCTGGTTCTGAATTTGCAAGTTCAGGGCAAACCTCATTGATTACCTCAAGATATTCGTTAGGAGTTCTAACTCCTCCTATCATAAGAATAGTTGTACTATCAGACTGTTTCATAAGATATTCCAGCTCAAAGCTGCGGTAATTTGTGTTTACTGTCACAAGAACAGCTCCCATCTTAGGGCTTCCATACTGCATCAAAACCCATTCTGGAACATTGTTTGCCCAAATCGCTATATTTTCGCCTCGCTTTATTCCTAATGCCATCAACCCTTTTGCCACTTTTTTACAGATATCTCTGAATTCACGATAGTTATAACTTATTCCAAGTTTCTGATATTCCAGTGCTTTATTGTCGCCAAACTCTTGTGCAACGATATCAACTAACTGACCTATAGTTGTTTTTCCTACTTCATATTTTGGTAACTGCATTTATTTTTCTCCTTGGCTAATTGTTGATTGATTTGGATCTTGTTACTTACTTAGGAGGGGGTTATATTTTTTGGGGTAAACTAAATATTTGAGCTTAATGGAGGCTCACTCTACTGTTACGATTCTCATTGGGATATTCTCCTTAAATCGCGACATATCAAGACGGGTCATAATTTGGGCATCTTTAAGAACCATAGTCTCATTTTTAATATTTTTTGAAACTTTTTTACCAGAATTTGAATCTGTGTTGGTTATATATATAGCCTCTACACTTACAATGCTCTTTACAGGAAATCCCTTGACATCTTTTATTTGTTGTACAATCGCATCAATAGGTCCATCCCAATATCGAAATAGAAAGTTTAAAATCCCCATACGTTCTGCTTCAATACCAAGTTTTTCAGAAAGTTTTTTGTGAAAAGAGTCATATTCTCCAAATCCTGGAACAGCATCTGATACCCATAATTGCTGCTTTATATTTGTAATACTTGAGGAGTTTTTCTTTATATCTTTTGTCTCAAGTTTTAAATGTGCCGTTAAATGGGTACACTGATAGCCTTTGATCTCCTCTTTTTCAGGCGATATCGTTATCTTTATATCTGGTGGCATCACCTGATATCTTGCTTTGATAATATCATCCGCAGATTCACTAAACTGCTGTTTATCCTTAAACCATCTAATATTTTGTAGGTCTTTAATAGGAAAAACAACGACCTCAGCTTTATTCCAATCTATTTCGCGAATCTGGTTTTTATCTAAAAGAAAATGAGTTGTATCTCTCTGCTCCCTCACTTTACCGAAAAAACGTTTCATCCATGTTCCTGTATAGCGGATATTTTTGTCAACATACATAGCTTCTCCTGAATATCCTGTATCAATTAGAGCCTGATATGTGCCTGACATATACTCTTCACTATCAATCTCATGTGTATAAAGGATATCTCCACTACATGGAGATGATATAAGAGAAATTGAGAGTAAACAAAAAAGGGATGAAAAGAAAAGAGCCGTCTTGTTTAATAACATTGTTTATAGCCTTAAATTCCCTAACAACTGGTTTTATAGTCCTAAAAGTTTTTGATGAATATAAGATAGAAGAAACATAGTTGACAAAGGAATCGCAAGACCAAAGAGAGAACCCCACAGTATGCTATTTCCAGGGTCAAAGCCCCAAGGTTTTGTAAAATATATTAGAAAATTGATACCTACTCCTACAAACAAATATAGGTGATACCATTTTCGCCTACTCTTCTCCCAATAGATAAGTCGTTTTTCAAAATCTTCTTTTGAGCTCATATTTTTCATAATTCTGTTTAAGATAAGTTTTTTGTTATATTTATTGTCTATGTTTTTCTGTTTTCTTCTAAATATCAACCCTACCTATAGATTCATTCAATATAAGGTAGAATAAAAGATACTATAGGTTAGGGTTGTTTTTATTTAGAAGATTACTCTTCTGGTCTAATATCTAAGGAGTATTTCTTTATTACATCATCACTGCATGGTTTTGTAACAAGACTAACAAGAATAAAGAATACAAAACCTACAAACACCCAGTAGAACTGATGAGGGGTACTGATTTTGTTGGCAGGATCACTTAAGAAGAACCAGTGATATGATCCAAGTGCTTTATTGGCATACATCCATGTACCGCAAGAGACTATAGTCATCACAATGATGTTTATAGCCGCTGCCGCAGTTGTAGCACGAGTCCACCATATTCCCAAAATTAGCGGTGGTCCTACAGAGCATAGAATTACAATAAAAGCAGCTCCAGATATATCAAGAACAAGGGCAGGAGGATTAAATGACAATAGCATTGAGAGCAACATTACTATAATTGTCATTACACGAGTTGCCTGAACTGGTTTCTCTTCTGGCCATTTGCTTCCAAAAACCTTTCCGAGAAGATCTCTTCCTAACATTACATTTAGAACCATTGTCCAACCCGCTGCTGTTGCCATAGCAATTGCAAGACCACCAGCAGCAATAACAGAGAGAAGGAATGGACTGCTCAATGCTTCCATTGCTGCAATCATTGAATAGTCAGTTACAGATGCTCCAGCAACTCCATAAGCTGTTTTCATGTGCTTCATAATATCCATTGCACTGGCTATACCTTCTGCTTTCATAAGAGGATGAAGAGTCTCGATAAGAACCCTTGCTCCTGTTCCTATGATAATCAATCCAACATACATGGCACCGCCAATTATTACCGCCCAATATACGCTTCTACGTGCAGACTTGATGTCTTGGGTTGTGAAAAAACGTACAACAGTGTAAGGCATAGCAGAGAAACCAAAATGCCATACAAAAAAGAAGCCAACAACTCCTGTCCAAGAAGCCATTATAGGATGAGATGCTTTTTCAGAAACATAGGGCATATTAAAAAATGTGGCACTGTTTGCAATAACAGCATCTGTAAGAGCGTTAAAACCACCATAATGACCAACTACATATATAGCTGCAATTATGGAGGCAACTGTCATTGCAAATCCCTGAAAGGCTGTTGAGAAGGTCGTTGCTACCATACCGCCATAATATATATATGCAAATATTATGATTGAACTCAAAATAACAGCGATCCAGAAAGGTACCTTCAAAATTGCAAGTAAAAAGAGAGCTGAACCAACTATTGAGAGAATAACGTAAGCTAATCCTCCAATAAGCGTTGGAAATGCTGCAATTAATCTCATCCACTTGGTATCGTAACGATCAGCATAGTAGTCTGTGAAAGATGTTGGAGCATATTTACGCAAAGGAGCTGCTGTTAACAAAGTGGCAATAGGCATTCCACCAATGATTCCAACAAGTGCCCACCAGAACGGATAGCCAAGAATAAAAATAAATGCGGGTAGTCCAAGAAAACTTGCAGGACTAAAATATGTTGCTGCTAAAGCTGAACCGTTGATAATAGGACCAACTTTTCTTCCAGCAACGTAAAAATCAGACGCATCCATTGACGCTTTACGTGAATGCCAGCCAATATAGAATATTACTACAAAATAGAGTAGAGACCCAATTATTACAATAGGATTGACGTCCATCAGAAACCTCCTTAAATTATATCCAATAATTTGTTAAAACCAGCACGAACATCATCAGAAAGATCGTCTGAAGCCAAACTTTCTCTTGCTTTTTTCTTTGCCTCTAACTTTTTCTCCCTCTTCTCTTCAAAGACAAAAAAGAGGTAGGCTACAACTATATTGATCAACCAGAGACCTATAAGGCAGTTATAAGTATAACATGCTGGAATTCCCATAAATTTCATCAGAGGTAAACCCGGTATGTGCATTTCAAGAATCATGAATAGAAAACTCCATCCATAAAGAATCCCCATTCCAACCCAGAATATCTTTGGCATTCCTTTAAACATTGTCTCTCTCCTTAAATTAAAGTGCATAAAAGTTTGTTAGATTTTAACAAGATTTGTTGTTAAAAAATTCTATTAAAGAGTACTATTTTTTACCCCATTCAGCCTGTCGTAACTCTATACGGCGAATTTTGCCGCTGACAGTCTTAGGAAGTGAAGTAACAAAATCAATTTTTCTTGGATATTTGTATGGAGCTGTAACTTTTTTGACATGTTCTTGAATCTCTTTTGCAAGTTCATCGCTTGCTGTGTAACCCGGAGCAAGGATAACAAATGCCTTTACAACCTCACCGCGAGTCTCATCAGGGCTTGATACAACTGCAGATTCTGCAACTGCAGGATGTTCGATAAGTGCACTTTCAACCTCAAATGGACCAATTCTATAGCCAGATGTGAGGATAACATCATCAGCACGTCCTACAAACCAAAAATATCCATCTTTATCCACATAAGCACGGTCACCAGTTAAATACCAATCGCCACGATAAACAGAGGCGGTTCTCTCTGGCTCTTTCCAATACTCTTTAAATAGACCCACAGGGCGATTTGGTTTAACACGAATCGCAATATCGCCTTCAGTATCAGGTGGTAGAACATTTCCATTTTCGTCAATAACTTTTAGATCAATACTTGGGGAGGGTCTTCCCATTGAGCCAAATCTTGGCTCTATACATGGAAAACTTCCACATAACAGAACTGTTTCAGTCTGACCATATCCATCTCGAATTGTACATCCTGTAGCTTTTTTCCAAACTTCTATTATTTCAGGATTGAGAGGTTCACCAGCACCTACACAGTGACGAAGTGTCGGGAATTTATACTGTGAAAGGTCTTGAAGAACTAACATTCTGTAAATGGTTGGAGCACCGCACATTGTTGTAACAGGATATTTGGCAAGAAGCTCAAGAGTCTTTTTAGGGTCAAAACGGTCAGTATGGTGGATAAACTGTGCAGCACCGCAGTTCCAAGGTCCAAAATAGCTACTCCATGCTGCTTTTGCCCAACCTGTATCGCTTATGTTCCAGTGCATATCCTGTGGTTGTAGGTCTAACCAAAATTTTCCTGTAATTTGATGACCAATTGGATACGATGCGTGTGTGTGAAGTGCCATCTTTGGAAAACCAGTAGTTCCAGATGTAAAATAGACAATACAAGAGTCCTCACTTTTCGTCTTTGCAGTTTCAAACAGCTCAGATGCTTTAGCAACTTCATCAGTATAAAATAGCCATCCATCTCGTGGTTCTGTTATAACGATCTTGGTTTTAACATTTGGGCAGTTGGCTGCTACTTTGTCAAACCTTGCAGCAATCTCATTGTTAGTAATAATGCATACGGCTTCTGCTTTATTAGCTCTGAACTCAAGGTCTTTGGATGTCAACTGTGTTGTGCCAGGAGAATTGAGAGCACCCATGCGGATACATGCTGTAAAGGTTTCCCACCACTCTATATTTCTTGGCAGGATTACAAGAATAACATCTCCTTGTTTAACCCCATTTGCCTTTAAAACATTGGCAAGTTTTTTTGAAGCAATGCTAATATCAGCAAAGGTTTTCTTTACCTCATTGCCAGCGTCATCGACCCACAACATAGCAAGTTTATTGGGGTCTTGTGCCCATTTATCAATCACATCACCTGAAAAATTAAAATATTCAGGTACTTCCAACTTAAACTCTTTGTAGGTTGCATCATAATCTGTCATGTTGTGAGTTTGACTCATATTACTCTCCTTTGTTGTTAATCATGATTGTTACTTGGTTGTTGTAAAACACCTTTTGTTCTGTTTATTAGAAAAAAACTATCTACTTATTATTGTAAAATAATCTATGACTAAATGGTCATAAACTAAATTTTTGGATATCTATGGTTTTATCATTAAAAAGAGAACTCTGTTTTGTCTCTTCTACAGTATATAACTAAAACAACAACTTATGAGCATATATAGTATTATATTGAAGACTAAATCTTCAATTATCAACAGATTCTATGTGACCTGTTTTTTCAAAATGTACTGCGCATCGAACAAGTTCACTGGCATTTTTTAAGCCTAACTTCTCTTTTATTCTCTCTCTGTATGTGCCAATGGTCTTAATACTTAGAAAGAGCTTTATGGCGATCTCTTTTGATGTAAACCCTCTACCTATCATCTTGAAGACTTGCAGTTCTCTATCTGTAAGCCTCTCCATAGGAGATTTATCTTTTGCCTTAAAATTATCAGATATATTAGAGAGAATATGCTCTTTAAGGTTTTCGTTTAGATAGACTTTTCCAGAAAGAACATGCTGAATAGCTGTAACAACCGATTCCATAGCCTCTTGTTTCATAATATATCCTTTTGCTCCAGCATGAAGTGCTCTTTGAGCATAAAGATATTCGTCGTGCATTGATAATACAAGAATAGGAATATCTTCTTTATTCTTTTTAACATGGTGCACAAGATCAATTCCATCTGAATTTTTAAGGCTTATATCAACAATAATTAGATTCGGATTAAGGATTTCAATCTCTTTTATCGCCTGATTGACATCAGTTGAGGTGCCACAGGCAATAAGATCATCTTCCTGATTGATAAGCTCTGCAAGCCCTAACCTAAAAATTGGGTGGTCTTCAACCAGCATTATTTTCTTTTTCTTTGCCATTACCCATCAACCAGCAATTTTTTTATTGTTATTTGTATTATATAATCCCCCTCTTTATTTTAACGAGGGGGAAGAGAAGGGAAAAAGAGCCATTGAAAAAAAACTACATGTTTCTTCTATATTTTCCACCAGCATCATAGAGGGCATTGGTAATTTGACCAAGACTACATGATTTTACAGTCTTCATCAGCTCTTCAAAAATATTTTTACCTCCAAGAGCTGCTGCTTTAAGTTTAGCAATAGCTTCTGCTGACTCATCTTTGTGTTTTTCGTGAAATGTTTGAAGCCTTACGAGCTGATCATCTTTTTCATCATCAGATGCTCTTGCAAGCTCTAAATAAGAGGTCATAGCATCGTAGTCAGCTGTTTCATCTCTAAAAGTATTAACTCCAATAATTGGGAGTTCTCCAGAGTGTTTAAGGTGCTCATAATACATAGACTCTTCTTGGATTTTACCTCTTTGATAACCAGTCTCCATTGCACCCATTACACCGCCACGCTCTGTTATTCTATCGAACTCCATTAACACTGCCTCTTCAACAAGATCAGTAAGTTCTTCAACTATAAAGCTGCCTTGATTCATATTCTCATTTTTGACAAGCCCCCACTCACGGTTGATAATAAGCTGAATTGCAAGTGCCCTTCTTACAGACTCTGTACTTGGAGTTGTAATTGCTTCATCAAAAGCGTTGGTGTGAAGACTGTTACAGTTATCGTAAATAGCACAGAGAGCCTGAAGGGTTGTTCTGATATCATTGAACTGAATCTCTTGACTATGAAGAGAGCGTCCTGATGTCTGAATATGGTATTTAAGTTTACAAGATGCCTCTGAGGCTTGATACTTCTCTTTCATCGCAATTGACCAGATTCGTCTTGCTACACGTCCTATGACTGTATATTCTGGATCCATCCCATTAGAGAAAAAGTATGATAGATTTGGAGCAAAGTAGTTTATATCCATACCGCGAGAAAGATAATATTCTACATAAGTAAAACCGTTTGATAAGGTAAGGGCAAGCTGAGTAATAGGATTAGCACCAGCCTCTGCAATGTGATAACCAGAAATTGATACTGAATAGAAGTTCCTAACATTGTGCCTAATAAAGTAATCTTGAATATCACCCATCATTTTAAGGGCAAAATCAATTGAGAATATACAGGTATTTTGCCCCTGATCCTCTTTTAAAATATCAGCCTGAACTGTCCCTCTAACATTGGATAGAACCATTGCCTTTATTGCTTCAGCCTCATCATCTGATGGAACTCTTCCTTTATCTGTTTTAAATTTCTCAATCTGCTGATCTATTGCAGTATTAAGAAACATTGCAAGCATCATTGGAGCAGGACCATTGATTGTCATAGAGACAGATGTTGTTGGAGAGCATAGATCAAATCCATCATAGAGCTGTTTTACATCGTCAAGTGTACAGATACTTACACCTGAGGTTCCGATCTTCCCATAAATATCAGGACGCTCGGCAGGATCCCATCCATAAAGCGTTACAGAGTCAAATGCTGTAGATAGCCTTTTTGCTTCATAGTTACTTGAAAGGAGTTTAAATCTTTTATTTGTTCTTACTGGTCCGCCCTCTCCTGCAAACATACGGGTTGGGTCTTCTCCAGTTCTCTTCATTGGAAATACACCAGCAGTATAAGGAAATAGTCCGGGGAGGTTCTCTTTTCTCATCCATGTATAGATATCACCAGGATCGTTAAACTTAGGAAGAGATATTTTGGGAATTTTAGTGTGCGATAGGGATTGTGTGTATAGGGGAACTCTAATTTCACGACCTCTGACACTATAAACATACTCATCACCTGAGTATGCCTCTTTTATAGAACTCCAGCTCTCTACAATTGTCTTTGTTTCTGGTAATATTTTTGATGAGACTGACTCAATCTCTTTTTTAAGAGCTTCAAGAGTCTGAGGTGTTATCTCTTTTGCACATATATCTGCTGATTGTGTGGTTTTTATCCCCTCTCCTGAAAGCATCTTAATTGTCTCTTCAAGATGCCACAATTTCCTTACATAAGTTGACTGCTCTGATGTTGTACGATGGTACTTTCTGACTGTTTCAGAAATTTCGGAAAGATAACGAGTTCTCTCGGTTGGAATAATAATTGTCTTTGAAGATGAGAATTTCTGAGCAGGCTTTGGAGTTTTAGGAGCAAGCTTTAACATTGTCTGTTTACTCAACTTATCTGCACACTTTTCCTTAATAGTTTCAACAATTCCATGATAGAGAGCTGTAACTCCGTCATCATTGAACTTTGATGCAATAGTTCCATAAACAGGCATATCAGCTGGATCTATACTCCACGCCTTTCTATTTCTTTGAACCTGTTTTCTGACATCTCTTAACGCATCGTCACTCCCTTTTTTCTCAAATTTATTAATTGCAACGATATCAGCGTAATCAAGCATATCTATCTTTTCTAACTGAGATGGAGCACCAAAGTCGCTTGTCATAACGTACATTGAGATATCAGCCATATTGACAATATTGGAATCTCCCTGACCAATTCCAGCAGTCTCTGCAATAATAAGATCAAATCCAGCAGCCTTTAGAACTTGAATTGCCTCTGGCAGTGACTCTGAAACTTCACTTCCAGACTCTCTTGTTGCAAGGCTTCTCATATAAATATTAGGGGATGCAATAGCATTCATGCGAATTCTATCGCCAAGTAGTGCACCTCCTGTTTTTCGCCTTGATGGATCGCAACTTACAATTGCAATAGTGATATCTTCCATATCATTTAAAAAACGAATGATAAGTTCGTCAGTAAGAGAGGATTTGCCAGCACCACCAGTACCAGTAATACCTATTACTGGTGGATTATTTCTATTTGCAAGGGGATTTATAACAGAGATAAGCTCTTCAAGTTTCTGCCTATTTAAAGCTCTATGTTTTGAACTCTCTTCTGAGTTATCAGCCCTATCTGCCTTTGTTCCAGCCTTAGCCTCCTGCACAGCAGTTATAAACCCTGAAATGCACTTTGTATTCTTACAATTGAGATTGTTAGGATCGAGATCATGATATTGCAGTGTAGAGAAATCCATATTTTCAACCATGTGATTTATCATACCCTGTAAGCCCATCTTACTGCCATCTTCAGGAGAGTATATCTTTGTTACTCCGTACTTTTCAAGCTCCTTGATCTCATCAGAGACTATAACGCCCCCCCCACCTCCAAATATTTTCACATGGGATGCCCCTTTTTCTCTGAGAAGATCGACCATGTACTTGAAAGCCTCCATGTGCCCACCTTGATAGCTTGACATGGCAACCCCTTGAACATCTTCTGCAACCGCAGCATCTACAAACTCTTGAACAGATCTGTTGTGTGCAAGGTGAATAACTTCGACACCGGTATCCTGTAAAATTCTACGCATTATATTAATTGACGCATCGTGACCGTCAAAAAGCGATGTTGCAGTTACAACTCTTATATTGTTGACAGGCTTATAGACTTCAATGTCTGTTTTCATGACATCTCCTCTTGTATTTTATTCTGAAACTCTTTTGTTGAATCTCTTAAATTCTTTAAGGCTTAAATTTTTTAAGAATAGATCGTTATGGAATGATTTTCTTAGAAATAATTATTGTCTGGATTTAGTGGAGTAGAGATTTTTATGCAATCGGTCAAAATCTGATTTTTTATGTAGGTTCATTAAAGTAGTTTTGTAGGGCTATCAACTACCTCTATGTAGGCAGATTAACCTACAAATATTTTGTATCTTCTATATAAGTCCATAGGTAGAGACGCACATTAGTGAGTCTCTACAAAGTCTCTATTCTACCCCATGACCTGTTTTACTTATTTTACTTAGGCTCTGTGTTGAACCATTTTAAATATAGTTCTTTATAAACACCTTTCTCTTTAATTGCTTTAAGTGCAGTATTAACTTTACCTACAAGCTCACTTCCCTTTGGAAATCCAATACCATAAGATTGCCCCATATACATAGGACCGACAACCATAACCTTATCTTTTCCAGTTTCACGGACATAGTTTGATATTACAGGAGAGTCAAACATTACAGCATCAGCACCTCCCATCATAAGCTCCATAAACATAGCATCGTTGTTTGGATATAGTTTTATCTCTTTGGCTTTTGCATTTTTTTTGAGAAAATCTTCACTTGTTGTACCAAGTTTTGTAGCAACAACCTTACCTTCAAGGTCTTCAACTTTATTGATATCTTTCGTTGCTGCTTTAACAAGAATTAAAAGACCTGCATTGTAATAAGGTTCTGAAAAGTCAATTACTTTAGCACGTTCAGGTTTAATGGTCATGCCTGCAATACCTACATCAAGCTGACCAGACTGCAATCCAGGGATAATCCCATTAAAGTCCATAGGTTGAAGCTCATAACTAATGCCTATCTCCTTTGCAATAGCATCCCAAAGCTCCACATCAAATCCTGTATGCTTTCCAGTCTGTGGGTCTTTAAATTCAAATGGAGGGAAATTGGTATCTGTGGCAACTGTAATGTTTTTTGCAAATACATTTACAATAAGACAGAGACTAACAATCACAGACAGTAGTGTGATAAAGAGCACTCCAGAAAGGTTTAACATTTTTTGCATGGTGTTTTTCTCCTTTTCAATTAAAAAAGTAATTTTTAGATTCCCTTCAACTTTGAGCATATAGTATATCTTGCTTATGATTCATACTGTAATATTGCTCAATTATTTAACTGAAGGCATTACTAACTTCAGTGACAATATCAGAACATTAAATATGATGACACAAAAAAATTGTAGATAGATAAAAAATGGGATACTCAAGTCAGAACCTCAATAAAAATTTGATTGAAAAATGGGTGATAAAAATGGGGATTGAAATAGAACGAAAATTTTTAGTATTAAACGACCTATGGCTCACTTCTGATACAAAAGGGATAGAGATAAAACAGGGATATCTAACAAATAGCTCTGATTTAACAGTTAGAATAAGGGTTGCTGGTGAAAGAGGTTTTATTACTGTAAAAAGTAAGACAGAAAAACTTCAAAGAGAGAGAGAGCAAAACGTTATTATAAATAATTCGCTATCTCGACTCGAATTTGAATATGAGATTCCAGTTAAAGATGCACTTGAGATGCTTTTACTGTGCAAAAGACCTTTGATAGAGAAAACAAGATACTATTGCACTTTCATGGAGTTTGAATGGTCCATTGACCGATTTGAA
Organism: uncultured Desulfobacterales bacterium; assembly: GCA_964425195.1. Taxonomy (GTDB): domain Bacteria; phylum Desulfobacterota; class Desulfobacteria; order Desulfobacterales; family Desulfobacteraceae; genus Desulfamplus. The sequence continues at coordinate 78,663 of CAYRLG010000018.1, forward strand.
GGAGATAATCAAGGGCTTGTTGTAGCTGAAATTGAGCTTGAAACAGAAGAGCAGAGGTTTGAAAAACCATTTTGGGTAGGAGAAGAGGTCAGTGATGATCCTCGATATCTAAACTCCAATCTGATTAGAAATCCATTTAAAAATTGGCATGTTAGCTAATATACTTTACACACCGTTACTGTCTGTGTCTGTCCTATTGTTTTAAACATCAGTAACACCACAACGACTTTATTATCCTCAGCATTACTGAAGCTGACTATAACGGTTCTGGTTCATCTTAACTCTTTGTATAAATCCAAATCAGCTATAGTCAGCATTAAATTTAGTAGCTCAATTAAACCTACTCTATTCCAAGAAGCTCTACTTCAAAAATAAGTGCGGCTCCCGGCTCAATTGCACCACCTGCACCTCTATCTCCGTATGCCAAATCAGATGGAATATAGAGCATCCACTTTGAACCAACAGGCATGAGTTGAAGAGCCTCTGACCAACCTTTTATTACACCATTGACCTGAAATGTCGCTGGCTCTCCTCTTTTATACGAAGAGTCAAACTCTTTTCCATCAATAGTGGTACCTTTATAGTGACATTTTACCTTTTGAGTTGCAGTAGGTTTTGGACCACTTCCGCTGGTTATGATCTTATACTGTAATCCGCTTGGCAGCGTAACAACTCCCTCTTTTGCTTTGTTCTCTTTAAGGAAAGCCTCGCCAGCAGCTTTGTTGGTTTCAGCAGCTTTTTTCATCTGTGCCATCTGTTTTTCTCTCATCTGATTTTGGAATGATGACATAGTCTTTTGCATCTCCTCTTCTGTCATCACATTTTTTCCTTCTTGACTATCCTTAAGTCCTTTGCAAAGAGCATCAACGTCCACTTCAAAATCTCTTTTGATATTTTGCCCGATGTTCTGCCCTAATGCATAACTTATCTTCTCTTTTTCTGTTGTCATTGGCTTTTCTCCTGTTGCCCCTGCAAAAGATTGGGCACCAGAAAAGAGTATAACTCCTGACGCAAACAGTGCAATGGCAGTTTTTGTTCTAATCATCTATTAAAATCTCCTGTTGTTATTATAAATATTGCGTATTGTGGTGAATATCTTCTCAATCTATCATAGATTTAAGCTAACTCTTAAATGTGGCAATAAGTTCCAGATCAACACCCTTTTACGCACCGGCATCTATCTATCAGAAACCTATTATAATAACAATAGAGTATCAACAATTTATCACATAATATTGACTACCATCTTTCCCAACTCTTCAATTGCCCATCTCGTTTTATCTGACCATACAGCAGCATTAAGTCTGATATGGTGAAAAAAACGGTCTGTTGTAGAAAAAATCTGCCCGGGTGCAATGGATATCCCTTTACTGTGAGCCATATTATAAAGCCTCAGACTATCAACTTTTTCTGGCAGTTCTATCCAGAGTGTAAATCCACCTTCGGGACGTGTAATTCGTGTCTCTTTAGGAAAGTAGTAAGCTATAGCATCAGCCATCTGAGCCACCTTTTTTGCATAAACCTTTCTTATTGAACGTAAATGGTGTTCATATCCACCGCTTATAAAAAACTCAGCAATTGCAAGCTGTGTAGGGGTAGAAGAGGCTATATTGGTAACGAGTTTTTGGCGTTTAATAACATCAAAATAGCGACCAGGGGCAATCCACCCAAGTCTATATCCAGGTGCTAAAGTTTTTGAAAAAGATGAGCAGAGTATGCTATCTCCTTTTGTATCAAAAGACTTTATAACAGAGGGTCTTTGAGATGAAAACGACAAATCTCCATTAATATCATCTTCAATTAAAGGAATGCTGTATTTCTGAAGAACCCCAAGAAGCCTCTGTTTATATTCATCTGACATACAGTTTCCCAATGGATTGTTAAAGTTTGAAATTACCATGCACGCCTGAACTTTATGTCGCTCGATTGCTATCCTTACAGCGTCAGGGTTTAGCCCATCTACTGGAGACATTGGTATCTCAAGAACCCGTATTCCAAGACTTTGAATTAATTGCAAAAAATTAAAATAGATAGGAGTGCCGATAATCAATGTATCTCCTGGTTTACACAAAGCTCTAAGGGCAAGAAATACAGCCTCTGTTGCACCATTTGTAATTATTATTTCATCAGGACGTAAAGTACAACCCGCTCTCATCATCAGTCGAGCAATCTGTGTCCTAAGCCTTACACTTCCGGGAGGCATTGCATAACCCGTGCTCTCTGCTTTAAATCTTCTATTTTCAGTTGAGAGCATTCTGTTAAGTTTATCAACAGGAATCAGCTCAGGGTCAGGTATAGCAGCCCCAAATTGAATAAGGTTATGGTTCATTACATCACCCATAACCTGCATTACAATATCACTTGAGGTTACTTCAGAGGGTTTTAACCTCTCTTTATCAAGTTGAGGCTCTTTTGGGATTTTAGGAAGGCGGGCGACAACGTAATAACCTGATTGAGGTCTTGATTCAATTACTCGCCTGTCTTCGAGAAATCCATAAGCCATCTTTACAGTATTAATACTTACTTTAAACTGATGGCTTAATTGACGTATTGAAGGCACTTTGTCTCCGGGCAAAAATGTGCCTTCAGCTACAAGCCCCACAATACGAGAAGCTATATTCTCATACAATGGAGTTCTTTTTACTATTTCAGGTAAATGTTCTTTTAGCATTCTGACACTTTATATCTGTTTTTAATACGAGCTAAAAGTTGCCCAATTAGAGCAACTATATTTATACCTTTAAAAGAGGGCTTCTTTACCATCATAAGATTTCCACTAAGAATAAAGATAACCCCAAAAATTGCCTCATTTGTCCAGTGATAGTTCTCCCATACTGTAGATATTATAAGAGCAACAATAGGAAAGAGCAAAGTAGAGTATGCAGCTCTGTCTGGACCTATACGTCCTATTAAGGAGAGATAGCAGCCAAAAGCCACTATTGAGCCAAATATCGACAAATAAATAAGAGCTGTTATATATGGTGTTGATGCTACAAAGTCAAAAGATTTACCTGTGAACAGTGCTATAATAAGCATAAGTATTGCACCATAAGTCATGCCATAGGCATTTGTCTGGATAATAGGCAGTCCATGTTTCTGGTTACGAGCAGATACAATATTGCCCAAAGAGGCTAAAATTGTAGCAACAAAGCATATCAAAATACCTTTTACTGTTTGGTTAGCTATATTTGTTCCATCTGCATAAGAAAATCCATTATTTAAATCAAATAAATCTCCAAGATGTAAGCCCGTAAGCTCTTGTTTAAAGACAAGAGATATTCCGCAAAGCCCAAGTAATCCACCCATAATAACCTTTGAATCAAACGGATTTTTAAGAAAAATCGCACCATTTACCATATTCATAACTATTATGGTTGAAAAAATAACAGCAGCCAGTCCACTTGTAAGATAGAGCTCGCAAAGATAAAAGAGCCAATAGTTTAAAGCAAACAAAAGAGAGCCTTGAAGAGCAATAAAAAGGTGCTCTTTTAGAGTAAATCTCATTTTCATTTTTCTTACAAAACACCAGACAATTAGAATCAGTGAAGCTAAAGTAAATCTGTATGCAACAGATACAACAGGATCAACAACTCCTAACTGCATTTTTATTGCAATCCACGTTGAACCCCATATTAAAACCGTGAGTGTATAAAACAGAAAATTTTGCATGATGTTGTTTTCCTTTGTAGGTTTGTCAACATTGTGAATGTTAAGATTACGAAAGTTTATCCTTAAGACGTAATCTGCTTTTTTTAAAATTGATGATTGTGCACATTCATCATACTTTAAGGAATTTTACAGATTCTAATATAATCTACAAGGCACAGTTGCTTAGTTTGTTATAGGACACAGCTCTGCTTATTATTATTTATAATGGATACAAAACATCTTTAGCAAACAGAGCTTATTTTATATTATCTTTTGGATAGTAGAGTTGTTCTACAATATTTTAAAGAAGCAGATAAAAAAGCAGGTAACCCCATAGAACTGGATTCTTCTTGACACAGTTCTAATTTTAGTGGCTGATATAAAAAATTTATCGGCTGGACTCTTTGAAAGTAAAAGCATCCTCCAAATCATGTAAAAATAATAATGTTTAAGGATACCAAAATATAAAATGGCAATCAAAAAATCAGAATTATACAGCTCACTTTGGGCAAGCTGCGATGAGTTAAGAGGTGGCATGGATGCCAGCCAATACAAAGACTATGTATTGGTTTTGCTGTTCATCAAATATGTTTCCGACAAATACGCTGGAGACCCTGATGCAATGTTTGAAATCCCCGAAGGTGGCGGTTTCAAGGATATGCAGGCTCTAAAAGGCAACAAGGATATTGGCAATCAAATCAACATCATTATTGGCGAACTGGCTAAGGCAAACAACCTTGTTGGTATTATTGATGTTGCTGATTTCGCTGATGATGACAAGCTCGGCAAAGGAAAAGAGATGGTTGACAGGCTTACCAACTTGATTGCCATTTTTGAAACCCCTGCGTTAGATTTCAGCAAGAATCGGATAGGAAATGATGATATTTTAGGTGATGCCTACGAATATCTAATGAGAAACTTTGCGACTGAAAGCGGTAAAAGCAAAGGTCAGTTCTATACTCCCAGTGAAGTCAGCCGAATAATTGCAAAAGTTCTTGGTATTCAAAAAGTTATTAGTGCTAAAGAAGATGTTGGCTCAACCTCATTTTACGATCCAACCTGCGGCTCTGGCTCTCTTTTGTTAAAAGCATTTGACGAAGCAGATGGCAGAGGCACAATTTATGGACAAGAAAAAGATGTAACCACTGCTGCTTTGGCTCGTATGAATATGATTTTGCACGGTCAAGAGCTTGCTGAAATCCACAGAGGACAAAGCACTTTATCAGACCCGCATTTCAAAGATGAGCATGGTTATCTTAAAACCTTTGACTTTATTGTAGCCAATCCTCCGTTTTCCCTTAAAAACTGGACAAATGGCTTTAATCCAAGTCAGGATATATTCAAACGATTTGACGGTATCGGTATCCCGCCTGATAAAAATGGCGATTATGCTTTTTTGCTGCATATTGATCTCTGTCGAAAATAGTAGACACCAAAGCACATATTATCCAGCCATTTTTT
>CAYRLG010000019.1:0-81286 GCA_964425195.1 uncultured Desulfobacterales bacterium
AATTACCGGACTCCGGCTCAAGTCGAGTACTCAACTAAAACAGAAGTTTGCTTTTAACACTGTCCACTTTTTTGGGGAATATCAATTACTGCTTAAAATCTCAAGGGTTATATTAGGAAAACAAATTGAATAATAATTCTATATTTTCAAAACAAATCTCTGATTTTTTAACCACAGACGACTTTAAGTATCTTAAAAATTTTACTCCCAGAACACGCGAAGAATTTTTGAAACAGATGCAGATTGTCTATAACCTTAAGTTACAGACTCTGTTTCCACTTATTGTTCACATTGAACCTACAAATATATGTAATCAAAAATGCGTAATGTGCCAATATCCGACTATGAAGCGTAAACATAAGTATATTCAACCAGAGCTTATGAAAAAGTCAATTGATGAATGTGTTGATGTTGGAAAAGCATGGTTTCTTCATTTTTTCTTTTTTGGTGAACCTTTTTTAAATAAAAACACTCTTGATTACATGAAATATGCAAAAGATAAAGGATTTAATAATATTTCTGTAACTTCAAATTTTACTACAGTTACTAAAGAGGAAATAGAAAATATCGTAAATTATGGTGTTGAGTCTATAGTTATCTCTTTTGAAGGGTTAAACAGAGAATCTTATTTAAATATAAGGCAGACAGATCATTATGACACTGTGAGAGCAAATATTGAATATTTATTGAACTACAGAGAGGTTAAGAATAGCAGCAAACCTTGGATAACGCTAACTTATGTAAGAACTACTGAAAGTGATGAAAAGATAGATCAATTTAAGAGAGATTGGGAAGGCAGAGTTAATGCAATACACATAAGCCCGCAATTTGACTATCTTGGCAGATCAAAACTTTCAAGAAGCTTAAGAATTTTAAACAGATGTTCTCAGGCAGTAAATTCAGAAGGTATATTAGGCAGAGAGTTTTCTAAGAGACTCCCATGCAGGCAGTTATGGCTTAGAATTGCTGTTTTATCAAATGGAGAGATAGTTCCATGCAGCCAAAATATGGATGGCGAATTATCGCTTGGCAATATTGCAGATATAACGATTCAAGAAGCGTGGACAGGTGAAAAGATGATGAAGTTAAGAATGCAGCATATTATCAATAAATTTGATAAAGATTGTGTTTGCAGTTCTTGTGTTGATTGGGATTGGAGCGGAAAAATTGATAATCGTCCTAAAATAATATCTAATAATTAAAAGGAGTTAATATAGATGGGAGAAAAAAATAATAAACAATTTCTTAATGAAAAAAAACTGTCTATAAAAACTCTAACTAATTGTCCTGTATGTGAAATATCTTCAAGCGAATCTCAATTTATAATTTCAGATTTTCTCCAAATTGATGAACATAAATTATTTTATTCTGTAGATTTATGTAAAAGATGTGGTGCTGTATATACAAAAGAACGCTATATTTATCCTGAGCTTTATACAAAAAAATATGATCCTGAGAAAGAGCATGGTTTTCAAAGCAGTGTTATTGCACCTTTATCTGAAAATATTTGGAATTACAAAAATAAGATGCTGCAAGTTGAGGAGTTGGGGGAACTTCTTTCGCTTAAATTCCATAATGCTGTGAAAATTGAAGATATGAATCAGGAAGATGTGGAGCATATAGATAACGATAATCAAGTTGATAGTTATGAACATAGCCAAAATTTACTCACGCCAATTTCATACCTTGAAGTTGGTAGTTCTGATGGCTCTCTTTTTAGGTTATTTAATGAATATTGCAAACAACATAATATATCTCTAAATGGTACACTTGTTGAAAGCAGCGGGGCATCAGAGCCATGTTCAACAATGGAAAACTGCAAAGTTATCTCTAAGTCTATATTAGATGAGAGTATTGCTCCTCTTCTTTGGAAAGTAGAAATGTTTAGCTCGTTGTATGATGTAGCTGTTATATCTCACTGTCTTGAACATTTTGATAATCCAAGAGACGTTCTTACTATTGTGTATAAAATACTTAAACCAAACGGTATTCTTTATATTGAAGTGCCTGATGGATTGCGTGTTGATTATAGTCTGTCACTGCCTTTAGGATATTATCATATTGTAAATTATAATATGATAAATTTACCTTATATGATTAACCAGATGGGATTTGAGGTAATAGATATAGCCCAAAGAGAGAAGCAGCCAGGGCTTCGTGTTGCTGCTGTAAAAAAGAATGAAACTGATTTAAAGCAGAAAAATATAGGAGAGGCTTTATTCTCTTTTGATAATACAGGCTATATAATTGGAAAAAGTGCTATTTTGCAGTGGGAACGCAGAAGAAAAAAGATTTTTAAACATCTAAAATATATTTTTAACACTTTAACAGATTCTGAGAAAGTACTTATTTATGGGGCTGGAACTCATACAGCTTCTATTTTAAAGGAATTTGATGGTTGGAAAAATAGCAGTAATGTAAACATCATTAACTCCTTTGAAATAGTTGATTCTAACCCCCGTGTACAACAAATTAGAGATTTAATTGTTAAGACACCTGATACTATTCAATTTCAAGATTATAAATATATTATTATCTCATCTTATGCTTATCAAGAAGAGATATTTAGCAATCTTATTAGTCAAGGATGTAAAGAAGATAAAATAGTAAAACTTTATGATTGGATATTTTTGTGGCAGTAGATAAAGGTTATAAAATCAATGATTACTAAAGATGATTTAGATCAAAATATAAAATATGAAGACAGCAAACTGCTTGATATAATGCTGGCTGATATGGAACAAGCATCTTCCATTTATAAGCCTACCAATTTTTGGTCAATATTTCTTCCAAATCTTATTAATGAGATACGGGATTGTGGGATATCTGCTTTTCGCAGGCAACAACAGGCATCGCAGCTATATGTCCCTGCATATCCTGATGATGAAATTGGTAAAATGGAAGCTCTTTGTGATTATAAAATCTTTCTTGCAGCAGATATAGAAAATCAAAGCCCAATTCTCACACATATCAGTGAAAGCCAAGTTGGTTCTCCTTCTCAGCAATTTATATTTGATAATAAATATTACAGCCGTTCCATGCTGAACTATTTACGAGGTCTTGTATTTTTAAAAAAAAATGTTGATACATCAAATATCAGAACTGTTCTTGAAATAGGGGGTGGTTTTGGAACTCTTGGTGAAATATTTTTAAAAAGCGGTTCTGCTTTATCTGTAAATTCCGATCTATTGTTAAATTACAGCTATCCTGCTGATAACACTGTTGATAGTAAATTCTTTTACGTTAATATTGATATTCCACCTCTCTCTTATATCTCAACAAGATATCTTCAAGATGTTTTTGGTAAAGAAAATATTGCTGATTACAATACAACAAGAGATATGGAATATATAAGTATTGATGAACTTTCTTCAAAATATCGTGCTGCAATTCTCTGTCCGTGGCAGCTACCAAACTTGAAAGGTGAGTTCGATTTATTTGTTAACTTCTTCTCATTTCAAGAGATGGAGCCAGATGTTGTTGAAAATTATGCAAATTTTATAAATAAACTTGTAACAAAATATATTCTTCTTAGAAATCAGAAAGATGGTAAACAGGTGGCTAAAAAAGCAGGAGATGTTGGGGTATTAAATCCTGTTTCACGAGATGATTATGTAAAATTTTTTAAACCTTTTGAAGTAGTTAATATTGACAGTAAAATATTTGGTAATCAGAAGAATGGTTTTGAATCAGAAGTAATTATCTTCAAATTAAGATAAGAATGATTATGAATTTAATAATAAAAAAATGGAGTTTCAAATGGCAAAAACTTCATCATCAAAATATGAAGAACGTTATAAAGAGTTAATAAAATCAGCCCAAGAGCTTAGAAAACATATAATAACTATGAACTGTTATGCAGGCTCTGGTCACCCTGGAGGCTCTCTATCTGCTGTTGAAATAATCACATATCTTTTTCATAAAGAGATGAACTTTTCAGTTGATAATTATAAGCTGCCAAATAGAGATAGGTTTATTTTATCAAAAGGTCATGCTTGTTTAGTTCTTTATGCGGTTCTTGCTCAAAAAGGCTTTTTTGATGTTAAAGAATTTGAAAAACTTCGTCATGTTGATGCAATACTTCAAGGGCATCCTGACAGATTAAAAACTCCTGGAGTTGAGTTTAATTCTGGTTCGCTTGGACAAGGTTTCTCTTTTGCATTAGGAGCAGCTTTAGGTGCAAAGCGTGGAAAAAATAAACAATACAATGCACAGCCTCAACCTAATACTAATACCAATACACAAACTAATCCATATAGTTCCGCCAATAAAGATAATTCTGATTCAAAAGTTATTGAAAATAAACATATTAAAGAAGATTTCCGTGTATATACTATGCTTGGCGATGGCGAATTAAATGAAGGGCAGATTTGGGAAGGCTTTATGTTTGGAGCATTTCAAAAACTCGACAATTTAACAGCTATAGTTGATTACAATAAATATCAAAGCGATGATTTAAACAGCAATATTACAGCTCTTGAGCCTTTGATGGATAAATTTAAAGCATTTGGCTGGAATGCTGTAGAAATTGACGGGCATAATTTTGAAGAAATTGAAAATAGTTTTAAAACTGCAAGATGCGTAAAAGAAAAACCGACTGTAATATTAGCTCATACTATAAAAGGAAAAGGCATCTCTTTTATGGAAAATAACCCCAAGTGGCATGGGAGTTTGTGTCCTTCTGGAGAAGAAAAGATACAAGCATTTAAAGAGTGTAGTGGTAATTATTTGGAATGCCCTATGGAGGATTATGTATGAAAACAATGAGAGATGCTTTTGGTGAAAGTTTAATTGAGCTTGCCCAAATAAGAGATGACTTTGTAGTGCTTGATGCTGATGTTGCAGGAGGCACTGGTACTAATGTATTTAGAGATGCTTTTCCAGATAGATTTATTCAATGTGCAATTGCTGAACAAAACATGATGTCAGCAGCGGCAGGACTTTCTACTACCGGCATTATTCCTATAGTTACCTGTTATGGCGTTTTTGCCTCTATGAGAGCGGTTGAACAGGCAAGAAACTCTATTGCATATCCTAAATTTAATGTAAAGATAGTTGCAAGTCATCTGGGACTTGATGTTGGTCCTGATGGACCAACTCATCAGGCTATAGAAGATATGGCAATTTTTAGAGCAATCCCAAATTTTACAGTAATTTCTCCAGCAGATCCAACAGAACTTAAATCTGCTATGAAGGCTATTTTAGATTATGATGGTCCTGTCTATTTGAGAACTGGAAGAAGCCCTATTCCAGATATTTTTGACAACTCCTTCAAATTTGAAATAGGGAAGGGCAGGATTGTTAGAGAAGGTAGTGATATTACAGTTATAGCTGTCGGAGTTATGGTTCACAGAGCAATAGCCGCAGCAGAAATTATGGAAAATCAGGGAATTTCATGCCGTGTTGTAAATATGTCAACAATTAAGCCGATTGATAAAGAGCTTATTATAGAATCTGCTGAAAAAACAGGTGCTGTTATCACGGCAGAAGATCATAATATTATGGGTGGACTCGGCGGTGCTGTGGCTGAAGTTATTGTGGAAAATTGTCCTGTCCCGGTGTTTAGAGTTGGCATTAAAGATCAATTTGCAGAATCTGGCGATCCATTAGAACTTGCAGCAAAATATCATTTAATGCCCCAAGATATAGCTGATGCAGCAAAAAAATATTACGAAAATAGGCATAACGAACAAAATCTTATTAAATCATAAAGGTAGTATAATAAAAATCATGTTCAACTTAAAAGATAAGGTTGTTTTTATAACTGGAGGAAGCAGAGGAATAGGTAGATCTATATCTATTGCAATGGCAAAGGCTCAAGCATCTGTTGTATTGACTTATCAAAAAGAGAAAGCAAAAGCTCAAGAAGTTGTTTCTATTATTGAATCTGGTGTTCTAAACTCATCAAGTAACTCTTTTGATTTATCAATTAATAATCAACTAATTAACAATGCTGATAGTCCATCAAGTATAAGCAAAAATAGGGCATTAACTGTTCAAATGAGCGTTGAAAATCGTGAATCTGTCCGCGCTGCAATATCTTTTGCAATATCAAAATTTAATAAAATAGATATACTTGTTAATAATGCTGGTATCAATAAACCGACTGACTTTGATATGATAAATGATGCTGATTGGGACGAAATTATGTCGGTAAATCTTAAAGGACCTTTTATATGCTCTCAAGAAATAATAGAAATTTTTAAGAAACAGGGCAGGGGAGGGGTTATTATTAATATTGGCTCTGTCAGCGGGCAGTATGGAGGACCAAGAACTGCCCATTATGCAGCAAGTAAAGCAGGACTTATCTCATTAGGACAGGTAATTGCAAGGTTTGGAGCAAATGATAATATAAGGTGCAATACCATTGCAGCAGGTCTTATTGACACAGATATGGCTACTGCTGGTATTCAATCTGAAGCTGTAAAAAAAGCATCTGAAAATATACTGCTTAAAAGATTTGGAACTGTTAAAGAGGTTGCAGATGCTGTTCTATTTTTAGCTTCAGATGCAAGTAGCTATATTACAGGGCAGACTATTAATGTAAATGGAGGTTTATATTTTTGAATAAAACTCTTTTAATAATAAGCGGCGGAATAGAAGCAGTTCCGGGGATTAAGTTAGCTAAAGAGATGGGGCTTTTTGTTGTTGTTTCTGATATAAACCCCAAAGCTCCCGGATTTAGCATCGCAGATGATAGACTTATTGCAAGTACATACAATGTTGCAGAAACTGTGGCAGCAGCAAAACTATACAACAGCAATGTCAGAAAAATTGACGGAGTTATCTGTATTGCATCAGATGTTCCTCTAACTGTAGCATCAGTTGCTAAAGAGCTTGGGCTTCCGGGTATTTCAATAGAGTCAGCCCTACTTGCAACTGATAAGTTGAAGATGAAGATAAAATTTAGGCGAGATAAAGTTCCTATACCTTGGTTTAGCAATGTAGAGAGCTGTGAACATCTTAAGAAGGTTATATTAGAACAGATAAAAATAACAGATAGATTAAGTCCATCAGACAAAGGGGGAGCATTTATGAAAAATAAATCTCTCCCTTTGTTTGTTTTAAAGCCTATTGATAGTCGAGGGGCAAGAGGAGTAATTCAAATAACTGATAAAACTATTTGTAATTTTCATAAGGTAACTTCTATTAAAACTGATAAATATGCTGCAATTTCTCAATGTTCTGAGAATAGTCTTTTGAATGATTTTTTTGAACTCTCTAAAAGTTATTCTACAAAAGGTAAAGTGATGGTTGAGCAGTTTCTTGATGGACCACAGGTTAGCACAGAATCAATAGTTATTGACGGCATGGCTTATACAGTAGGTTTTTCAGATAGAAATTATGAGTTCCTTCAAAAATATTCTCCCCATATTATAGAAAATGGGGGGGAACTTCCAAGTGTATTACCTCAAGCTCAACAACAAGAAGTGTATGAGTTAATTCAGCAGGCAGCTACAAGCATGGGAATTGTCAATGGTGTAGTTAAGGGAGATATTGTTGTAAGTGGAGGTAAGCCATATATTATTGAGCTTGCTGCACGTCTAAGTGGTGGATATTTTTGCTCACATGAAATTCCACTTAACACAGGCGTTGATTTTGTTGGCTGTGCAATTCGTATGGCACTTGGCAAAAAGATAGACCCGTTAGAATTAAAAGCAAAATTTAAACGGGGAGTTGCTCAGCGATATCTTTTCCCTGAGCCGGGACGGGTTGTTGATATTTCAGGTGTTGACGATGTTATGAGTCGCTCTGAAGTTGCTTTTTGTGAGATAAGGGTGAAAAAAGGTGATATTGTAGCCAAAACAGATAGCCACCCTGCCCGTGCAGGCTTAGTTATAACATGCTGCGATACAAGAGAGGAGGCTATAGAAAGAGCTGAAGCTGCGGTTGCATCTATTAGAATTAAAACAGAGCCGATCTTATAAAGTAAAGGTAATTTTGAAATGCTCTATTTATACTCTTTTTTTCATCTAAATATTGCATACTCTTCAATCGAAGAGGAGCAGAGGCTCGAAGTTATCAATAGATGCTATTGGTCTTTGCTTAATCTTGCTGAAAAACTTAACTTACCTATTGGTATTGAAGCAAGTGGCTTTACCCTTGAAACGATTAATAGTATAGACTCGTCATGGATTGCTAAGCTAAAGGAGTTGATTGAAAGAGGCGTATGTGAATTTATCGGAAGCGGATATGCCCAAATAATTGGTCCTCTTGTTCCAACAGAGGTCAATTATCACAATTTAAAAGAGGGCAATGAAATTTATGAAAAACTACTTGGCTTTTCTCCTGAAATTGCCCTTGTTAACGAGCAAGCATACTCGTCTGCTCTAATTAGTCATTACAAAAAAGCTGGCTATAAAGCAATTATTATGGAGTGGAATAACCCTTATCATTCTCATCCAGAATGGGAATTGGAGTGGAGGTATAGAGTTAACCTTGCAGTAACAAATAGAGTAGTATGTGGCAAGACAGCTCTTCAATCTCATATTAATGGTAATAAAATTGAGACAGACGCACGAATTCCTGTTTTATGGAATGATGCTATCGCTTTCCAAAAATTTCAAAGATATGCACATGGTGAAATGGAGCTTAATGACTATTTAGATTTTGTGAAATCTCATATACCAAATAAGGCTTCTTCTATACCAAAATATCCATCAGATGCCCAAACCTCAAATCTAAATATAGGATTTCAATCTCGAGCATATCCACTCTATGGTAATGACATTGAGATATTCAATTTTAGACCCGGACGATATCACACAGAGGCAAGTCTTGAAGAAGATGAGTGGAAACGTATTCTTAATATGTTTGTTATACTAAAAAACACAAAAGATATAAAATTGATTCTTCCGTCTGATATATTAGCATTATCTCCAGAATTTGGGGATATGATTCCACTATCTTTAGAATCTGCAGTACAGCCTGTTCCTGTTAAAAAGCAGGGTAAATACAATATAACTCGTTGGGCAGTGTCTGGGCGTGATGATTTAAAAATTAACACAGCTTGCTTTCGTATTTATCAGAATTTAAAGAAGTTAGAGATAGTAAAAAAGTTAAATTCGCTTTGTGCAGGTAACAATAACAAATATCTGTTAAAAAGAGAGTGGAGAGAGCTTTGTTATTTGTGGTCAAGCGATTTTAGAACACATATTACAAAAAGACGTTGGGAGAGATATTTAGAACGTCTTAAATCTTTTGAACTAAAGATAGAAAAAGAGCTTGATCGCCATAATTTATGTACAGAATCCGAAAAAATACCTATAGAGAAAATATGTAATATTAAGCCACATTTAGATATTAAAAGAGAAGGTAATTTTTTGACTATAGAGACAAATACTATAAAAATATCTCTCAATTGCAGAAGAGGTCTTGCTATTGATAAACTCTGGTTTAAAAAGATATCTAATATAACTCCACTGGTAGGAACATTACCTCATGGATATTATAATGATATCTCTTGGGGAGCTGATTACTATACAGGTCATTTTACAGTTGAGTCACCTGGAGAAATTAAAGTTACTGATCTTAACCATGTTGATCCAAAAATTGATATTTATGATACCTACATCTCTGTACAATGTTTAATAGAGACGCCATTGGGCTGTGTTGAAAAAAATATCTCTGTTTATCTTGAACGTTCTCTTGTAGAGTTTAAGTACAAGTTTGATATGGACAATATTCCACCAGCATCTCTTAGATTAGGGCATATTACCCTCTTACCAGAATCTTTTGATAGCAATACTCTTTTTTATCGAACATCAAATGGAGGAGAGACTCCAGAAACTTTTTGGATTAATAAAAGAGAAGAGCTAAAAAAAGATATTAACCATAGTGCTCCATGCTCTTTTCTTGTTTCTGCTTCACATGCAGTTGGTATAACAGATGGAATTGTAGATATTGGCGATTCTACACATTATATTCGTGTCCATATAGATAAAAGCGTTGCTGCTTTAATAGGAATGGTGGTCTTTTATAAGATAGATAAAAGTTGGTTCTACAGACTTTTGCTTTCAGCAATGGAAATGGATGATACCTCTATAAAATTCCATAAAAAAGAGAAGATAGATAAAAAAAGAGAAAAGGGAGACGATAATAGATTTAAGCAATGCTTTAGTTTTTCTATTTCAAGTGAAAAGCAAAGATAACAATAATATTTTACAACTCCTTAGAGATTATATTTTGTAAACAATCTATAGATAATACTTCCTTATTTGTATCGCTCCTATAGACAAAATTATCAGGTAACCCTTTTGCATCTTTGTAAGCAGCCCCTGTCCACCATTTATTAGTTGGCAATATTATATATTGATCTTGAAATTCGATCGCATTTTTCCCCTCTTCTTCGGTGATCAGTGTTTCGTGCAATTTTTCGCCGGGTCTAATTCCAATATAGTCAATTTGGCACTCAGGTGCTATAGCTTTAGCAAGATCATCAATTTTCATACTCGGAAGTTTTGGGATAAATATCTCACCACCTTGCATATATTTAATTGCATTAATAACAAATTGAGATGCCTGCTCTAAAGTTATCCAAAATCTGGTCATTTTGCTGTCAGTGACAGTAAGGTGACCGGTATGCTTCTGTTTCTTAAAAAGAGGGACAACACTTCCACGGCTTCCAATAACATTTCCGTATCTGGCACAACTGAAGATAGTACATCTTTGACCTCTATATGAGTTTCCACTTATAAATATCTTTTCGGCACAGAGCTTGGTTGCTCCATAAAGATTCACAGGATTTGCAGCTTTATCGGTGCTAAGAGCCAACACTTTTTTAACACCTACATCAATAGCAGCATCAATAACGTTTTGTGCACCAATTACATTGGTCTTTACAGCCTCAAATGGATTATATTCACAAGCAGGAACTTGTTTAAGAGCTGCCGCATGAATCACAATATCTACCCCTTCCATTGCCCGTCTAAGACGAGGAAAATCTCTTACATCTCCTATAAGATACCTGATAGTAGAGTTGTCTATACTTTGTCGCATCTCATACTGTTTTAATTCATCACGACTATAAACCCTTATCGCTTTTGGTTGATGGTGCTTTAAGAGATATTGACAAAAGAACTGTCCAAACGATCCTGTGCCTCCGGTAATTAAAATTTTTTTCTCTTCCCACTTTAACTCTCCCAAATTGCTATTTCCTTGACCTAATAGTATCTTTGCTTCTGAAATACTGTTATTGTTATCATGCAAAAGTGTTTTAATCTGAAAAAAGGTGGTTACATCTTGTCTTGAGTATCTTCTCTGCCCTCCGGCTGTCTTTTCAGGGTTTATAAATTCTGAGAACTCTTTTTCCCAATACCTTATGGTTGACATGGGGACTTCAATTTTTTCGCTCACATCTTTTATTTTGAATTTCATGATTTCCCCTCCCTTTTGTTGCTATCTATAAGAGTTGCTATTGCTTCTTTTTTTAAGTAGTTTTTTACTATCAGTAAGAAGGTTAATAGTTAAATATTTTAGTTCAAAATTATTTATATATCTTTTTATCGTTTATTGCTGATAAATCTTTAGTTTAACTTTTAGTTTAACTTTAAATCTATTCAGAGATATTTTTAAGGTTCTCTAAATATTCCCACCTTGCATAAAGAGCCTCTACCTCTTCTTGAGCTTGCTTCAAAAGAGTACACGCTTGAGCTAATACTTCAGGATTGGTTATAACTTCAGGAGCATGAATCTGAGCCTGAGTTAACTCAAGCTTTGATTCAGCTTTAAGAATTTTATCCTCTATTTGGCTTAACTCATATTTATGTTTATAGGAGAACTGAGATGTTTTTCTCTCTGTTGCTGGTTTGGCAGAAGCCCTCTTCTCTTTTTTATCTGTTGTTTTGTCTTCTTTTATTTGAGTATTTTGTCTGTTTAAGCACTGTCTGTAGTCAGCAAAGATACCAGAACCCCCTTTGCCATCAAAATATAGAATAGAGCTACAAACTCGATCCATAAGAAATCGATCGTGGGAGACCAATACCACTGCACCAGAAAACTCAATAAGGCTCTCTTCAAGAACTTCAAGAGATGGAATATCAAGGTCATTAGTAGGCTCATCAAGAAGAAGAATGTCGGCTGGTTGGAGCATAAGATTAGCAATTAAAATCCTTGCTTTCTCTCCGCCGGAGAGCCTTCTTATGGGCAAAGAGAGTTGACTTGGTGTAAACAGAAATTTTTTTGCCCATGAGACAACATGAAGACTTCTATTTTTATATATAACAGATTCACCAGCTGGGCTTAGAGCTTCTTTAAGGGTCATATCTGGATCGAGCCTTGATCTGTTCTGATCAAAAACCGCAATCTTAAGATTTTCCGCCCTCTGAATAATACCAGTATCAGGAGCTATTTTATTCTCAAGAAGATTCATAAATGTGGTCTTGCCACTACCATTTTCCCCCATAAGACCTAAACGGATACTTGGCATAAGTTTCAGATTAACATTTTCAAATAGTTTTCTTCCATTTATTGATTTGCTGATATCTTTGCAGGTCAGAAGCTGTTTTGTTTTTCGAGCTGTAGAATCAAAATCTATATCAACTCTATTAGTTTGGCGGTTCCTACTTTTTAGCATAGAAAGTTCAAGACGCAGCTTATCTGCCTGGTCAATTCTATATTTTGCCTTTGTTGTCCTTGCTTTTGCACCTTGATGTAGCCACTCTGTCTCTCTTCTCATTTTGTTTGAAAGTCTCTCTTCTTGCTTAAATTGAGCCTCTAAAAAATTTTCTCTATATTCGGCAAATTTGATATAGCCGCTGTTAAGGCTGAGAGATCCTTCAGGATAGCACTTTCCAAGCTCGACAATTCGTTGGCACACATTTTCAAGAAAACAGCGGTCGTGGCTAACTATTACAAAGGCAAAAGAGGCATTTTTAAGCATCTCTTCGAGCCACAAAATCCCTTTGATATCAAGGTGGTTAGTTGGTTCATCAAGTAACAAAATATCTGGCTCAAGAGATAATGCCCTTGCAATTGCCACCCTTTTTCGCCACCCTCCAGAAAGCTGGAAGCATTTAGTGTGCTCATTAATATAAATATCTTCAAAACAGCATTTTCCAATAATTCTCTTTACCCGCTGATATTTTTCTTGCTCATCTATATCTTGACCTGAAAGATTATAGTTAGCTGATATACCATCAAGGAGCGTCTGTTCAATGGTTTTATCCAAATCAAGGAGGTCTTCTTGCGGCAGATATGTTAAACGGGTAAATTGCTTAAGATATTTCTCGCCAGCATCAGGAGTCTCTTCTCCAGCAATCAATTTTAGTAGTGTTGATTTGCCACTACCATTTCCACCTATAAGTCCTAAACGTTCGCCCTCTTTAATATTAATAGAGAGTTCTTCAAATAGAGCCTCTTCCCCATAAGTTTTGAATATAGATTTGTAGCTAAATAAAAGTGTCATAAATATTATTTTCTTTTAATATATTTCAAGATTTTATGCTTTTGTACACCCTAAACACTCTTATAATAAAACCAGCAGCAAGAGCTATGCTTATAAGAATCATAAATGATGCTGCAAAAAAAGTCATAATAAAGTTAAATGGATCTTTAAGTGAGTATGCTCCTAATAGCATAACAACTCCAAAGTGTATAAAAAAGATACATATTAAAATAAGACTAAGTTGGAGTAAGAACCACAAGTAGTATTTCATAGTCTATCTACTTTCTTTAGTTTTTTTAAATTCATTTTCCTTTACATTCCTTTAGGGCTTTTTATATGCAATTGTTATCTGTAAAGTTTGCTCTTAACTATTATGATGTTATAAACCTTGTCAAGGCGTAATTGAATTACCATAATATACTATGTTTAAAGTTATCTTTTAAAAAAGTAGGGTAGGGGGGAGATATAATAGATCAAATTTATTAACCATAAGGATCAACTATTATGAAACATTACAGAAAAGAGATTGTACTTGAAGTTCCGACCAGACGTGCGTTTGTAAACATTACACCAAAAGTTGAGCAGATACTTAAAGAGAGTGGGATAAAAGATGGATTATTGCTTTGTAATGCCATGCATATCACAGCATCTGTTTTTATTAATGATGATGAAACTGGACTGCACCATGACTATGAGGTGTGGTTAGAAAAACTTGCGCCACACGAACCAGTTTCTCAATATAGACATAATGGATATGAAGATAATGCTGATGCCCACATGAAAAGGCAGATTATGGGGCGAGAAGTAGTTGTTGCAGTTACTGATGGAAAACTTGATTTTGGAACATGGGAGCGTATATTTTATGGTGAGTTTGATGGAAGAAGAAAAAAACGTGTTCTTGTAAAAATTATTGGAGAGTAAGCTTTATCTATGATGAGGTAAAGTTATAACTATTTTATTTTTAAGGAGATTGGAGATTATTGGTATGGAAAAATTAAACTTGACTTCAGCGGATTGTCAAAAAAATAGTGTTAGTAGAATATTTAGCGTTGAGAATAAGTATAGATTTGGAATTAAATTTTTTAACTTGGCACTAATAGTGTTGACTGCCATCTATTTTACCGCTTTACCTGATATTACATTTGCCAAATCTGCACCTCCTATGGTGCCAGCAAGTTTTAGTGACATTGCAGAGGAGGCAAGAGCTGCTGTTGTTAATATAAGAACCACAAAGAACATCAGAGGTGGAGGAAGGGTTTTTAACCACTTTTTTGGTCAGCCTTTTACTGGAGACGATATGTTCCGGCAGTTTATGGCACCTTTTTTAGAGCAGCAGCCAAAACAGTATGAGCAAAACAGCTTGGGATCAGGATTTATTGTAAGCCCTGAAGGCTATATTGTCACCAATAATCATGTTATTGAAGGTGCAGATAGCATTAGTGTTAAGATGTATGATAATAAAGAGTATGATGCAAAACTTGTAGGTCGAGATCCAAAAACTGACCTTGCATTGATTAAAATTGATCCTAAAGGTTTAAACCTTATATCACTAAAACTTGGCAACTCATCTGATTTGAAAGTGGGTACTTGGGTTGTTGCAATTGGAAGTCCTTTTGGTCTTGAGCAGACCGTTACTGCTGGGATTGTTAGTGCTAAAGGCAGAATACTTGGTTCAGGACCTTATGACGATTTTATACAAACCGATGCCTCCATTAACCCCGGTAACAGTGGTGGACCGCTGCTTAATCTTGAAGGTGAAGTGGTTGGGATAAATACAGCTATTATACAGTCAGGGCAGGGAATTGGATTTGCAATTCCTTCTGATCTTGCCAAGGGAATTGTAGAGCAACTTAAAGATTCAGGGGAGGTTACTCGGGGGTGGCTTGGAGTTGGAATTCAAGATATCACACCAGAACTTGCCGAGTACTATCGTCTCAAAGAGAGTAGTGGAGCACTTGTAGGCACAGTATATAAGGATCATCCTGCAGATAGAGCTGGAATACGTGCCGGAGATATTATTATAAAAGTAAATAATGAACAGATTAAAACCAGCCGTGAACTATCAACGTCAATTGCTAAACATGCTGTCGGAGAAAAGGTTGATATATCATTTATTCGCGAAGGACAGATAAAAACGGTTGAAGTGACATTGAGTAAAAGAAGTGATTCTGACCAGATTGAACAATCTCTATCTCAATCTGACAGAAGCGTATTTGATGATTTTGGAATGACTCTTAGTGTGCTGGATAGAGAGCTATCTTCTCAATTTGGTTATGACCCAAGAGTACGAGGCGTTGTAGTTACAGATCTTGACACAAATGGTAAGGCTGCACGTGCAGGAGTAAGAGTAGGAGATATCTTAAGAGAGGTTAATAGAAGACCTGTTGAAAACATCAATCAATATGGCAGGATTATGAATCAAATTCCTAAGGGGACATCTGTACAGTTGCTGTTCATTAGAGGAAATTCAAGTTTTATTGCAATAAGACTTGTAAAGTAAATAAGAGAACTCCAGCTATTATACTCTAAGCGGGTATAAATTGAGCTTTTTATATCTAAGTAGAGACGCACGGCTGTACGTCTCTACAGAATAATTGTATAAAAAATTACCAATATTTACTTTGAATATCTGTAACTCTGTATTGGCTTTTATTTTAGTAAAATATTCAGCTTGCTGAATGAGCTTTTTGTTTTAAAATATCATAGTATGCAAAAATTTTTTTTACATATCTTATTGGTTCATGCCCGCGTACATAGCCATATTTTGTTTTGGCATAATATCCAGGCTTACTCAAAAGTGGCAATGTATCATTTATAGAGACCCATAAGTTAGGATCAAGTCCTTTAAATTTTGCTATACGCTGAGCATCAAGCACATGACCATATCCTATATTATAGCTTGCAAGGGCAAATTTAATCCTATCCATTGTATCATGTACATCATTAAACTTTAGGTAAAGATAGCTAAGATAACCTATACCAGCTTTAAGGTTCTGCATAACATCTCGTCTGTTAGTGATACCCATCTCTTTTGCAGCTTTTTCTGTTACCTGCATAAGACCTCTTACCCCGGTATTGCTTCTGGCTTTAGGATCAAAGCGAGATTCTTGATATATCAATGCTGCAATAAGTCTCCAGTCAAATCCATGATTTTGAGCTTCTCTGATAATAGCCTTTTGATATTTAGGCAACCTTAGTTCAACATCGCTATGAAATGCCTTTAAGTCAGAGTAGTTCAAGTTTATAGCAAGATGTCCATAATATTTTTGATGTATTCTGTTAAAAACTCCATTATGTTTAATTATATCAAAAAATTGAACCATTTTATCAGACAAAGCTGTATTGCCTTTGCGTACAGCCCACCCAATATGCTCTTTCTCTTGCAAGGAGATACCTATTGAGATATCTGGATAATACCTTCGATTAAGCCGAACAATATGGGAATCTGCAACTGTATAGTTTACATCATTTTCTTGGTCAGATACCATTCTTATAAGCTCTTCTGTCGATAAATCATCATGTACAACCATATCAATATTAATACCGCTCTCTTTTAGCTCAATAAGCCGGTCATGATATTTAGTATTTTTAGTAATATGAATTGTTCTTCCTGGTAAATCTTTGATGCTTTTAATAGGCAATCTACTTTTGTGATATATAAATTTTTGCTCTACATCCATATAGGGTTGGCTAAAAAACATCTCTTGTTCTGTTTTGTCTGTAATTGTGATTCCAGACGCTATAAAATCCCCTTTGTTCATGTCAAGATAAGAAAAGATGTTATCATAGCTTGGTGTAACTACCTCTAAATCAACTTGAAGAAATGCCGCAAACTCTTTAGCTAACTCATACTCAAAGCCCATTGGCTGATCTTGGTAAATATAATATGAGTTGGGACTGTTTTCTGTAATCATACGAATCTTTCCCTCTTTAAATATTTTATAGAGGGCTGTCTGTTGTTTTTTTATCTTGTTTTCGATAATAGATTTAGCCTGGCGTTCAATATTAACGCATACTGCTGTGAGGTATCCTATAGCTAATGTAAGTATTATAAAAATAAAGTATGTATTAAAAAATTTTTTCATGTTTCACCTGTTTTTTTCTCACCACCTAACCGCGACTCCTTGCTATTTGCACTTTGCAGCTTCTATCGGGCAAGGGAGGGTTATGAGGTTGTTAGTTTAACTCCTTTATAATCTCAATATGGTTAATGTTATGATATAAGCGAGGAAGTTTTTTCCCTCTATATCCTCGTCTTCCATAATAGTTTTGTTGGTTTGCAGGATTTAACTTCAAAGTATGAACACTTTGTTTACCTGAATAAGCAATAATAGATGCGTTACGTGGAAATAGTTGTAATATCTTAAGCCTCTCTCCATTTTTATCTGTAAGCTCCTTAGGGTTAATTCCAATAATTTTATTGCCCTTACCTTTTTCAAGCATTGGCATCTCACTTACTGGAAAGATAAGGCATCTGCCAGTTGTGGTAATACTTATAATAAGATCAGTTTGAGGATTATTAATAATTTGAGGAGTCATCAAAGTGCCATTTTCAGTAAGATTTATAACAGCTTTACCGTTTTTCATCTTTGAAAATAGGTTTGATATCTGAGTGACAAAGCCAAAACCGATATCAGAAGCCATTAGAACAAGAGCACCATCATCTTCATTTGTAAGCATAAACTTTATAGAGGCTTCAGGTTTAATAATCAGACGCCCACTTAAAGGTTCACCCATACCTCTTGCTGACGGAAATGTATGAGATGGGATAGAGTAACTTCTCCCTTCAGAATCGAGAAATATTGTTTGTCGGTTACTCATTGTTCTGGCAACTGCAAGGAAATCATCCCCAGCTTTAAATTTAACCTTTTCAGGATCAAAATCGTGTCCCTTTGCAGCTCTTACCCACCCATTTTGTGAAAGTATGATTGTCAAAGGCTCAACTGTTATAATCTCCTCTTTAGAAAATGCTTCTGCCTCTTTTCGCTCTTTTATTGGAGAGCGTCTCTCATCCCCATAAGATTTAATATCTTGGCGAATCTCTTTTTTAATCAAGTTGTTAAGAAGGTTTTTGGAGTTAAGCGTTTTATCGATATATATTCTCTCTTGCTCAAGTTCATCTCGCTCTGACTTTATCTTAATCTCTTCAAGTTTGGCAAGATGTCTAAGTTTTATCTCAAGTATAGAATCAGCCTGAATGTCACTTAATCTAAATTTTTCAATTAACTTAGATTTTGGCTCATCCTCATCTCTTATAATCTCAATCACCTCATCAATATTGAGAAATGCAATTAAAAGACCATCAAGTATGTGAAGTCTATCAATAACCTGCTTGAACCTATATTCGAGCCGTTTGGATACAGTTTTAACTCTGAACGCTACCCACTCTTTTAAGGTAGTTAGAAGATTCTTCACCTCAGGTTTGCCATTAACTCCAATCATGTTCATGTTGACACGATAAGAACGCTCAAGGTCTGTTGTTGCAAACAGATGATCCATAAGAGATACGACCTCAACATTTTCAGATTTATCAACCTTCTCTTTTTTATGAACTCTGTTATTGCCTCTGTTTAAATCAATTTTGCTTGATTTATCAGGTTTGCCAAATTTGGGGACAATAACTATACGTGTGGGATTCTCATGATCAGACTCATCACGTAGATCAACAACCATTGGAAGACGTTTTGCCTCCATTTGGGCTGCAATCTGCTCAATAATTCGTTCACCAGAAGCGTGATAGGGTAGGGCACTTACAACAATCTCTTCTCCATCTTCAACATGATATTTAGCCCGCATTTTTATTCTGCCGTTGCCTGTCATATACATCTGTTTTATCTCACTTGGTGCAGTTATGATCTCAGCGTCAGTAGGATAGTCAGGACCTTTGATAAACTCCATGATAGCTAAGATGTCTGCTTCAAGTTTTGTTGTATCTGAAGCGGGTTTGTTATCCGTCTCAAGATAACCAGAGCTATTTAAATTATAATTACCTATGTCTGGATTGTCCAAAAGATAGATACACGCATTTGCAACTTCAACTAAATTATGGGGAGGAATATCAGTTGCCATACCAACAGCTATTCCAGTTGTGCCATTTAATAGAAGATTTGGAAGTCGTGAAGGTAAAAGTGTTGGCTCTTTTAGTGTGCCGTCAAAATTTGGACTCCATTCAGTTGCACCAAGATTGAGTTCAGACAGAAGAAGTTCAGCATATTTGGATAGCCTTGATTCTGTATATCTCATTGCGGCAAAAGATTTTGGATCATCAGGTGCTCCCCAGTTACCCTGACCATCTAAAAGTGGATAACGGCAGGAAAAAGGCTGGGCAAGCAGAACCATTGCCTCATAGCAGGCACTATCTCCGTGCGGATGAAATTTACCCAAAACATCACCGATCGTCCTTGCAGATTTTTTATACTTTGCCGCAGCAGACAGCCCAAGCTGGCTCATAGCATAGACAATTCTTCGCTGTACAGGTTTTAAACCATCTCCGATGTGGGGTAGGGCACGATCAAGAATTACATACATTGAGTAGTTGAGATATGCCTTTTCTGCAAACTCTTCAAAGGACATCTTTTCAAAATCTTGCATTTTTTATATCTCCATAATATTGCCTTTAGTCTCAATCCATTTACGTCTATCAGATGCTCTATTTTTTGCAAGAAGCATATCCATCAGTTCAAACACATTATTACTATTCTGATTATTATCAATTCTATCAACATTTTTAGAATAGGGCAGGGCGGTATTGTTGTTTTCTTGATTAGACGGAGATGCTTCAAATTGAGATATCTGAAATGGAGATGGAGGAATCACAAGCTGTACCAATCTACGGGTATCAGGTGCAATTGTTGTCTCTCTAAGCTGCAACGGATTCATCTCGCCAAGTCCTTTAAAACGCTGTACATTTATTTTACCCGCCTTTTTTCTCCGCTCAATCTTTCTTATGATGCTGTCTCTTTCAGATTCATCTAAAGCGTAAAATATCTCTTTACCAACATCAATTCGATAGAGAGGAGGCATTGCAACAAAGACGTGTCCCTGTTTTACAACTTCATAAAAATGTTTAAGAAACAGGGCACAAAGAAGGGTGGCAATATGAAGACCGTCTGAATCAGCATCTGCAAGAATGCAAATTTTGTGGTATCTAAGGGCTGATATATCAATAATATTTTCTTGAAAATTTTCGTTCTCATTAACACTACTGTATGGATCAATCCCAATTGCCACAGCAATATCGTGTATCTCTTTTGATGCAAGAAGTGTCTCTGGTTCTGTCTCCCATGTATTGAGAATCTTTCCTCTAAGAGGTAAAATTGCCTGAAATCGTCTGTCGCGTGCCTGCTTTGCTGAACCACCAGCAGAATCTCCTTCAACTAAAAATAGTTCACTTTTTTCAGGGTCTCCACAGGTACAGTCAGACAGTTTACCGGGAAGTGCTGGACCGCTTTTCACCTGTTTTCTGGTAATAATCTTAGCACGTTTAAGGCGATTTTTTGCATTGTCAAGGGCAAGCTGGGCAATCCGTTCACCTTTGTCTGTATTTTGATTTAGCCAGAGACTAAAAGTATCTCTGACAATAGATGAGACAATAGAGGCACAATGACGAGAAGATAATCTCTCTTTGGTCTGACCTGAGAACTGGGCATCAGTTAGTTTTACGGACAGAATAAAGCCAATATTTTGCCAGATATCTTCAGGTGCAATTGAGACTCCTTTTGGAATTAAATCTCTAAAACCGCAAAATTCTCTTATAGATTCTAACAATCCTGATCTAAAACCATTAACATGTGTTCCACCTTGTGAAGTTGGGATAAGATTTACATAACTCTCACAAAGATAGCCATTTTTACTGTTGCTTGAATTTTTGTTGTTATCAATATCATTGCAATCTGTGACATCTGCTGTTCCAGCCCAGTCAACTGCAAAGGCAACTGCTGCATCATCTGTTTTTATATCGCATGTAAATGGGTTGCTAAGTGGATTTCCTAAAATTGTCTCTATATTTCCAAAAGATTCTGCAAGATACTCTTTTAATCCATTTTCAAACTGCCAATGAGCTTTTTCTCCTGTAGCTTTATCCAAAAATGTTACAAGAAGCCCTGGACATAACACTGCCTTTGCTTTTAATGTGTGCTCAAGTGCTTTTTTAGAAAATTTTTCTCTCTCAAAATACGATTTGTCAGGATAGAAGCGAATAGTTGTGCCGGTCATTTTTTGTGGGGCTTTATCAATTATCTCAAGACCGTTAACTTTTAATCCATTTTCAAATAATATTTTATAGACAAATCCATTTCTTGTAATTTTGACCTCAAGATATGTGGAGAGAGCATTTACAACTGAAACACCTACACCGTGGAGTCCACCAGAAAAAGTGTAATTTTTGTTAGAGAACTTTGCTCCAGCGTGAAGTTTTGTCATAATCAACTCAACTCCCGAAATTCCCTCTTCAGGATGGATATCAACAGGCATTCCTCGTCCATTGTCTATCACTTCAAGGGAGTTATCTTCATGGAGAATAACATCAATTCTATTTGCATATCCTGCAATTGCCTCGTCAACGCTGTTGTCAATTACCTCATGAGCAAGATGGTCAGGGCTTGAAGTGTCTGTGTACATGCCAGGTCTTCGTTTTACTGGATCAAGACCTTTAAGAACTTCAATTGATTCAGCGTTGTATCTTTCGGTTGTTTTACTTTCTCTGTTGTTGTCGTTAAATAGTTGCATATTGACATCTGCTTTGCTTTAAATAAATGCTTGAATAGAATGGAATAAAATATTTTGTAATAATAAAAAAAGCAGCCGGACAAATTTCGTCCCGCTGCTTTTTGGTATTTAATTAAAAGCTAAAACTAATAATACTAATCTCTTGAGCTTCAAAATATACGAAGCAACATCAAAAAGAGATTTATAAAATCAAGATACAATGTAAGAGCACCCATTATGGCACCTTTTCTTACCATTGCACCGCTGATATCAGCAGGTTGAGTAAGAGCCATCTCTTTAAGTTTTTGTGTATCATAAGCCGTAAGTCCTACAAAAACTAAAACGCCAACATAAGATATGATCATGCTCATTGCAGGGCTTTTGAAAAATAGGTTAATCAATGAGGCAATGATAATTCCAATAAGACCCATCATCATAAAACCGCCTACTGATGTCAAATCACGTTTTGTAACCATTCCATAAACACTACATGCAGCAAAGGTCAAGGCACATACAATAAAGGTTGATGCAATTGAAGAGCCTGAATATACAAGAAAAATAGATGCAAGCGTTGCTCCATTAAGAACAGAGTATGCTATAAAAAGCCCAGTTGCTGTTGATGCACTCATCTGTTGAACTCTGGCACTCAGGTAAAACACCATACCAAGCTCAACAACAATCAGCCCAAAAAAAAGAAGCTGGTTACCAAATATAATCTGAATGAGAGTAGGCGAATTTGCTACGTAATAGGCTGTAAAAGCTGTTAACGCAAGACCTACAGACATCCAATTATACACGCTTCTTATAAATGAATTTACCTTCACAAGGGATTTTGCATTATCGAATGATGAATAAGAGTCCATTTTTTAAAACCTCCTGATTTTTTCTGTTTTTTTTATTTTTTGGAAACTATTTGTTTAAACAAATTTTTTTTGAATAAAAGCTCTGTTTTTAGTTCGCTTCTCCAAATTCAGTAAAAATATAACACAAGAGCGTATCTTTTCAAGTCTTTTCGGATCTGGATATTTCGTATCTGGTTTTGTAATCAGATAAAATTTAAGAAACAGAAGAGAAGGGGATATAAAAAAAGAGCAATATTAAAATTCAAAAATAAAAGTTTACATAATACCTATTATATGACTTATAATATTAAAAATTACTAAATATAAATTAATTACCTATTATCAATTTTTTGTTTTAAATTTTGATTTTGATATTTTTTTATTTGTTATTATTGTTAAGCTGTCTTATAAGAAATATTTTTGTGTTAAAGGATTTTAATTAAAAAATGAATGATGATGATAATAAGCTCACATTTTTTTCTGGAAATATATATACAGTTTCTAACCTTACAAAAGAGCTAAAAAGCCTTATTGAAGAGACATATCCATTTATCTGGGTTACGGGTGAAATTTCCAATTACTCCCTACCCTCTTCTGGTCACGCATATTTCTCACTTAAAGATAAAGATGCTCTTATTAACTGTATAATGTTTCGCAATCAAAGAGGCAGACTCTCTTTTAATCTTGAAAACGGCATAAAAATAGTTGGTATTGCAAGGCTATCATTGTATGAACCAAGAGGATCATACCAACTTATATTTGAACATATAGAGAGTTCTGGAGTCGGTTCTCTTCAAATCCGTTTTGAACAGCTAAAAAGAGAGCTTGAACTTGAAGGGCTTTTTGATGAATCGCATAAAAAAGAGCTTCCTTTTATCCCGTCAAAGCTCTTTATAATAACATCTCCTACTGGTTCTGTTATTAGAGATATAATTCATATATCTCAAAGACGCTTTCCAGCAATGCCTATATCAATAGTACCAGTAAAAGTGCAGGGAGAAGGTTCAGAGGCTGAAATTAAAGATGCGATTGAGTTAATTAACTGTTTAGTAAAAAAAAATATTATCAGTTATACTAATCATATTGATAATCAAAACAGTATAGATAGTTCTATAACGAGTGGTATAGACGGCGTAATAAGTATAAATGCAGATTATAATGATAAAAATTTAGATGATGCCATAATAATTATTGCTCGAGGAGGCGGTTCACTTGAAGATCTATCTGCTTTTAACTCTGAAACAGTTGCAAGAGCTGTATTTGCATCAAAAATTCCAGTCATCTCTGCTGTAGGACACGAGACAGATTTTACTATATGCGATTTTGTCGCAGATGTAAGAGCCTCAACCCCTTCGGCAGCAGCAGAAATTGCTGTTCCTGAAAAACGAGCTATTCAACAAGCTATCTATCTTCTTCAAAAGAGTTTATCTGACTCAATTATACATCAAATTCGTATATTGCAAAATAGTATAAACACTCTGCAATCAAGGCTTAAAAACCCTATTTCAATAGTTTATGACATGAGATTAAAATTGGATGATATTGAACAGAGTCTTAATAAACGCATCACAAAAATAATAGAACGCAACAAAGAGAAACTGGACTGGGTTACACATGCCTTGTATGCGTTGAGTCCAGTTGAAGTATTAAATAGAGGATATAGCATCACCAGACTTTATGATGATGAGTCGCAAAATAATATCAATGTAAATGCTCAGTTTGGCAGTGGAAAAATCCTGACCAGTGCAGCAGATGCAGCTAAAGGCGATAGTGTTATGGTACTCCTCTCAAAAGGGAAAATACTATGTCAAGTTAACGAATCTCTTAAGGATTAACTAAAAACAATATAAATATCTAAAGGATGATATTTAATAAATATGGCAAAAAAGAAAACTTTTGAATCTGTTATGGAAGAGCTTGAAGAGATTGTTAGAGAGCTTGAATCTGGCAGACTTCCACTTGAAGAGGCTATCAAAAAATTTGAGGCTGGTATGAACTGTTCAAAGTTCTGCATTCAAAAATTGGACGAAACTGAAAAAAAAATTAATATTCTGATGGCTGATGTTCACGGTAACATAACAGAAGAACCTTTTGAGAGTGAATAGCCAAAATCCATTTAAAAAAATAATAATATTAAAAAAATTACGAACAAGTTTTAACAAAAATGAATACCCAAAATTTTAATTTATCCAATTATTTAAAAGAAAAAAGAGCTATTTTAGAAGAGCATCTAAATAAAATACTTATTTGTTTTGACCAAAACAGAGAACTTGTTCAAGCTATGCGTCACTCTCTTATGGCAGGAGGAAAGAGGCTGAGACCTATTCTTGCAATGGCATCAGCCGAAGCTGTTGGAGGAGATTTTAGACTTACTCTTCCAGTTGCCTGTGCAATTGAGATGATTCACACATATTCACTAATTCACGATGATCTGCCTGCAATGGACAATGATGATTTGAGGCGAGGAGTCCCAACATGCCACAAGGCTTTTTCTGAAGCAACTGCTATTCTTGCAGGGGATGCTCTGCTGACTCACGCTTTTAAAATACTATCAAAGCCCGACAAAATTCTGTTAAATATAAGCTCTATAAGTTCAGATATAGAAGATAGAAACTCAGACAAAAACAGCGACCAATCTACAAGTAAACAACCTATTTTTGCACCATTGCCCGATAGATCAACGTTATTGGAACTTATTGCCATCACTTCCGATGCGGCTGGAGTTGACGGTATGGTTGAGGGGCAGATGATGGATATGATGAGCAGCTCTTTTGTAAGAAGCACCCTACCCTATTCCGTTGGTTCGAGCTTATATCAATCTATATCGCTTAATTCAGACTCTTTATTTTCTGAATCCCTCTCTTCTGTTAAAATGAAATACTTGAAAAAACTTCATCATCTCAAAACTGGCAGAATGATAATTGCAAGCGTTCAGGCTGGCGCTGTGTCGGTTGGAGTTGACATAGATTCAAAAATCATGAAGGTTCTTACTCGATATGGAGAAAATATAGGTCTTGCATTTCAAGTGACTGATGACATTTTAAATATTGAGGGTGATCCTGCCATTATGGGAAAGGCTGCTGGTTCAGATGAGCTAAACGATAAACTAACCTTCCCTGCACTGCTTGGTCTTGATGAATCAAAACAATTTGCAGTCAATCTTATTGCTGATGCAGTTGAATCTTTGGAAATGCTGCCCAAGATTTTAAAACAAAATACCGTCCTACCCTTTAATTGTGAATCGCATAGTGTCCTGCCGCTTAAAGCAATTGCTGAGTATATATTGAAACGAAAAAGATAACTTTTGTTGGGAGAAATATAATTGACTCTGCTTAACACCATTAGAACAGGTGAAGATTTAAAAAGACTTTCTAAAAATGAACTTCCTCAACTTGCCAAAGAGATTAGAGAGAGAATTATAAGTGTTGTATCAAAAAACGGGGGACATCTTGCATCAAGTTTAGGTGTTGTTGAACTTACCATAGCAATTCATTATGTGTTTGATATTCCATCAGATAGTCTTGTATGGGATGTAGGACATCAAGCATACGCACATAAACTTTTGACAGGAAGAGATGATCGTTTTGATTCATTACGAAAATTTAAAGGGATATCTGGTTTTACAAAAATAAGCGAAAGCCCATGCGATGCCTTTACTGTAGGGCACAGTAGCACCTCAATATCAGCAGGACTTGGGATATCTGTTGCTAAACATTTAAAACAAGATAGTTCCAAAGTGATTGCGGTTATCGGAGACGGCTCAATGACTGCTGGTCTTGCCTACGAAGGAATGAATCAAGCTGGTGACTCAAAAAGAGACTTGATAGTTATTTTAAATGACAATGAGATGTCAATATCTGCAAATGTAGGTGCCCTATCCTCTTTTCTAAGTCGTACTCTCTCTGCAAATTATCTTCAAAATATTAAAAAAGATTTTGGCTCTTTTCTAAAATCTCTCCCCAAAATTGGGGATGATATTTATCAAATTGCAAAAAAATCAGAAGACTCTTTCAAGACTTTCGTAACTCCAGGAATGTTATTTGAAGCATTCAACTTTGACTACTTTGGTCCGATCAATGGGCATCGTTTGAATCATCTGATTGACATATTGGAAAATATTAAGCACCTTAATGAACCAGTCCTTCTTCATGTTACTACGATAAAAGGCAAAGGATATGAGCCAGCAGAAAAAAATCCTGTCTATTTTCATGGTGTCAGTTCATTTGATATTAATACGGGCAATGGTACTAACAGCAAATCCGCTGTTCCCACATACACAGAAATTTTTGGGAAAACCATGATTGAGCTTGCACGCTATGATAGTAAAGTCGTGGCAATAACTGCCGCAATGCCTGAAGGGACTGGGCTCACTGAATTTGCAAGGCTTTTTCCACAAAGATTCTTTGATGTTGGAATTGCTGAGCAACATGCTGTAACTTTTGCTGCTGGCATGGCATCTCAAGGCATGAAACCAGTTGTTGCTATCTACTCAACATTTATGCAGAGAGCTTATGATCAGATTTTGCATGATGTCTGTATTGATGCACATCATGTAGTGTTTGCATTAGACAGAGGGGGAATCGTTGGAGAAGATGGACCAACCCATAACGGTCTGTTTGACTACTCATTTTTAAGAAGCATTCCAAATATGACAATCATGGCTCCTAAAGATGAGTATGAGCTTGCGTTGATGTTAAGAAAAGCAGTTGAGCATAATGGACCTATTGCAATTCGATATCCAAGAGGTAAAGGCGAAGGTGTTGTAAACTATTACTCTAAACAATCTAAAGAAAATGGTTCGTTTACAGATTTAGACTCTGATAAAAAAATAGTTCAAAAGACAAAAGATATTGAAATTGGTAAGGCAGAGCTTTTGCGTGATGGAACAGATATCTTGATTATTGCATCTGGCAGAACTGTTCAAGAGGCTATAAAAGCAATTAATGAAGTAGAGCAGAGTCAAAAAAATATATCTATATCACTTATAAATGCAAGGTTTATCAAGCCTCTTGATTCAGAGATGATACTTGATTGGGCAAGAAAAGTTCGTAACATTATCACAGTTGAAGAGCATGTTCTTGATGGAGGTTTTGGAAGTGCTGTTTTAGAGATGCTTTCAGACAACGGAATTTTTAGCAACGGGAATAACTACAAAATTAAAAGAGTCGGAATTAGGGATAGATTTGTAGAGCATGGCTCACAAAATGTTTTAAGGGCAGAATACAAGGTTGATTCAACAGCAATTGTTGAAACCGCTATGGATATTATTATCAACTCTTCCCAAGTATAGAGATCATCTTACTCCTATAAAAAATATCGAAAAACAGAGCAGCAAGTTAGAAGCACATTATTTTAACGATACACAAGAGGAGAGTAACTATGAAAAATAAAATTATCTTTTTTCTTATTATATTAGTTTATTGGACAACTCTTTTTTTATTACCTACTCCTTTACATGCTGACCCTCAAAATCTACTATCTGACGGACAGACTATTTATGTGCCAGTTTATTCACATATTTACAGTGGTGATAGAGAAAAGCCTTTTTTATTAACCGTAACATTAAGTATAAGAAATATTGATCCTGAAAATCAAATGGAAATAACCTCTGTGGACTATTATGAAACACAAGGAAAATTTCTAAAACAGATTATAGATAAACCAAAATTGATCAAACCTCTTGAATCATTACGATACGTTATACCTGAAACCGATAAAAGTGGTGGGTCAGGTGCTAATTTTATAGTTAAATGGAGAGCAGATAAATTAGTCAATCCTCCTATTGTCGAATCAGTGATGATCGGGACACAGGGACAGCAAGGTATCTCTTTTACATCGCGGGGTCAGGTTATTGTTCAATCTGTTAAGTAATAAAATTATACTATATTAAACTACTAATAACACATTAAAATGAATAAGTTTAGTTATGGATATTGCATCTCTTCTTGGTATTATTTCTGGAATTTCACTTATTATAAGTGCAATTTTTATTGGTGGTGATATCCACAACTTTATTAACATTCCAAGCATGATGATTGTGGGAGGCGGGACAGTTGCCACTACATTTCTCACATTTCAATTTAAAGATGTATATGCGGCGTTCAAAGCTGCCTATTTTGTCTTTTCAGAAAAGACTGAAGAGCCTAATGAAGTTGTAACAACAATGATAAGGCTTTGTTATATCAGCAGAAAACAAGGATTACTTGAGCTTGGAAAAATTGAGACAAAATCAGGCTTTCTTAAAAAAGCGTGTGGACTTATCGCTGACGGGTCTCCTGAGCATCTAATTAGAGCAGCACTGCTAACTGAAATTGAGTCTTTAAAGATGAGGCACTATATTGTACAAGATGTTTTTAGAAAGATGGGAATCTACTCCCCTGCTTTTGGAATGCTTGGCACACTCATTGGATTGGTTCAGATGTTAAGTAAATTGCAGGATCCATCAAGTATAGGACCTTCAATGGCTGTTGCCCTGCTTACAACATTTTATGGCTCTTTACTCTCTACCATGTTTTTTCTGCCAGTTGCCGGAAAACTAAAAGCAAGAACTATAATGGAGGTTATTAATCTTGAAATTATGTTAGAGGGTTCTATATCAATACTTGAAAATAATAACCCTATCACTGTTTACGAAAAGCTATCCTCATTTATTCCTGAAAGATCAAGAAAACCAATGTCAGATATGATTTTACGAGACAAAATATGAAAGAGCCAAAAATATCTGATTCACTTCTAAGCAATGACGATGATGCAGGTTGGTTAGTTACATATTCTGATCTTGTTACTCTACTTCTTGTATTTTTTGTTCTTCTATACTCAATCACATCAACTGAACAGGTTAGATTTATTTCGGCACTTAAAACCATAAGAAGCCAGATGGAAGCCAACTCATTTTTTTCCAAATATGTTGATATGTTTGACTTTCCTGATTATGGCAGTCAACAAATTTCTCTGGAGGAGAAGATCGGCTTAATGTCAAGGCAAGACTCTTTGATAAGAGATGTAAATAAATTTATTACCCAAAACAATGACACCAACGATTTAACAACATTTGTACGTATGGGGAAAATTGTGATAAGACTTGATGGTAACTACGTTTTTGAACAGGGGTCAGCAGATATTAATAAGGGGTTTATTCCTGTTTTGGAGAGGCTTCTTAATATAATGTATAATTATCCAGACTATATATTGAATATAAAAGGACATACTGATGATACTCCCATATTATCAGAAAGATATCCTTCAAATTGGGAGTTATCATCAGCAAGAGCCACTGAGGTACTTAAATATTTAATTAAAAATGGTGTTGAACCAGAGCGATTGACAGCAACTGGTTATGGCTCAACTATCCCATTAGTTTCCAACAGCTCTCCTGAAAACCGGGCACAAAACAGAAGAGTCGAATTTGTTCTTGAAAAAGATGTATATCAGTAGTGCTTTTACTGCTTGATGTTCTTTTTAAGCACATCAAGCTGGACGTTTGCCTCTTGTACTCCTTGAAAAAAAGGTTTATCAAATTTAGTTTTAAAAATAAAATCTCCGACCATTGAATTGCCGTCAACTCGGGAAACAGCTGATATATATTCAAAAGGCTCAACTATTTGTTGAAACTCAGGCATAGCGATAATCTGTGCTTCTGGACTAAAAGATACAAGCATTGGCACAAAATTTTTAATAGCAGCGATTGCCTCTTTTACGTCAAAAAAGAAAATAGAGATATCTTGTTGTAACGATGTTTTCAAACCACTATCTTTAAAGCCTTTTAAGAAGCCATTTTCTACCTCCGCAGAGGTAGCTTTTTCAAACATTGGTTTACTAAGTGTAATTGTAAGGTTATTACCAATAAATCCTGCATATAACTGCACTGGACCTGCTGGCATCATATATACTTCACTTCCATTTATATCAACTCTATTTATCATAGATTGCTGTTGAGGCGTCAGTTTTGCTATCACCTTTTCAATAGCCTCTTTTATCTTGGAACTATCTTTAAGCTCTAATACTGCTAAGGTATTGAGGTTTGACATATTTATGCTCATACCATCATACATTCCAAGATTGAAATTATTTCCAATATTTTGAATTATATCTTTTTCAACATCAATATTATAGTCAGTTTTAATAGTCGCAAATTCGCCTTTTATGCTATCAAGCGTTCCTTTATCCCCCCTTTTTTGCATCATCTGCCAGTATGTCTGAATATTTTCAACAATTCCCAACAATAAAAGTGGCTTCTCTTTTAAGCCTAAAATAATATCTCTCTTAGTTGTTACCGCTTTAAACATACTTAAAAGAGGAGAATTTTCCACAATATTGACGATGAAATTTGCTTTGAGATCTGAAGTTTTTAGGGAAACAGCAGCTCCCATTCCTTGATAATCTTTCATATAATTAAAACTATTGGCTTGGGAGGCTACATCATTAGCACTTTTATCTGCTATATTTTGTGAAAATAACTTCATAGCATCAGGATTAGAGGAAAAAATTCTGCCTATATTGGCGTATATAAAAACCTCTTTGGATGGATTAATTTTTTCAGTTACATTGACAAATATCGATTCTGAAATTAATTTTTTTCCATCTTTTCCAATACTTTGGAAAAATTGTTTTGCATCTTTAACAGGGTTGGCTCCTATAAATAGATAGCCATTTTTACTTACCATGTAAGCAGGAGTTGGATTTGATGTCTCTTCTTCTTTAGTTTCCACTTGTTCTTCGACTATCCCCTCTGCCTCTTCTGCTGCTATTGAAGAGGGATCGTCCTCAGCTTCTAAATCTTCTGGTTCAGAAGAGTCAAGATCAATATACCAGCTCCACATATCACCTTGTTTTGAGAATTTAGCGTCTGGATTATCCTCCTCAACCATCTCCTTAATTTTTGCAACTGCCTTATCAATGTCCTTTACAGGCAAAAAGAGAATAAAATTCATATTTGGAGTGTCGCTCTCATTTTCAATCTTAAAATCAGACAGAGCAACTCCAAATGGTTTTGAAGCATCAAGACCGTTATTTTCAAGCTCCTTTAAATCTAAGGGGTTAAAACCAAAATTCTCCTTTATCTGATTAATATCATCTACTGTTTGCCCCATAAATGAATTTTCAGTCACAGCAAGGTATTGATAAAAATCCTTTGTTGAAGAGAACTTGATAACAAAATCAGTAGATTCGGGTAAAATCTTCATTGCTTCCCCAATATCTGAAGCAAAGGCACAATTAACCAAAAAAGTTAATAGAAATATAATAAATAAAAACTGTTTTAAAACTACTCTTTTCATCTGATTCTCCAAAAAGTTTAATGTTATTTGATAAATATGTATATTGTAAGACTTATTATAAATTGCCCTATTTTAAAAACTATTTTGATATAACTTGGTTTATTGAAACGGATTTTAATGAATTGCCTGTTTTAATATCTATTATATCTATTCTATTATTGGAAATTATAGAATATGTATAAAAAGATGTACGCGGAGCTGAAAGAGAGCCGGGGTTAAGAAGTGTTATGTATTTCTTATAATTTGGGAATTGCTCAATTATAGTTTCACTATTTTGTTTTATTATGTTTTCAAGTGCAAAGACATGAGTATGTCCCTGTATGACTAAATTGATATCTGAGGAGAGAATATTTGATGGAAGTTGTTTGGTATATATATCTCCATGGTGAAGAAAGATTTTCCAATCCATAAAATCAAACGTCATAGAGTCTTGATATCCCGGGGAGAAAGATGAGAGATCACAGTTGCCATATACAAAGTAAAGTGGATTTGAAAAATCTTTAAGCTCTTCAAGAATACGTTCTGGTTGGTAATCATAGTGCCCATAACCAGGGTAGCGTGTACCAAAAAGGTCTCCTGCTACAACCAGAGCATCTTCAGGGGTAAGCATATCTTTAAGTGTTAACCATGTTGAATAACTTCCATGTAAATCTGCAGTTACAACAAGTCTCTTCATTTTTAACTATCTATCCTTAAGAAAAATTTTGTGATATTCATCTTCTGAAAAATACTTTTTTAAAAGAGAGTTTATCATACTATAAATTTGTTCAAGCTCTTCTCCATTGAGCCTTGGAATAAAAGCTTTCATAAAGCTATCTTCCGAAAATTTTTGAAGATAGAACATTATTGTCTCCTCGTCAGTTTCTCTATCCATACCAAAAGCACCAAAACCTCTGTATTGATGTATAAAATTATGATTATCAAAATTGTTGGCTTGGTCTGTTTGCTGAGTAGATTTGCAATAATCTTGTGTCATTGTAATTTGTTACTCCTTATCAGGAAATTTATTTCTTATAGCTTTGATAACATCGTAAATAGAGAGAAATATATCTACAAGTTCAGGATCAAAATGTTTATCTGCCTCTTTCTCCAAAGTTGCAATAACCTCGGTCTCCTCCCATGCTGGTTTATAGACTCTTGCAGAGATCAAGGCATCATAAACATCTGCAAGGGCAACAATTCTACCAGAAAGAGGTATCTCCTTACCTTTTAACCTCCTTGGATATCCTCTACCATCCCATCTTTCGTGGTGAGTATATGCAATCTCATAGGATAGAGCGTCCAAATCAGAAACATTACCTTTAAAGAGTTTTGCCCCCTGATAAGCGTGAGTCTTCATAATTTGAAACTCATCATCATTAAGCCTTGCTGGCTTTTTAAGAATAATATCAGATATAGCAACCTTACCTACATCGTGAAGCATTGCCGCAATTCTTAAAATATCTTTATGATTTTTTATCTCCTTATATTGAAGAGCTTTGTTCTGTGCCCATTTTTGAAAAATTTCTATTGAGTATGAAGCAACCCTATTGACGTGCGCACCAGTCTCTTTTGGGTCTCGCAATTCTGCCATTTTAATCATCCTTAGTATCATCTCACGAGTCATTTTTGCTTTTTCAATAGCAGATGTAGCACTTCCTGCAAAAAAATTGAGATATTTTTCATCAGAAGATTTAAATGGAATAGGTTTACCATGGTCATCTCTTGCATTAATAATCTGCATGACACCTATTACTTGCGCCCTATTTGTAATAAGAGGAATTGTTATAACTGATTGTGTCGTATATCCAGCAATCTGGTCAAAACTGCTGTTAAACGAGTATGGAACTGTATTATCTAATTTATGAACATCGTCAATATTTAGTGAACTTCCCTTTAGTGCAACATATCCAGCAATTGATCTCTCATCAATTGGAATTGAGAAGTTGGAGTATATCTGTTTATTGTTTAATGGGTCTCTCTGTTTTAAGGTGTCATTTTGAACATAACTAAAATTGAGCATCTTATTTTCAACAAGAAAAATAGAACCAGCATCAGCATTAGTCAGATGCCTTGTTTTGTACAAAATAGCATCAAGCAGAGAGTCAATATCTTTTATATGGTTTAGCTCTTCATTTATCTTTAACAACTCACTTAATTTATCATTACCACTATATAATATTTCCAATTTTCTCCTCCCATCTTTGCCTGAAAGTTTAGATAATCTTTTGGAGGGCAAATTTTATGGTTGACAACAGACTTAAATTCCTAAAACTGTTTAATAACTCTTGGAAGTTTAAGATTTTAATGAGTGAAAGATTAGTTCAGATGACTATGGAAATCAACCACAAAAGAAGATATAGGAGTTAAATTTTGACACATATACAAAACGACTTTAATTTCAATTTTTTTACTTCAAAAGACAATAAGCTGATACGCTGGGGCTATATGAGAGTAAAAAATGGAATCTCAGATTCAAAAGGGGTAATTTTATTATTAAACGGCAGAACAGAATTTATGGAAAAATATACTCAAGTTGCATCACACCTCTCTTGCATGGGCTATCATGTTATGAGTTTGGACTGGAGAGGACAGGGTTTGTCAGTTCGAGAGCTTCCCAATCGAGACAAGGGATATGTTAAAGATTTTAATCTATATATAAAAGACCTTGAGTTTTTTTATAATCTGCATGTTTTACCACTATCTAAATATTTAAAATTGCCCATTACCATTCTTGCACACTCTATGGGTGGACATATAGCATTAAGATTTCTATTTGAACGTTCAAATTTTGACAATTTAAGCCATGTTTCCAATAATATTAAAAAAGCGATTCTCATATCTCCTATGATAGATATTATAACCTCTCCAATTCAGGGATATTTTGCAAACAGAGTCGCGGATTTACTCTCTCGTAATATTGCCAATCTATCAGTAAAGTTTGGGTTAGAATCACGCTATATTGCAGGAGGAAAAGATTATCATAAAAAAGATGCTAAATTTGAAGGAAATGTCTTAACACACGATTGGGAAAACTTCTGGTTAGAACACAAAGAGATCTCAAAAAATCGTAATCTTGCCCTTGGCGGAGTAACGTGGGGGTGGCTTAAAGCTGCTTTTGATTCAATTGATATACTCAAAGATAAGAAATACCTCTCCAGTATAAAAACACCTATCACTATTGTTAGTGCAGAACAAGATAGTGTAGTCTCAAATAGTTCACAAAAACAGGCATGTCATGATCTTTTTGATGGAAAATTTATCTCAATACCCAATGCACGACACGAAATTTTGTTTGAAACAGAAGAGATAAGAGAGTTACTTTGGAGCTATATCTCACTTGAACTTTAAACTGCACTATAAACACTTCAACAAAATTGAGACGTTCAGTTTTAGAATCGAAGTTAATGCCTAATTATTCCTTGACAAATATATCAAGATTCAATTAGTTATTGTCCGAATTTGATTTTAACTTATTGCAATTTTTTTACCCATTTCGTCAATTTAAAGCATACGCTCATTTCGTCAATTTTTATAAACAGTCAAATGGTTATAATTAGGTAGGCTATAGAATATGTTAATTTGCTTTAATCTTATCTTAAGTTTTATGTTTTTCTGTGTTTCATAAATTCTACCGATTTTTCACAAATTCTTTTTGTTTTTCATAAGTTCTTTTTTTGTTTTTTTCATAAGTTCTTTTTAAGCACAATCTATTACATATTAACCGGACCGCTTTTTCGGAGGTGCATCTATGCAGTTTAGAAAAAAGTTTGAAGCTGGTGAATTCGCCTGTCTTGTCCAGATTGAACCACCAAAAGGGACAGATGTTTCATCAATGGTTAAAAATGCAGTAAACGTCAAGGGGGTTGCAGATGCGTTCCTTGTCCCTGAAATGGGCAATGCTGTGATGCGTATGAGTTCTCTTGGAGCTGCGCTTGTATTACAGAAAAAAGGGCTTGATACTGTGGTGCAAGTCAGTTGTAGAGATAGAAATAGGCTTGCTCTCCAGGGTGATGTTTTGGCTGCCGCAGCATCTGGTATAAATGCCATTATGGCAGTAACAGGTGAAGACCCAAGTTTTGGAGATCACCATACAGCAAAGGCGGTTTACGATGTTACTCTTGAGGAGTTCCTAAAAGCTCTTAAAGGTATGGAGAGTGGGCGTGATATGGCTGGTGTTGAGCTTACAGGCAGTCCCAATTTTTTAAAAGGTTCAACTCTCAACACATGCCTTAGAGGTGCTGATCGTGAAAATGAGTTAGATAAAATGAAGAAAATGGTTGATGCAGGAGTCTCCTTTTTTGTCACACAGCCTCTTTTTGAGTTCTCTATGACTCAGCCCTTTTTAAAAACCGCTGAAAAAAATGGAGTTAAAATTTTTCCCACTGTTCTTCTTATAAAATCTCTTGGTATGGCAAGATATATGTCAAGAAATGTAAATCATGTCAACATGCCTTCAACTGTTGTTGATAGGATTGTCAACGCACCTGATAAGATTAGAGAGTGCACAAAGATGGCAAGAGAGCTGATTCAATTGGTAGAATCTGAAGGGTATGGAGGTGTAAATGTTTCAACTCTTGGATGGGAACATAAACTACCAGAGATTCTTGGTGTAATGGAGGGTCTTAACGGCTAACTTAACCTTTTTAAATAATACAAACCATACCTTAATATAGAGAGGAATAAACAATAAAATTGTATAGACACACAGCCGTGAGTCTATACATTATAAAAATTTTTTCAACAGATTAGGATAACGATATGGTTAAGGAGAATTAAATGGCTGAAAATGCAACTGTAAATGATAATCTTGCCGGATCGGTCATGGTTCTTGGCGGTGGTATCGCCGGAATGCAGTCTGCCATTGATCTTGCAAATTCAGGTTATTATGTATATCTCGTAGAAAAATCCTATGCCATCGGGGGGATGATGGCACAGCTTGATAAGACATTCCCCACAAATGACTGCACAATGTGAGTCATCTCTCCAAAACTGGTCGAGGTCGGCCGGCATCTTAATATTGAGTTACTAACAAACACAGAACTTATTGCTCTTGATGGCGAAAAGGGTAATTTTACAGCACGTATAAAACAAAAACCACGTTTTGTTGATATAGCTAAATGCACAAGCTGCGGTGAGTGTGCCAAAGTTTGTCCTATAAG
Organism: uncultured Desulfobacterales bacterium; assembly: GCA_964425195.1. Taxonomy (GTDB): domain Bacteria; phylum Desulfobacterota; class Desulfobacteria; order Desulfobacterales; family Desulfobacteraceae; genus Desulfamplus. The sequence continues at coordinate 37,349 of CAYRLG010000019.1, forward strand.
TTTTCCAAGTGAGCACAATCAGGGACTTGCAATGCGAAAAGCTGCATTTAAACAGTATGAGCAGGCAATTCCAGGAGCTTACGGCATTTCAAAAAGAACAACTGCCCCATGCAAAGCAACCTGCCCTGCCCATGTAAGCATTCAGGGATTTATTGCACTTATAAATCAAGGCAAATATAAAGAAGCTCTAAAACTATTTAAAGATGAACACCCATTTCCCGGAGCTTGCGGAAGGGTTTGTCATCACCCGTGCGAAGGTATCTGCACAAGAGGAGATGTTGAAGAGCCTCTTGCTATCCAATATCTTCACAGATTTTTAGCTGATACTGATTTTGCTTCAGAATCGCCCTATATTCCTGAAGTTGCAGAAAAGCGAAATGAAAAAGTGGCAATAGTAGGTTCTGGTCCTGCTGGTTTAACTGCTGCATACTATATGGCAAAAAAAGGCTATGGAGTAACTATCTTTGAGAAATTGCCTGTAAAGGGCGGTATGATGGCAGTAGGTATTCCAGAATATCGTCTGCCTGATAGAGAGCTTCAAAGAGAGATCAAAGTTATTGAAGCGATGGGAGTTGAAATTAAAACCAATGTGGAGTTTGGAAAAGATATAACTCTTGATTCACTTAAAAATGATGGTTACAGCACTCTATTTCTTGCAACCGGACTTCATGGCAGTCGTGGTCTTGGTGTTCAGGGTGAAAATTTGCAAGGAGTTTTAAAAGGGGTCAATTTCTTAAGAGAGGCGGCTTTACATAACTGCGAAGCAAGAAATGAGAGGGGTGAGCCTCTTACAACAAGCTGTGAGCCACTTTTGGGCAAGGTTATTGTAATTGGCGGTGGTAATGTTGCTGTTGATGTTGCTTTAACTGCAAGAAGACTTGGCTCAAAAGATGTTACAATGGTCTGCTTAGAAGAGCGGGTCAAAATGCCTGCTTGGGATTACGAGGTTGAAGAGGCTCTTGAAGAGAAAGTCAAAATCGTTAATAGCCGCGGTCCTGTAAGGTTTATTGCAAAAGATGGTTCAACTTCAGAGACCAACGCTTTTGTAGGTGGTGTAGAATTTAAAAAATGCACATCAGTTTTTGATGAGCAGGGCAGATTCAATCCTCAGTATGACGAGACAGACCTTATAACCATTGATGCTGATTACGTTATCGTTGCAATTGGTCAGATGGCTGAACTTGAATTTGCAAAATCTCAAGAGATTGCTGTTACTCCAAGAGGCGGTCTGTCTGCTGATCCTGTAACTCTTCAAACTCCAATTCCTTGGGTCTTCGCTGGAGGGGATGTCTTTTACGGTCCAAAATCAGTTGTTGATGCTGTTGCCTCTGGTAAACAGGCAGCAGATAGTATGCACAGATTTATTCAAGGCGAAGATTTAAAATCAGAAGAGATAATTGATAAGCTATCTCTTGCACATAAAAAACAGCTCGATTATGAAAAACCTGATATTACAGAAGCATTAAAACAAAAGCCACGCCCAAGAATTAACCCAAGTAAAATAGCAGTTGAAGAGCGTGAAGGCAATTTCTGCGAAGTTACGTGTGGTCTTCCAGAGGAGGCGATTGTTCAAGAGGCAACAAGATGTCTTGCCTGCGGTATCTGCTCAGAGTGTTATCAGTGCGTTGAAGCGTGTCTTGCTGGTGCAATTGACCACTGCCAGCAGATTGCTTACAAAGAGCTATCAGTTGGTTCTGTTATCATGGCATCTGGAAGCCGTCCTTTTGATCCGTCAAAATTGAGCGATATTTATATGTATAAACGCTCACCCAATGTTATGACAAGCCTTGAATTTGAGCGTATTTTAAGTGCTGGCGGTCCAACAATGGGGCATCTTGTTCGCCCATCTGATGAAAAAGAGCCAGAAAAGATCGCATGGCTTCAATGTATAGGGTCGCGTGATAACAACAAGTGTGGCAATGGCTACTGTTCATCAGTCTGCTGTATGTATGCTGTTAAGGATGCTATGATTGCAAAAGAGCATTCTCACCATAATCTTGACTGTGCAATCTTTAATATGGATATGAGAACTTTTGGTAAAGATTATGAAAAATATTACATCAGAGCAAGAGACGAGCAAAAGGTTAGATTTGTAAAATCTCGAGTTCACTCTGTTGATGAAGATAGAGATACTGGGAACCTTATCTTGACTTACGTTGATGAATCTGGAGCTATACAGAAAGAAGACTTTGACATGGTTGTGCTCTCTGTAGGTCTTGTGATCCCAGAAGAAAATCGAGCCTTGGCTCAAACAATTGGCGTTGAGCTTGACAAGTATGGATTTGCAAAAACATCTACATTTAACCCACTTGAGAGTACAAGACCAGGTGTTTTTGTCTCAGGTGTTTTTCAAGGTCCAAAAGATATTCCATCATCAGTTACAGAGGCAAGTGGAGCTGCTTGTGCTGCTGGAATTCAATTAATCCAAGCTCGAAATAGCTGTACAAAGAGTGTTGAGGTGGTTCAAGAGAGAGATGTCACTGGAGAAGAGCCAAGAATCGGGGTCTTCGTCTGCAAATGCGGTATAAACATTGCCGGTATTGTTGATGTTGATGCTGTTTCTAAATATGCTGCAACACTACCGGGTGTTGCTTATGTTGGGGAAAATCTCTTTACCTGCTCTCAAGATGCTCAAGATAACATGAAGGCAATTATAACCGAGCAAAAACTCAACCGTGTTGTGGTAGCGTCTTGCACTCCTAAGACTCACGAAGCTATCTTTATGGACACTTTAGAGAAGAGCGGCCTTAATAAATATCTCTTTGAAATGGCAAATATTAGAAATCAAGATTCATGGATGCACTTTCACGAGCCAGCAAAAGCAACTTTAAAGGCAAAAGATTTGGTCAGAATGGCAGTTGCAAGAGCCGCAACTCTTCAGCCTCTGCACGAGAAGAAGATAACCGTAGTGGTGCGTGCATTGGTTATTGGTGGTGGAGTTGCTGGTATGACTGCTGCAAAGGGGCTTGCTGATCAAGGCTTTGATGTTGTGCTTGTTGAAAAAGAGGCAACACTTGGAGGACTTGCAAATAGACTCTACAAAACAATTGAAGGGGCAAATATCCGTGAGTATGTGAAAAAACTTGCACTTGAGGTTGAGTCACATCCAAAGATTCAAGTTCTTAAGCAGTCGCTGATTGTTGATTTTACAGGATACAAAGGCAATTTTACCACAGAGGTTTTGGTAGGTCCTGGTATGTATGAGCGTAAAATTGAACATGGTGTTTTAATTATTGCTACTGGTGCAACTGAGTATGAACCTAATGAGAATGAGTATTTTTATAAGAAAAGCAACAAGGTTGTAACTCAGCTTGAACTTGGTAGAAGACTTGAAGAAGATGGAGCAGATGATTTAAATCAAGTTGTGATGATTCAATGTGTTGGCTCACGAAACGATAAAAACCCAAATTGCTCAAGAGTCTGCTGTCAAGGAGCTGTTAAGAATGCTCTGCATATAAAAGAGCTTAATCCTGATGCAGATGTATTTATTCTATACAGAGATATGAGAATGTATGCAATGCTCGAAGAGTACTATACTGAGGCAAGAAAAAAAGGAATTCTCTTTTTCAGATTTACGCCAGACAATATGCCAGTTGTCGAGAAAAATAGTGATGGTAGTGATACTCTTACCGTTACATTCACAGACCATGTTCTTGGTAGAAAAGTTTCTGTTGACGCTGATCTTGTCACATTAAGTGCTGGCGTTCAAGCTGCTGACACTGAGGAGCTTGCAACTATTCTTAAGACCGGACGTAACCGTGAAGGCTTCTTTATTGAAGCTCATGTTAAACTAAAACCTGTTGAAGCGGCTACAGAAGGTATTTTCATCTGCGGAACCGCACATAGCCCAAAACTTATAACAGAGACGATAGTGCAGGCAATGGCTGCTGCATCAAGGGCAACTACCTTCCTTTCGCAAACACAGCTTACACTCTCTGCTGTTACGGCTGAGGTTAATCAGGAGAATTGTGCATCCTGCCTTATCTGCGTTCGTTCATGTCCATACAATGTACCAAGAATCAATGAAGATGGGGTAAGTTATATTGACCCAGCTCTCTGTCATGGTTGCGGAGTGTGTGCATCAGAGTGTCCCGCAAAAACCATTAAACTGAACTGGTATGAAGATAATCAATTGCTAAGTAAAGTAGAAGCCTTGTTAGAGGGGGTAATTTAATATGACAAATGATGTAAAAGCTGAAGCGGTTTCTTCTAAACCGATTGAACCAGTTAATGGCAATAATGCTAAGTCAGATGTTGATGCGGTTGATTTTGAGCCTGTAATTCTCGCCTTTTGTTGTAACTACTGAGGATACTCTGCTGCGGACCTGGCAGGTTCCATGAGATTAAAATGCCCTGCAAATTTTAGAATTGTTCGTCTTCCATGCACTGGAAAGATCGATGTGATTCATATCTTACGGGCATTTGAAAAAGGGGCAGATGGTGTATATGTGGTTGGCTGTATGGAGGGTGATTGTCACTTTAAGACGGGTAATTTTCGTGCAAGAAAGCGTGTACAGCAGGCTGCAAAAATTCTTGAGCAAATTGGAGTTGGAGGGGAAAGAGTAAAAATGTACAATCTCTCCTCTGGTGAAGGACCGCTTTTTGCCCAATACTCAATTGAGATGGATAAAAAAATACGTGAACTTGGACCAAATCCTGTAAAGTTGGCACTTCAGGCTAAAAAACAGGCTGCTTAAATAATTATTTTTCATAAAAAACAATATGAGGTTTTACAGATGATAATAGCAAGCAAAAAGCCCATTGAAGAGATTATAGAAGAGGTTAAAAATTACAAGCGTCTCTTGATATTAGGATGCAATGAGTGTGTTACAGTGTGCGAAGCAGGTGGAAAAAAAGAGGTTGAGGTTCTTGCATCTACTTTAAGAATGCACTTTATCAAAGAGGGGAATGAAAAAAAGATTGATGAAAGAACCTTAGAGCGTCAATGCGACCACGAGTATTTGGAAGAGATTCGTGATATAGTTGATAATTACGATGCAATTTTATCGCTTGCGTGCGGAGTAGGAGTCCAGTTTACAGCAGAAAAGTACCATTCAACGCCGCTGCTTCCGGGGGTAAACACCTGTTTTCTTGGAGCAAATGAGCAAAGAGGCTTATGGACAGAGCGATGTCAGGCGTGCGGTTCGTGCATTCTTGCAAGGACTGCTGGAATATGCCCAATCTCAAGATGTGCAAAGAGAGTTATGAACGGACCTTGCGGAGGTTCAAGTGCTGGAAAATGCGAAATCAACAAAGAACTTGACTGTGCATGGCAGCTTATTATTGATAGATTAAGAGACTTAGGAAGGTTGGATGATTACGAGATTGTAACACCTATCAAAGACTGGTCAACAGAGAGAGCGGGTGGACCAAGAAAGGTTGTAAGGGAGGATGTGCAGGTATGAGAGCAAAAAGAACATTAGATGAGTTAAAATCCTCAGGCGAACTTAAAACAGATAGCAGATTAGAAAAGATATTAAAAATGGGGCATCTTGCCGTAACCTCTGAGTGCGGTCCACCTCGAGGCAGCGACCCGAAAGCTGTAACAGAAAAAGCAGAGCTTATAAAAAATCATGTAGATGCCATAAATACCACAGATAATCAGACAGCAGTAACAAGAATGTGCTCTCTTGCTGCGTGTATCCATGTAAAACAGATGGGACTTGAGCCTGTTCTTCAGATGGTTACAAGGGACAGAAACAGAATAGCACTGCAAAGCGATCTTCTTGGAGCCGCATCTTTTAATATAAATACAATGCTCTGTTTAAGCGGTGACCACCAGAGTTTTGGAGATTGCAAGCAAGGGCAGAATGTCCATGATTTAGATTCTATGCAGTTAATTCAGACGGTTAGAAGAATGAGAGATGATGGAAAATTTTTAGGAGGCGATGATATAAAACGTCCACCAAAGATTTTTGTTGGTGCTGCTGCCAACCCGTTTGCAGACCCGTTTGAAATAAGAGTTCCCCGTCTTGCCAAAAAGGTAGCGTGCGGTGCTGAATTTATCCAGACTCAATGTATCTACAACCTTGATAAGTTTGAGGAGTGGATGAGAAGAGTAAGAGAGAGAGGCTTGCACGAAAAGGTATTTATAATGGCTGGCATGACTCCGATGAAATCTGCCGGCATGGCAAAATATATGAAAAATCGTGTACCCGGAATGGATGTACCTGACGAGCTTATCAAGCGTATCTCAGGAGTTCCAAAGGAGAAACAGCCAGAAGAGGGAATCAACATCTGTGTTGAGGCGATTCAACGGCTAAAAGAGGTTGAAGGGGTCTCTGGGTTCCATATAATGGCGATTGAGTGGGAAGAAAAAGTCCCTGAGATTGTAGAGAGAAGCGGGCTTTATCCAAGACCGCAGATTTAATTTATAATATACTTTAATCGCGAATCAATTAGGTAAGCGATAGTTATTTGAGATTTTAAATAGCTTTAGCACCCTGCCCTCCCCTCTTCTTAATGAACAAAACAGTAGAGACACATGGCTTTGCATCTCTACTGTTTAATATTATATTCCAAATGGAGGCTAACATCCCTGCCTTTATATTTTTATTCTATTTGTATCCAATATACCCTACCATTTAGCCCGCTTTAAAAAGATGAATATTTCATAAAAATTCCTTTTTATTGACTGTTCTATATTAATCCGTGTAATCTTTTTCAAAAAAATGAAATGTCAATCAATGGCTCTGATAAATCAAATATCATAACGGTAATCATGGGAAGGTTAATATGATAGATGACCAGAAAAAAGCTCATATTTTAATTGTTGATGATGAAAAGCATATTCAAGAGATGATCTCCCGTAATTTTCGATTTGAAGGTTATAATGTAACAACAGCCAGTAATGGAGAAGAGGCTCTTGAAGTTTTAAAAAAACATCGTATTGAAGTTGTTATTTCAGATATCAAAATGCCTGTCATGGATGGTATTGAGTTACTAAAAAAGATTCGCAAGGATTACCAGATGGTTCAAGTTATCATTATAACCGGATATGTTACTATGACAAGCCTTCTTGATGCCTTTCGTCATGGAGCATACACCTGTGTTTTTAAGCCTATAAAAGATATGAAAGAGTTAGAAGATGCAGTTAAAAACTGTGTTGATTATCTAAAACATTGGCAAAAAAAACTGTTAGAACTTCAATCCATGAAAATACAGTGACTCAATACTTAAAATAGAGCTTTATGTAAAAGGTATCTGTAATAAATGTGCTTAAGGCAGGGGTAAAATTTATGGAAGAGTATGATATTGATCAAGAAGTTCTTGCAGGTTTTATTGATGAAACTATGGAAAATCTTCAAGCAGCGGAGCAGATGTTTATCCATCTTGAGGAGAATCCTGATGATATTGAGATTGTAAACGCTATATTTAGACCTATTCACTCACTAAAAGGGACTTCTGGCTTTTTTGGGCTTATAAAGACTAAAGAGCTTGCCCATAGCATGGAGAATCTTCTTGATGCTGTAAGAAAAGGTCAAAAAAAGGCAACTAAAGAGGTTATCAATACTCTTTTGCCCGGAATTGATCAGTTAAATTTGATATTTCAAAATGTCCGATCAGGTGGAGATGAGATTCGAGATCAAGATGAGTTAGAAAAATATGAGAAAATCCATAAGCGGGTAGAAGAGATTTTATTCCATACTGACTCATCAGAGACGTTAAAATTAGCAACTGCTCAACTAAAAGAATCTCTCTTCCCACCTCTGGAAGAGGAGCAAATATCAGAAGAGAAAGAAGAGGTAACAGCAGAAGAGAGACCCGCACTTGATAGGAGAGGTGGAGATAGAAGACGTGGAGTTGATAGAAGAAGAGGCGATAGACGAGCTGATAAAAATCTTGAGACCGATAAAACAATGAGAGTTTCTGAAAAAAGTATAGACTCCTTTCTTGAGTATGTTGGTGAACTTGTTGTTGTTGAAGAGATGTTTAACTATCTTCAGAAAAAATTTGCATCTCTCTCATTGGATCAAAACATTTCAAAAAATTTCAAAAGAGTGATAGAGACATTCAGCACTTTGTCAGATAGTCTTCGCAACAGTATCCTTGAGATCAGAAGTGTTCCAGCTCAAACACTGCTTCAAAAAGCTCCAAGAATTATCCGCACAGTTGCCGATGAGGCAGGAAAACTTGTTGATCTAACTATTGAAGGAGATAACATTAGAATTGATAAAAGCTATGTTGAGCTGCTTGATGCACCTTTAACACATATTGTTAGAAATGCAGTGGATCATGGTATTGAAACTCCTTCTGAACGTATTGCTGCTGGTAAACCTGAAAAAGGGAGCGTAAAAATTACAGTTCAAGAGAATAGAGAAAATATTGAGCTAATTGTCTCAGAAGATGGACGAGGTTTGAATTTACCTGCTATTGCAGCAAAGGCTTCTGAGATGGGGCTGATCGCTCGTGGTCAAAAATTGGATGAGAATAAAATATTAGATATGATATTTATGTCTGGAGTATCTACTGCTAAAGAGGTTACCGAAGTCTCAGGTAGAGGGGTTGGAATGGATGTGGTTAAAAGAAACATCGATTCTGCCGGAGGCTTTATAAACGTTGAAACAAAAAAGGGGTGTGGAACAACATTTAAGATTACACTTCCTAAAAGTGTAAGTACCCAAATTGTTGATGGATTTTTGGTTAAATCTGGCAATGAAACCTATGTATTACCAATGGAGATTATAGGAGAGTCTTTTGTTCCTGAAAAGAAAGATATCAGCACAGTAAGCGGGGGTAAAGGTGAGATGGTTCTTCGGAGAGGTGTGCTTATGTCGGTTGTCCATCTTTCAAAGGTTCTTGGTAATACTATTGATTTAAATGGTGCTGCTGTTATATCAGAGCAAACTGCCAATAAAGTGATGATAACCATTGAGATGGGTGAAAAGAACTATGCCCTATGTGTTGATGACATTCTTGGTGTTCAAAAGGTTGTTGTTAAACATGTTGAGGCTCTACCAGTTGAATCAGACTGCTTTGAAGGGGCTGCCATGATGGGAGATGGAAGTGTTGCTATGATCATATCTTTAGAAGGTCTCAAAAAGATTGCGGCTTAGAGGCTCTTAAACAATGAAAAACTTTCAAATGATAACTCTAAGATCAATAATTCTCTATATTTTTATCACAATGGTTTCTGTGGCAATGGTTGGGAGCACCTTAACACTATGGTACACCTATCAGATGGATAATCTTCTTGTGAGTGTAGTAAAAAAAGATATGGTACTCTATAAATCTGTCCAAGATATGGAGCTTGCCCTTGCAAATCAAAAGGGCTTTTTGACATATTACTTAGTTGATGGTGATGCTAAATGGTTGGAGTACCTTGGACAGTATAGGGCTATGTTTAAACAAAGTTATGAAGAGGCTATCTCTTTAAAGATCAGCGATACTCAATCTTTAGCTCTTAAGTCTATTGAGTCTGAATATATCAAGTATATTGATGCAAAAGATCACGTAATAGAAGATTATAGGCAAGATAAAAGTGCATCTTCTGAATCTGAAGATAAAGAGAGAATAAATATCTCTGCTATGCACTCTGACCAGAGAGCACGTTTTTTCAACCTTTTGAATATGTGCAAAGAGTTTAAGCAGAGCCTTTGGACTGTTATTCAAGAGAAAGAGCGTAACCACTATGATAACTCTGAAAAACTTAGAATGATGGTCTTTAGTGCAATACTATTTTTTATGCTTTTAGGTGCTCTATTTCTATTTATTTTATACATAAAGATACTTGAGCCAATTAGAGATCTTGCAATTGAAACAGGAAGTTCTCCTGTGGATAGTTCAAAAAATGAGGTAGTCTCTTTAAGTCACTCATTAAAAGAGATGATGAAAGATTATGGCAACACTCATGATGAACTTAAGCGAAGCAGAAAACATCTTGTTCAAGCAGAGCGTATGGCAATGGTGGGTGAGCTTGCAGCTGGTGTTGCCCATACAATTAGAAATCCATTTACATCTATAAAGATGAGACTATTCTCTCTAAATCGATCTTTTGAGCTGTCTGATGTTCAAAATGAAGACCTTGAAGTTATAGGAGAGGAGATAAGCCGTATTGATAAAATCGTGCAGAATTTCCTTGAATTTGCAAGAACTCCAAAGTTAAGCCTAAAAACATGCACCTTTGAGAGTGTTGTAAATTCTGTTATTACCCTTGTTGAATATAGACTTAAACAGCAAAATGTGGAGATATCGTACATTTCAGACAAAAATCTCCCCTTAGTTGCAATGGATCCAGACAGAATAAGAGAGGCTCTTCTTAATCTTATTACTAATGCGTGTGAATCAATGGATAGCGGGTTTGACACTTTAAACACAGCAAAGAGTTCATTTAAGATTATAATCTCTCAAAAACTTGGAGACGATCCTGAATTAGGAGAAGTTCTCTGTTTGAGCGTTAAAGATAGTGGTCCCGGTATTCCTGAACATATTTTAGAAAAGATCGCCAAACCTTTTTTTACTACCAAAGAGGATGGATCTGGGTTGGGTTTGAGTATAGTTGATAGGATTGTTAAAGAGCATGGCGGAACCCTTACTGTAATTTCAGAGGGTGAGGGTAAAGGGGCAGAGTTTATTCTGAAGATACCGGTAAAAAGAGGTTGGGATGAAGAGAATTCTGATAATTGATGATGATAAACAGTTAAGTTTAAGTTTCAGAAAAATTTTAGGACAAGATGGCTATGATACCTATGCTGCCTACACTGGTGGTGAAGGAATTACAATGGTCGATTTAGTAAAGCCAGACCTTGTTATTTTAGATATTCGCCTTCCTGACATGAGTGGAATGGAGGTATTTGAGGCTATCCATCCTAAACATCCCAAATTGCCAGTTATCATAATCACTGCACACGGAACAACTGAAACAGCTATTCAGGCAATTAAAAACGGGGCATTTGACTATATCTACAAACCTTTTGATGTACCAGAGATGCTAACTCTTATAGAAAAAGGTATTGAAGCAGGACGCTGCATGTCCTCTCCTGTTGATGTTAACCCTGACGAGGAGCTATTTACACAACGGGAGGCTATTGTTGGAAATAGCCCTCAGATGCTTACAATATATAAAGAGATTGGAAGAGTTGCCTCTACTGATGCAACAGTGTTGATACGTGGTGAATCTGGTACAGGAAAAGAGCTTGCAGCAAGAGCTGTATATCACTACTCAGCACGTTCTGAAAAACCTTTCATGGTTATAAACTGCGTTGCAATTCCTGAAACTCTGCTTGAGAGCGAACTTTTTGGCTATGAAAAAGGGGCTTTTACAGGAGCATCGCACCGTCGTGTAGGTAAAATAGAGCAAGCACGAGGAGGTACTGTTTTTCTTGATGAGATAGGCGATATGCCTATGAATATCCAGGCAAAATTTTTACGCCTTTTGCAGGAGAACAGCATTGAGCGTCTTGGAGGAAGAGATGTTGTATCTGTGGATGTGCGTATTATTGCAGCAACAAATCGTGATTTAGAAAAAGCTGTAGCCAACGGCACATTTAGAGAAGACCTCTATTACAGACTACAGGTTGTGACAATAACGCTACCTCCTCTTCGTGAAAGAAAGGGTGATATTGCCATTTTATCAAACTATATTCTTACCCGTATAGCAGCAGAGATGGGTACAATCAATCCTGGTATATCTTCTAAAGCTATGGATAAACTTAACGCTTATGAATGGCCAGGCAATATAAGAGAGATGTCCAATGTTCTTAAAAAAGCGATGATCTTTAATAGAGGAGTACCAATTGAGGCAGAAGATTTAAGCATTAATGAATTGAATATATGCACAGAAGGGATCGGAGTTGATAGTTTTATCCCATTCTCTACCACTAATAACAAAGAGGATGGGGTACGCCAATGGATACGTCAATGCCTTTTGTCAGAAAATAGCGACAAGGTTTTTGACTCATGTTTGGATTATGTTGCAGAGCTTCTTGTTATAGAGTCTTTGAATATCACAGGCGGTAACAGATCTAAAGCTGCAAAGCTGCTTGGTATATCAAGACCCACTTTTCACTCAAAGATTGAGAAGTACCAGATAAAAATAGGAAGCAATATTGATATTGATAGATAGTAAATTATATATTTTGCTTTTGGAGATTTAAATGAATCTTTTTTTTCTTTCGCTACTCACAATATTTGCAGGGGGGCTACTCTCTCCTCTTTTAAGACACCACTTTAAAATTATGAGATGGATATCGACAAGTTTCATAACCGCAGGCTCAATTTTAGGACTTATTTATGCTGGTTCTATACTACTTAATAAACCCGCAAGCCTTAATATTGACAATTATACTACATCTTTTAACTATCTTGAGATTTTTACTATCTCATTTAAGGTTGACAACCTTTCTGCTTTTTTTCTGCTTATTATATTTCTAATCTCTTTAATGACATCTATTTACAGTTTTCACTATATGAACAAAGCTGAAAATAGTTTGGCAACATCGGTGAACTATCTCTTTTTTAGCCTTCTTATTCTATCGATCTGTTTTGTTGTTACAGCTTCAAATATGATAGCATTTATGTTCTCATGGGAGATGATGTCTATCTCTTCCTTTTTCTTAGTTATATATAACTATAAATCTAAAGAGAACCGAAGAGCTGGTTATCTATACTTTATCTTCTCACATATCGGAGCAATGTTTATTCTGTCTTCTTTTGCTCTTTTATATACATTTACAGGTGATTTTGCTTTTAGTCAGGCTACCAATTTTACTACCAATTTTCTCTCTAAAAATCTTATTCCTCACAACCTAATCTCCCATATTTTTATTCATGACAATATAAAACTCCTAATTTTTATACTTGCATTTATTGGATTTGGATCAAAAGCTGGTATTTTTCCATTTCATGTATGGCTGCCACACGCCCATCCGGCAGCATCAAGTCATATCTCTGCACTTATGTCTGGTGTTATGATTAAAACTGGCATTTATGGCATTATCAGAATTTACTCTATTCTCGATTTCTCTATAGATATAGGAGCCAATCCAGAAAGCATCATAGGTAGTGCCCAAATTATAGGATATATCGTAATTGTTGCTGGAATTGTTTCAGGAATACTTGGGGTTGTTTATGCTTTGGGTCAGCATGACATAAAAAGGCTACTTGCCTATTCCAGTATTGAAAATATTGGCATTATTCTTATTGGTATTGGCATCGGTATGGTTGGTGTCTCCTATAAAAACCATGTAATGGCTCTTTTAGGTTTTTCAGGTGGACTTTTTCATGTTTTTAACCATGCTATATTTAAATCACTTCTATTTATGGGAGCAGGTGTGGTTCTCCACAAAACAGGTTCACGTTCAATTGATGCTCTTGGAGGACTTATTAAAAAGATGCGAATAACTGGTATCACATTTCTTATAGGCTCAATTGCCATTTCAGGGCTTCCACCTTTTAACGGCTTTGTAAGTGAATTTTTCATATATATAGCCTCTTTCAAGGGGGCGACTACCAACTTATTTGCCGTAAATAGTATTGCTATGAGTCATCTGACATTTCCGATAGCAACTATTGCAATCATAAGTATTGCTATTATTGGAGGTCTCTCTTTAGCTTGTTTTACAAAAGTGATTGGAGTTGTATTTCAAGGAGAGCCTCGAACACGTGCGGCTGAAAACGTGAATGAAAAAGGTTTAACAATGCTATTTCCAATGGTTGTGCTTGCAAGTTTGTGTCTTGTAATCGGTGTCTTTCCTAAATACCCGCTTTTGCTTACAATTAAAGCTGTAACAGAGCTATTTAGAGAGGCATTAGGAACAGAAGCTGCGATTATTGAATTAACAAGCAATATAACAGAAATGGCAGCCACTATTTCTAATGCCACCCTACTCTTTATTTTAGTCATTATAATAACTATCATGCTTCGTCACTTTGCATATAGAGATAAACCAGTTACAAGATCATCAACATGGGGATGTGGATTTACAAAACCAACAGCCAAGATGCAATATACAGGATCATCTTATGCTGCCTCAATTGTTCAATTTTTCAAACCATTTGCTCCGATTTATGAAGAATATGCACCTGTAAAAGGCAGAATGGCTGGCAAATCACACTATCAGAGTCATATCAACGATATCGCAGAACTTCAGATGGATAGAGTAACCTTAAAACCTGTGCTCTTTCTATTTAATAAGCTCCACTGGATTCAGCATGGAGATATTCATCTTTATATAGGATACATACTTCTTGCCATAATTGTGGCGATGTTTTTTGTGTAAAATGTGTAAAAGATAATTAAATAAAACAGTTGGAAAAACTTATGATTGAATCAATTTTACTATGGATTATTGGAATTATCACTGCGCCTTTTTTTTCTGCGGTGATTCTTAAAGTCAAGGCGTTCTTTGGAGGAAAAAAAGGACCGCCAATTTTTATCAACTACTACACCCTTATAAAGCTTTTTAAAAAAGGCTCTGTTTACAGCACAAGTACAACATTTATATTTAAACTTGGACCAATTATATCATTTGCTACTGCCCTTACTGCCTTAATGTTTTTACCCATTTTTGGACATAGACCGTTATTCTCATTTCAAGGAGATATTATCTTTGTACTCTATCTTTTAGGATTGGGACGTTTTTTCACAATTGCTGCTGCAATGGATACAGCATCTCCATTTGAAGGTATGGGAGCGGCAAGAGAGGCTTTCTTTCCAATTATCTGTGAAGCTACAATGTTTATGATTTTCATTCTTTTTTATAAACTTACAGGTAATCTAAATCTTGACAGTTACTTTAGAGGAGAGAATCCTTTATATCTATGGAATATGGCAGGAACTTCAATAGTTTTTATTGTTATTGCACTTTTTATTGTTCTTTTAACAGAAAACTCCCGTGTTCCAGTTGATGATCCTGCAACCCATCTCGAACTTACCATGATCCATGAAGTTATGATTCTTGATCACAGTGGTCCAGATTTAGCTCTCATTGAACTTGGTTCTTTTATCAAACTCTTTTTCTATTCAACGATGATATCAAGCATTATTCTACCTTTTCAAAGGGAGGGGATATTTTCACCATACGCTCTTTTCTTAGGGTTTACTTCCATGATAATTGTCTATGGTTGTGTGGGGGTTATGGAGTCTGTAGTTGCTCGTTATAAAATGGATAAGGTTCCAAAATTTATTCTTACATCATTTGCATTAGCATTTTTTGCAACAGTTATAACCTTTGAATTTATGAAGTGATAATTTTTATAACTCTATGGATGTAGTTCTCATAGGTATAAAAGCTAAGTTTATGAACTATTAAAATATAGGAGTTTTTTATTAATGCTCTATTCCGTTGACACAGTTTTATCATTAGCACTTCTTTCAAGCCTATTTGCACTTGGCTCAAGCCGTCTTCCGGGACTTATAAAAGTTGTCGCTTTTCAGGGGATCGTTGTATCGCTAATACCAATAGTTATTGAGTATAATCTTACAAACTCAGCTTTAACTTTTTACATATTTAGCATGACAATCAGAGGAGTTATCATTCCTCTTTGCATATACCTTCTCATAAGAAAAATAGCTATACGCCGTGAGGTTCAGCCTATAGTAGGGTATAACGCATCTCTATTTGCCGGTCTTGTGCTTATTGTAGCCTCATCAATTATAAATCATAGACTCGATCTGCCAGCAACAACAAACAGCGTTCTTCTAATGCCAACAGCTATTACCATTCTTGTAACTGGTATGTTTATTTTGATGGCACGGCGAAATGCAATAGCCATGGTACTTGGTTATATTATGATGGAAAATGGCATATATCTTGTAGGAACAACATTTTCAGTAGGAACTCACCATATTGTTGAATTTGGTATTCTTCTTGATATCCTTGCTGGCGTTATGATCATGGCTATCATGCTTGAAAACATGAAACAGAAATTTGATGATGTTGATACTGTATTTTTGAGCGAGTTAAAAGAATAAGGAGTTAGGTTCTCTAATCATGGTTAAAATTCTCATATTGCTTCCATTTATTGCTGGTATCTCTGCATTTTTTATCTCAAAAAGAGCAGGACGTTTATTATTAGTTATAACTGCTGCCATTCATCTTATTACTTCAATTCTATTGTGGATAAAAAGAACTCCTCCGCCTTTTCCAGACTATTTTGCCATTACGCCAGAAGGACTTTTATCACTGCTTGTAATATCTTTGCTCTTTTTTCTGATATCTATCTACTCAATCGGCTATCTTAAGGTTGAATCTGCCCATGTTTTATTAAACACTACAGAGGCTATTCAGTCTGAAAAAATTTTTATTGGTTCAATGCTAATATTTCTGGCAACTATGACTATGGTAACTCTATCAGACCATATAATGGTTATGTGGATAGCTATAGAGGCAACCACAATTGCAAGTGCTCCTCTTATATACTCCCACAGAACAGCTGAATCACTTGAAGCTACTTGGAAATATGTGATTATATGCTCTGTTGGTATTGCAATGGCTCTTTTAGGGTCGATTTTTATTGCAATCTCTATGGATGTTGGAAAGGTAATTGTGCCAGCCTCTTTTTCAGATATAACATCAGTTGCAAAACAGCTTGATCCAATGTGGTTAAAAACTGGATTTGTATTTATACTTGTTGGATATGGAACAAAAATGGGATTGGCTCCAATGCACACATGGCTTCCTGATGCCCATTCTGAAGCTCCAAGCCCAGCATCAGCTCTCTTATCAGGTGTTTTACTTAACTGTGCCTATCTTGGAATTTTTAAGACAAACAAAATAATGCACAGTGCGGGTCTTGGCGATTTTTCTGGAAATATTTTAATGGCTTTTGGTCTTATTTCAATTATTGCTGCTGCAACCTTTATAATGAAACAGACCGAATATAAGAGACTTCTTGCATACTCAAGCATTGAAAATATGGGGATAATTGCTTTTGGCACCGGTGTCGGAGGAATGGGAGCTTATGGAGCGATACTATGCCTTATCCACCACAGTCTTATAAAATCATCACTATTTTTAATATCTGGCAACATACTTATTGGGTATGGAAGTAAGTTTATTAAAAAGACGGGTAATATGGTAAAATTTATGCCAAAAAGTTTTGTAGTTCTTTTTGCTGGCTTTATAGGTATTGCAGGATTACCGCCATTTGGCATATTTATTGGGGAATTTTTTATTATAATGGCTGCTTTTCGTTCTGGTCACTTTGTAGGAGTTGGAATTTTTATCTTTACATTGTGCGTAATATTTGCAGGATTTTCTAATCAGATAATGAAAATTTCGTTTGGTCCATCAGAGCATAGTAGTGAAGAGTCAAAACTAAGTAAAATCGATAGAGATAAAATCAATTTAGATAATTTTAATATAGAAGAGAGTGCAAGTATGATAGTACCTCAATATCTGCTGCTAATAACATCAATAGTATTGTGCTTATGGATGCCTGATTCACTCTATCAGACAATTATAAATGCAGTAGCATCTATGGGAGGATTAAAATAATAATGGAAAATAGTAAGACTCCCATGCAGATAGAAAATACTGAACACGTTGAAACAAGGTTGATACAAACTCAATTCTTAGAAGTTGCAAATGGTGTAGCAATATCAAGACAAGAGCTTCCTAACCTCACATTTGAAGATTTTAGAGAAAATGCCATAAAATTAGTCAGAAATAATGCAAAGGTTGTTCATTTTTTTGGATACCAAGATGATAGTAATAGCTCTGTTAAAGAAAGAGATAAAGAAGAGAGTAGAAAAATAAAGATTTTAGCGGTGTTCAGAACAAACAGAGTCTATCGAGATAGACGATATACTCTGTTTGCTGCAACTTGTGATGCTCCTGATATCTACCCTTCTTTAACTTTGGAATGCGAACCTTTTCATCTTTTTGAGCGTGAAATTGCAGAACAGTTTGGAATAGTTCCTAAGGGACATCCATGGCTTAAAATGGTGAGATATCATCCTAATAACCAAGGTAAACCAGATGTTTTTGGTAATGATTACACTCAAGATATTCCGGGAAACTATCCATACTATCTGGTTGAAGGCAGAGAGATTCACGAGGTTGCAGTAGGACCTGTTCATGCTGGAGTTATTGAGCCGGGTCACTTCAGGTTTAACTGCATTGGTGAGAGAGTTTTACACTTAGAGATTCAGTTGGGTTATCAGCATCGAGGCATTGAAAATCTTATTGCTAAAGCCCCTTTTAAACGACTACCTGTTATCATTGAAGGTATTGCAGGTGATACAACAGTTGCAAATACACTCTCTTTTTCTCAAGCAATAGAGGCACTATCAAATATTGAAATTGATTCAGGTGCAAAAAAGATCAGAACCATTGCCCTTGAACTTGAACGAATTGCTAACCACATTGGAGACCTTGGAGCTTTAAGTGGAGATGTGGCATTTTTACCCCCTGCTAATTACTGCGGACGCATGAGAGGAGATTTTCTCAACATGACTCTTCTTATCTGTGGGAACAGATTTGGAAAGGGGTTGGTAAGACCCGGAGGAGTTAGATTTACAATAAACTCAAAACTTAGTGAAGAGCTTATCAAGCGAATCAGAGAGCTTGAATTTCAGATTGCAAATGTAATTGAACTTTTACTTATAACAACGCCAAGTGTCAGAGATCGCTTTGAAGATTGCGGTACAGTAAGTAGATCAGATGCACACGAACTTGGACTTGTAGGACCTGCTGGGCGTGCTTGTGGTCTCTCTTATGATGCAAGAAGAGCTTTTCCAACTGAATATTACCAATATATTGAAATTCCTGAAAATGCTAAATCTACCGGAGATGTATATGCACGGGCAAAGGTAAGAGCTGAGGAGATTATGCAATCAATTTCTATTGTAAAAGCTCTTTTAAGTGATCTAATTAAAACATCTTGTGTAGATGACTCTTCTTATCTTCATTATACGCTTTTGCCAAACTCATTTGCAGTGACAGTAAATGAAGCGTGGAGAGGAGAGCTTTCTCACGCTATTCTTACTGATCATACTGGAAAAATACTTCGTTATAAGATAAAAGACCCATCTTTTCATAACTGGAGCGGTCTTGCTATCTCGCTTAGAGATACTGGAATCTCAGATTTCCCTCTCAATAATAAGAGCTACAATCTATCATACTGTGGATTTGATCTATAAAAAATTTTTTAAACTTAACACACCTATTGAAAATATAAAAAAAGAGAAAACAATGCTTGATACACTGCAAAATAGAATGGAACAAGGATACAGGACAAGTAGATATCCAAAAGAGAAAATAGTGTTACCAGAAAGATATCGTGGACTGCCTCAAATCAATAAATATGCTGATGCAAAGATAGTAAAGATAGCTTCGGATGCCTGCCCTCAAGATGCAATTGATGTAGAAAAAAAGATGATCGATATGGGTAGATGCCTATTTTGTGGAACATGCGAAAGAGTATCAGATGGTAACTTTATAACTTTTACTCAAAATTTTGAGTATGCAGTTGCTCAAAAAGAGCATCTTCTCACTTCTGGCAATCTTCCAAACCTTGCAAACCACTCTAAGAAACATTTCAAAAAGCTGTTTGGTCGATCTCTACAGCTCCGTCAGGTCTCTGCTGGCGGATGCAATGCGTGTGAAGCAGATTTGAATGTTCTTTCAACTCCCTTTTTTGATCTTGCCCGTTTTGGTATCAACTTTGTAGCCTCTCCTCGACATGCTGACGGTTTGGTTGTAACAGGTCCGATATCAAGAAATATGAAAACAGCTCTTATCCAAACTTACGAAGCTCTACCTGCTCCAAAAGTTGTGATAGCAGTCGGCAGTTGCGCCATTACAGGAGGGCAGTTTAGAGGTAGCCCAGAAGTTTCAGAAGGACTTGATACCATTCTTCCTGTTGATCTCTATATTCCGGGATGCCCCCCCCACCCACTAACAAATCTACACGCATTTTTGGCATTTTTTAAACAGAGTCTCTAATAATAGAGTATTACAATTGTGATTTGTATATAAAACTATAAGATATAAGGTTTACAGAGTGTAAAATGTTTTTCCACTCTGTTCCATTGCACCTATAAATATCCCACCCCTTTTATCTCTCTTTTGTGTAAATGTTGGCAACCTATAGACTTTTAATTACATGCTGATATTTGGCATATTAATTGCTAAACTCTATTTTAGAATGCTGCTTTATTTGCTTTCAAGATTATCCATATTAATTTGGGATTATCTAAATATATTTTTATAAATAGAAGGGGGATTAGCTATGAATCAATTCAAAAGAATTTTGGTATGTATTGATCTGTCTGAATACTCAAAAGAGAATATTGCATATGCTGTTGAATTTACAGGAACATCTGATGCTGAAATTCTTCTTTACAATGTAATTAATCAAAGAGATGTTGATGCGGTTGAAAAGGTTGAAAAGATGTTTCCTGATAACATAAATATTGACAATAACCATAGAGTCAATGTGAAACGTTATGTGGAAAATGTGACAGCAGAACGCTATAAAGAGATGAAAAACCTTGTTGAAACTCATTTTCCTGATATAAAAAACTCCTTTTCATATCTTGTTGGTGTAGGTTACCCATTTGAAGAGATTCTAAATACAGTGGTACAAAAGAAAGTTGATATAGTATTTATAGGTACAAAAGGGCGTGGCAATCTTTCGAGAACCCTTCTTGGTTCAAATGCTGAAAAGGTATTTCGTCACTCACCTGTTCCGGTAGTGAGTATAAGAAACAGAAATAGATCATCTTGGGGTAGAGAAAGCAGGAGGTTGAACGATGAAGAAAATTAATAGAATATTGGTTGCTCTGGATTTTTCACCTTACTCCAAACAGGTTCTTGAAAGTGCAATAGTAACTGCTAAAAGAACCTTGGCAGAAGTTATAGTAGTCAATGTAATTAATCGTAGAGATATAGATACAGTAAAAAAAATCTTTGAAAAAGAGCAGCCCGGAACCTTTTCAATACAAAAATATATGTCAGATGACCTTGGAAGAAGATCGAGGCTTATTCAAGAGATGATAGCTGAGTGCGGTGGAGATAAAGAGAAAATAAAAACTCTATTCATGGAAGGTGTTCCTTTTGAGCAGATACTTAAGTCTATTATTGATGAAAATGCAGATTTAGTAATCATGGGTAAAAAAGGAAAAAGCAATCTTGCAAGTGTCTTATTTGGTGGTTGTGCTGAAAAGATATTTAGACACAGCCCTGTTCCAGTTTTTAGTGTGAGATAGAAATAAGATTAAAGATTAAAGCGTGGAGTGTGTAGCTTTTTGGATTGTTTGTAGTAATAAGCCTATGGAGGGGCATCTATGTGGATTATTTTTACCCCAAAATTTAGCAACACACCCCACCGCAACCAATTTAAAAAATTATCAGTTCTCTTTACGATATCTGGCAAGCCATTGGGTTTTAAAAGTTTGATACCTCCCCTCTTCAATAGCATTACGTATATTTTTCATTAAATCTTGATAAAATGTAAGATTATGTATAGTTGCTAAAGTCTCTGCTAATGGGTCACGGCTGAAAAAAAGATACCTAAGTACCATTTGAGAGTATGTTCTGCAAGTATAACAGTTGCAATGCGTATCAATAGGATACTTTTCCTTTCTTGAAGTTTTATCCATTATCCTAAGTTTACCAACCCTTGTGAAGAGTGTTCCTTGACGAGCATATCGTGTAGGAATAACACAGTCAAACATATCAATCCCGCTACCTACAGCTTCTAAAATATCTTCTGGTAATCCAACTCCCATAAGATATCGAGGTTTATCAAAAGGCAGAAATGGCGTGGTTACTTTAGTAATATTTTTCATTAAATCATGCCCCTCCCCTACACTAACACCACCAATTGCAAAGCCGTCAAAAGGTATATCAGTTATCTCTTCAGCGCTTTTTCGACGAAGATCAGGGTATATGCTGCCTTGAACAATGCCAAAAAGAAACTGGTGAGATTGTAGTTTAAAATCACGACATCTTTTTGCCCAAGCTGTAGTTCTTTTTAATGATTGTGCTGCATATTCTCGAGTAGCTGGATACTCAACACACTCATCAAACGCCATTACAATATCTGCTCCAAGCTCTTTTTGTATCTCCATTGAACGTTCAGGATCGAGAAACATCCGTTCTCCTTTATCTTTATAGGAGAAAAAAACACCCTCATCTGTAATCTCCTTATCAGGAAGAGAGAAGACCTGAAAACCACCTGAGTCTGTCAAAATAGTCTTATTCCATCCCATAAAACGATGCAAGCCACCCATTCTTTTAACAGTAGTGAGTCTCTCTTCTAAGCCTAAATGGTAGGTATTAGCCAAAACTACCTCTGCACCTGACTCCTCTACATCTCTTGGAAGTGTTGAACGGACAAATCCGGCTGTACCTACTGGCATAAAAGCTGGTGTCTGAACGGTTCCATGCTCAGTAGTAAAGTTAGCACGTCTTGCACTACTGTTAGGGTCTGTTGCATGAAGCTTAAATTTAATATCTTTAAAGCTCATTTCGGTTACTCCTTTTTGTACCTGTGATGCTTGTTTGTTCAATATATTGATATGTTTATGTTTACTGCCATAAAAAAGTGAAAACAAAACATATTTTAATTTAAAAAAAACTATTTTCCATTTTTATTAATTGACACTTAGAGGCTAATCTATTAAATCCTTAATTGATCGATGAGGCAAAATAATTATAAATTTTGATAAATTTATTTATCGGAGCAAATAAAAATACAATGCCAATTGAAAATATTCTAACAAAAATCATTGTTAACACAAATAAACTGCCTTATGAAAAACAGAAGTTATTATTACAAATAACAGAAGAGTGGCTATCAGAGATATCCTTAGGCGAGCAGAACGCCGCTTCTTCTATCAACATCGCTCACTCTGGGACTTTAAAGTCCACCACTTCTGCTATATCATCTTCTCAATTAGATGACTCCTTGTCTAAACCAGAATCTATTATCACACAACCAGAGTATAATAATAACTTAGAGAGTATTGAACATCAATCTCAAGCTATTCATTTTGTAGAGTCTTTGCATGAAACCTCTAATAAAGACGATGTTGTTGTCAATATTATTGAAGAGAGAGCTCATCAGAGAAAAGATATGTCAATTCCTATAGATTTTGTAAGTGCAGGACAACTTTACAAAGAGGTGACAAAAGACCTTAGTGCAGGCGGTCTATTTATCAGAACCAAAAAACATACTAAATTTAAAAAGAATCAAAAAATATCAATGGTATTTGAACTTTCTCCAGATAAAAAACCGTTTAAACTGACAGGCAAGATAATAAGAATAGAATCAGAAGGGATTGCCGTTCAATTCCATAACATCTCTCCTTTTGAGTGCGTAGCTATCGAAGAAGAGCTTGCAAATCCGTCAGAATGATATATGTACTATTGATTCATAATAGAACATATATCATTCTAACTAAATTGATCGAATCGATATAAATTTATCCGCTTAAATAGAGTGACTTAGCTTTCAGCTAAACTGGTAGTTTAATTCTACGTTTTTGAGGCTCTCTATTTTCTTTATAGTAAATAACTACATGACCTATTATACCAGCAATAGATGATTGCGTCTGCTCTGCTATCTGAATAGCAAAATCTCTTTTTATATTTTTCTCTTTAAAATCTATAAATTTTACTTTTATCAACTCATTTGCACCCAAAGCCTCATCTATTTCGCTAATTAAGGATTCTGTTATACCTTTATGTCCGACAAAAGAAGATGGTTTTAAATAGTGGGTTATACTTCTTAAATACTTCTTTTGTGACCCTTTTAACTCTTTCACTATTATATTCCTTTAATCTAAGGATAAAATGGTTTTAAAAAATAGTAGTATGTGCTTTTAATAGACCTTTGGTTTTGAAAAACCTCTACCAAGCACATTGAATGTGTTTTCAGTAATCATAAATGCGTCAGGATCAATACTCAATACAGTCTCTTCAAGACGTTTGAGCTGATAATTATGTACAACTGTTAGTATAATTTTTTTATCTGTACCACTGTAAACACCCGTAGCGTGTAAAAACGTGGCTCCCCTTTGCAGCTCTTCTGTGATAACCTTACCTATGTGCTCACTGCTGTTTGAAATAATTAAAATCAATTTTCGCTGATTGAACATGGTTAAAACATAATCAAGAACTTGAGATGTTACAAAACTTAAAGCAATAGAGTATAAGACAAGGTCAGTGTCAAGGCTACCAAAGCTGAACACAAACAAGATCATGTTAAATGTAAAAAAAAACGTTCCAATCCTTAAGCCAAACTTTTGGTTTAATATAATTCCTACAATATCCAAACCACCAAGAGACCCAAGAGAGTGAAGCGTAATACCTCCTCCAACTCCAAGGATAGCCCCTCCTGCAAGAATAGCAAGGAATGGATCTTTTATATCAATTTGAAGAACTATAATCTCCATAAATATGGAAACAGATATCATGCCATAAAGACTGTAGAAAAAGAATCTTCTACTGACAAAAATCCACCCTAATATAAATAGAGGTATATTAATGATAAAATACCAAATACCTGGCGAGAGTATGTCCGTAAGATAGTAAATAAGAAGACAAACACCTGAGATACCTCCTGTTATAAAACCTTGCGGTATTACAATTGCATTCACCCCAATACTGAAAATTACAGAACCTGTCATAAGTAGAAACAGATTCCAAAAAACTGAAGATATAAGTCGTTTTCTTTCTGCACTCATTTTTATTTTTCCAATATAACTATTAGTTCTTTTGCTATTTTAACTTTTTCAATTTTACTTTTTAATCTGATTTAAGTTGAACTTACAATTAAAGAAAAAGATATTGATTCTAATAAAACAAAAATGGGGCGTATAACTCTATTCCAGAAACAAGTCAAGCTGTTTAGGATACTCTGTGTCAACATATTCTTGGTAACTGCTCTCCTGTCAGCATATCAACAATTCTGTATCCGCCGATTGATGTTTTAAGAAAAACGCCAGCCTGTTCTAATGCTTTATCAGATTTTGCAATTCCAACCACTTCTCCTATTATCGCAGCATTTTTTCCATATTCATCTTGACGAATAGCCTCAAGTATCTCTTCAGCAGATTCAGAAGCAACAACAGCTAAAAGTTTTCCCTCATTTGCAAGGTACAGAGGATCAAATCCTAAGAGTTCACACATTCCCCGCACAGAATCTTTTATTGGAAGAGCATCTTCCCAAATATTTATACGAACATTAGATTGAGATGCAATCTCATTTAAAGTTGTGCCGACTCCGCCTCGGGTAGGGTCACGAAGCACATGAACTCTATAATCAAAATTAGATGCTGAGTTAGTTGACTCAGTCGGACATTTATTAATAGGGCTTTGCTCAATCTCTCTTTTATCAATCAGGCTTTGATTTAAAATCCTTTTTACCATTAGATTGAGCGGGGCTGTATCGCTTTTAATATCAGAGTCAAATTTAAGGTTCTCTCTGCTGCTCAATATTGTAATTCCGTGATCTGCGATTGTTCCGCTAATAATTACCTTATCCCCAGCTTTTGCATTGCTTCCAGAAAGATTAACCCCTTTTGGTATTACGCCTAATCCTGATGTGTTGATAAAAATTTTATCAGCTTTTCCTTTTGGAACAACTTTAGTATCTCCAGTTACAACAAAGACACCAGCTTTTTTTGCAGCCTCAGCCATACTGTTTAAAATTATTTTTAGATCATCTGTGGAAAAACCCTCCTCTAAAATCAGGGCAGCACTGATATATTTAGGGTCTGCCCCGCACATTGCAATATCGTTTACAGTACCGTTTATGGCAAGCTCACCAATATTGCCACCTGGAAAAAATATTGGATCAACAACATAAGAATCAGTTGAAAATGCTATTTTTATACTGCTTTCTATTTGATTTTTTATCTGGTTCTCTTGCTCTGTCTGATTTTCTAAGCTGTTCTGTGTGGTATTTTCTAAGCTGCTTCTAATATTTATGGTTGCTCCATCATCAAGCCTTGAGAGCATATCATTGTTAAACAGAGGCAGTATCATCTCCTTTAAAAGAGAGTGGGCGATTTTTCCGCCGCTGCCATGATCTAAAAGTATCTTATTGTTATCCATAATTTTTTATAATCCTATATATACATCAGTCTTTGTATCTATAATAGGCAGCACATGAGCCTTCACTTGAGACCATGCACGGACCAACAGGGTGTGCAGGCGTGCATTTTTTCCCATACATTACGCACTGTTCAGGTGTTTTCAGCCCCATTAAAATTTCACCGCAGGCACAGCCGGCTGGTTCAGGAGTATCTTTAAGTTCAATGTTGAATTTGTTTAGAGCGTCAAAGTTTTTGTAATTATCTCTTAATCTCATTCCGCTTTTAGGAATATGACCAATTCCTCTCCATACTGAATCAGCAGGCTCAAAAACCTGGTTCATAATCTGCACTGCCTTTGCATTTCCCAGCTTTGATACTGCCCGCTCATATCCATTTTCAAGAGCCGGAACTCCTGCAATCTGCTGTTTTACAAGCATTAAAATAGCTTTTAAAATATCAAGAGGCTCAAATCCTGCAATAACAGATGGAACTTGATATTTATCAAACACCTCTTTATATCCATCAACGCCTGTAATCACAGAGACATGCCCGGGGAGAATAAAACCGTCAATTTGGGTTTCGGGAGTCTCCATTAAAGCAGCAAGTGCAGGCGGTGTCAGTTTATGGGCAGAGTGTATGGAAAAATTTTCAATTCCCCGTTCTGATGCCATTAAAATTGAAGCTGCAACTGTCGGAGTTGTGGTCTCAAAACCTACTCCGCAAAACACAACCTCTTTAGCCTGATTAGTCGGTCTATCCTGATTAGCAGCATCACAGCTATCTGCGGAACGTTGTTCAGCCTCTGCAATCTCCAAAGCATCAAATACAGAATAGATAACTCTTATATCTCTTCCCTCTGCCTTCTCTTTCTGAAGAGATGAAAAAGTTCCGGGTACTTTCATCAAATCGCCAAACGTGGTTAAAATAACATTATCCTGCTGGGAAAGCTCAATAAAAGCATCAATATCTCTTTGGGCAGTAACGCAGACTGGACAGCCCGGACCAGATAGAAGTTCAATGCAGTCAGGCAGAACAGTTCTGATGCCGTGCCGAAATATTGACATTGTGTGGGTGCCGCACACCTCCATTAATCTTAATCTTTTATTTGAGTTGATTGTGCCAGATCCGTGTAAAAGCTCTATTTGCTCTTTAATGCTATCAATCAGAACCTTTGCAAGCTCACTGTCTCTATATTCACTAACGTATTTTAACGCCATTAGATAAATTTCCTTAAACAATTTTGCATATAACTGTTTTCACGCTATCAGATAATATTGTTATCTCTAAAGTTGTACGTGTCACTTTGACATATTATGATTATATTTTTTTAGCAATGACCTTAGTTCTTGCGATAACCACCTGCCCCAAAGATATTCCTCCATCGTTTGACGGAACTTTATTGTGGCTATATACTTTAAAACCCTTTTTTTCAAGGGCGTGAGTCATGCCTGTTAAAATCCAGATATTATTAAAGACTCCGCCGCTTAACACTACTCGCTTTAATCCAGTCTCAAGGCTCACCTTTTCTGCAGCACAGGCAAAGCTGTCAATAACTGTCTGGTGAAATTTAGAGCTGATAGACTCAATAGGAGTCGAGTTTTTAATATCATTAACAACCTCTTTTATGAGAGGAATGAAATCAATGATAAACAGATTTTCATCTTCATCTTTTTTAATATCAAAATCATATCGTTCGCTGCTGTTTATCTGTCTGCACTCTGCCTGAAGTTCAATAGCAGCCTGACTCTCATAAGTGATTTTATCTCTGATTGAGCATAAAGATGACACAGCATCAAAGAGCCTTCCGCAGCTTGATGTTAGGGGGCAGTTGATCTTTTTCTTAATCATCTGGACAATAAAATCAATTTTGCTGCCTTTATATTTATTCTCTATAACATTAATGTCATTATTTATAATTTGATTTATTGAGCCACTACCATTAGCGGAAACTAAATTACTATCTAAACTTCCGCAAATATCTTTAAATAATGGAATTTGAAGTTCAAAAATTTTATCTCCAAATGCTGCGTAAAGATAAGATAGAGCCATTCTCCAAGGCTCTCTTGCAGCAGCATCGCCGCCTGGCATTTCAATATATTTAAGATGTGCCTTTCGCTCAAACTCTAACTCATTGCACACTAAAACTTCACCGCCCCAAATATTGCCGTCACTTCCAAGACCCGTTCCGTCAAGTGCAATTGCAATCACATCTCCAGTAATTGCATTATCAGCCATGCACGAGACAGCATGAGCATGATGATGTTGAACTGGAACAACTATTATTGATGAATTAGCTTTAGGTTTCTTATTAATATTTTGTTTAATATCGCTTTCTTCATTATTAATTCGCTCTTTATTAATCTTATTTTTAAGAGAATTTGCAAACACAGTGCTAAAGTAGTCAGGGTGAAGATCATGAGCAATAATCTTTGGTTCAATATTAAATATTGTTTTTAAATGTTTGATGCTCTGTTGATAAAAATTAAAGACCTTCTCATTTTGAAGGTCTCCAATATGCTGGCTTAAAAAAGCCATGTTGCCAGACGTTAAGCAGACTGTATTTTTAAGACCAGCACCGCACCCAAGAATCTCTATATTGTCACTATTGCAATTAAAATTATCAAGTTTCAAATTATAAGAGCTATAGGCAGCACCGCTATATTTTTTTATGCTTGAGAGATAAAGCTCTTTTAAATCAGGCAGCGTTATAGGGATTGGGGCATATCCTCTTGAACGTCTGAAAAAACGGGGTATTTTATTTTGCACCTGCATAATTGAATCATCAGCACGAAAATAGATATCTCTGTTATGGAGAAGAAAATAGTCTGCAATATTAGAAAAAGCATCAAGAGCATCTTGATTTTCAATAGATAGAGGCTCTCCGCTTCTGTTTCCGCTGGTCATAACAAGAATTGCTGGTCCCTTTTCAAGTAAAAGATAGTGCAGCGGAGTATATGGAAGCATTACACCTAAAAACGGGTTGTTAGGTGCGATTTTAGATTTTATTATATAATATACATATTCACTATTTTTACTTATAGTGCTGTTTTTATTCGAGCTATTATTATTTAGCTCACTTAGAAAACATTTCTTATCGGTTAAATTGATCCTCTTTTTTGTAAGAAGAACTATTGGGCGGTGATACGACTCAAGAAGCTCTCTCTCCTCTAAAGTTATATCAACTAAATGCTCTATCGCCTCAACAGAACGAGCCATCAATGCAAATGGTTTGTGAGGTCTGTTTTTTCGTTTTCTCAGCTCTGCCACAGCATCGGGATTTGCGGCATCAACTGCTAAATGAAAACCACCCAAACCTTTTATCGCAACTATTTTTCCCTGTTTAAGCAGCTTTGAAGCTAAATTTAATGCAGTTGAACTGTTTTTGCTCTCACTGTCCAAATAATCAGCTATTTTTCTATTCTTGTCGTTAGCAATTTCTCGCCCTGAACTATCCGCAATAAACAGATGAGGACCGCATACTGAACAGGCGTTGGGCTGGGCGTGGAATCTTCTATCAAGCGGGTTATCATACTCTTTTTGACATTGATCGCACATTTGAAAAAGAGCCATTGAAGTTTTAGCCCGATCATAAGGAGTATCTTTTATTATTGTATATCTTGGTCCGCAGTTTGTGCAGTTGATAAATGGATATCCAAATCTTCTATCATTTATATCTTGCATTTCCCGAATGCAGTCAGAACATACAGAGACATCAGGAGAGATAAACGTCAGCTTTTTTGATATATTATCATTTGATCTGATATCATTAAAAGATGCAAAAATAGTATCATCTCTATCACTGCTTTTAGAAATTGAAAAATCTTTATAGTATGAAGGAGATATTGAAGTAATGGAAATATTATCAATAATCGAAAGAGGCGGTTTTTTATCTATTATATCAGCTTTAAATTTCTCTATATTATCCAAATTATCTAAATCATTATCTGATAGAACTGAATTACTATCTAAATTTGTTTCAACAATAACAGTAATGCCTTTAGATGTATTGAAAACTTCTCCTTTTAATCCATAACGATGAGCTAATTGAAAAATAAAAGGGCGGAATCCAACACCCTGCACAACACCAGTTATATTAAATTTCTTTGCAACAGTGAAATTACCCATTATTCATATTATTATCTGCAAATTGCAACATATCTCTAATATCTTGAATAGCTTGACGGGCTGCCTCTTGATCAACTTTACTGATAGCAAAACCAGCATGAACAATCACATAGTCTCCAATTTTTGCATCGTCAAGCAACATAAGGCTTGCATCTCTTTTTACTCCGTCAACATCAACAGTCGCCACATTATTATTAATCTCAACAATTTTAGATGGTACAGCAAGGCACATTTTTTTAAACTCCAATATTTTACTCTGTTCAAATTAATAGTTGGTATCCATGAGAGAAGTTGACATACCACGTAAAAGGGCTATAAGTAAAACCAAAATTATGGCACTACTAAACTATTATTGGTGATGGTCGTAAAGATTTAGGAGCTAAGGATATAAAAAAGGAGTCCGTCATTCCAGATATAAAGTCTCTTACAATCTCAACATTGGAGTGGTTCTTTCTGTAGTCTTCAGACAGACCATTAAGAAAATTGAGGCAGGGATTAAAAGAGTTGTTCTTGCCACTTTCAAGCCCACTGAGAAAAGAGTCAAAGTGGTGAATATAGATTTTTTTAACCAGCTCAAGATGTTTTTTAATTGCAGGATTACCGTAAATTCTCTCATAGTTAAAGGATTTAAGAGTTCTAAGCGCATAAGATATCTCACTGCTAAATGCTATGTACGGCTGTCTTAGGCTGTTTGTAATAAGATCAGTTACAAGATTATAGACAATAGTACCATTAGTATTTCCAAGGAGATCAACACAATCTAAAGGAATCTCACCTCTTTTAATTAGTCCAAGTCTTATTGAATCCTCAATATCTCTGCCAATGTATGCAATGGTATCAGAAGCCCTTACAACACACCCCTCCATTGTCATGGGCATAAGATCATCTGTAGGTCTCATAGTTTCAGGCAATTGTGAGTTTAAGATATCTTCTAATGAACCATCTATTGAGATAGTATTTAACTTCTCAGAGTTAGACATTATAATAATTATCTTATCAAGCTCTTCAAAGGTTCTATCTTTTACAGGCTTAAGGTATGTTGAGTGTATTTCACCATTATGACAGATAATCGCATCAAGAGTTTGAAGAGATAGATTCAAGCCCCTACCTTTTTGCTCGATATGTTCAAGTAGTTGAATAGATTGAAGATTGTGGTGAAAATATCCCGCTCCATTCTCATTTGTAATCTGTGAAAGTATCCTTTCACCATCATGACCAAATGGAGGATGTCCAAGATCGTGTCCCATACTTGCTGCTTCAATTAAATCTTCGTTAAGTCCAAGATAGCGTCCAATAGTTCTTGCAATTCTTGAAACAAGCTGAACATGAAGAACTCTGTGTGTAAGATGATCATTTTGGATGAGAGCAAAAACTTGGGTTTTATCGATATATCGGGTATAGGCAAGGGAGTGGAGAATACGGTCAGCATCAACACTGAAATTTTGTCTGTAACCGCTCTCTGCTCTGAAGTCGTATCTTCTGCGGATAGCACTATCGCTAAAAGCCGCAAGTGGAGAAAGATATTCTCTCTCTCTTTGGTTGAGAATATCTTTCATCCACATTGTCTGTTCATTCAAATTTCTATTAATCGTCATTTAATGCAACTTAACTATTTCTTTTTATGTTATAAACTAATACAAATAGCCTAAATCACTTTAAAAAAACAAAAATATTTTATACCATTAGAGCTTTTAGCTTAACTGTTTTTTTATATTCTCAACAATGGTTTCAAACGCTTTTGAAAAATTTGACTCTCTATCTTGCATCATAATTGGGATACCATCGTCTCCAGATTTAACAACAGCCATATCAAATGGAATTGAACCAAGGAAATTTAACCCCTCTTTTTTTGCTGTTGACTCTCCACCGCCGCTTTTAAAAAGCTCAATAATCTCGTTGCAATGAGGACATTTAAAAGGTCCCATATTTTCAACAATTCCAAGAGTCTCTATTTTTACTGTTCTGCAAAAAGATATGGACTTACGAACATCTGCAAGAGCCACCTCTTGAGGAGTAGTTACAATAACAGCTTTTGCATCTGGAATTGTCTGTACAACCGATATTGGCTCATCACCAGTGCCAGGAGGAGCATCAATAATTAGAAAATCAAGCTCTCCCCACTCCACTGAACCAACAAATTGTTTAATCATTCCGGTTTTAGCAGGTCCTCTCCAGATAATTGCCTGATCTTTATCTTGCATAAGAGCTTGAATTGAGACCACCTTGAGATTATCTCCAACACTTTGTGGTAGCAAAAGATTGTTTTGTGATACATCAAGCAACTGAGTCATGCCCATCATCTGAGCAATTGAAGGACCGTGAAGATCAACATCCATAAGACCAGTTTTAAAGCCTTTAGAGGCAAGGCTTGCTGCAAGATTGGCAGAGACACTGCTCTTTCCAACACCACCTTTACCACTTAGTACAAATATTTTATGTTTAATCTTGGCAAGCGAGGTTTGGATCATTCTCTCTTGCTCTTCTTGTTGGTTCGCATGTTTGTTCTGAGATGGACAGCCAGCCCCCTTCTGTTTTGCCTGATCAACACTTTCATAAAGCATGATATGTTTTTAAACTCCTGTATTTAATTTATATATTTTTTATATAAACGCAGATAAGCAAAAATTTACGTATCTGCCACTTGCATCGTCTATTATATTTATTATATTGTATAGTTCAAAGGGGATAATGAGCATTATCTTGATTCTGTCAAGATGAATATATCTGGTTTTATAGCAACATTAGGCTGGTAATTAGTCATCTCAAGCGTTATCTCTCTGCTTTCACGATCTCGTATCTTTACCTTTATCGGTATTGAGAAGGAGTCAAAAACTTTATACTTTTCATTAAATAAACTATGAATAAGTTTACGATTCTCATTAAGAAGAGAGAAACTTGAAACTTGATTATCAGCATTTAAAACAATATGTTGAAAGTAACCATTCCACCTTCTGTTAAGAATCAACATAGTATCTGATAGCGTAGGCGAGTATGTAATTTGAGCAATCTGTGCAGTATCAAACTTTCCTATAGGCACCTTACCCGCAAATATTGAAAGTATATCTTGTATTGTTACAGGTATAGATACAATATCTTTTAAAGAGGGGTTGGAAGATTTTATTTTTTTTATAGAGTGCTTGCCTGTATGAGAGATAAAAGTAACAGTATTCCCATCTGCAAGTATAGTCTCAACAGGGTGTCCAGCACTCAAAAGTGTTAAGCGAATCTTATCAGGAAAAGAAGAAGCCCACGCCATTCTGAACTTTTTTTGACCTTTTCTGTCAGCTATTGTTATCCAACCACTACCTTTAGATGTTCTAATGTCGCTGTTTATACTCTCTATCTTCCTTAAGATAGAATAAGCCTCATCCGTTTTAGAATATCGTGTATATGAGTGTTGATTAAGCGAACATCCTGAAAAAAAAATAGTAAGAAAAATAATTCCAATGCGGTTAATTATTTTCATTTATAATTCTACTCCGATACTTCACTAATCTTTGTTTTCATTTCATTAATTTTTTTTTCAATAGTGGCTCTATTTCTACTATCACTGCTTTTAGAAATAGCGTTTTTATAAGACTCAAGAGCCTTTGAATACATCTTGTTCTCTCTGTAGGCATCTCCAAGATGCTCTAAAATTACGGGATCGCCAGACGATAAAATTACAGCTTTTTCAAGTATTTCAATTGCCTCATCATATTCCATTTTTTTGTAATACACCCAACCAAGACTATCTGTAATATATCCATCATCAGGCTTGATAACTAATGCTCTTTTTATAAGCTCTTCCGCCTCGTTGAGTTTTATTCCAAGTTCAGCATAAGTATATCCAAGATAGTTAAGTGCATTTGCATGTTCTGAATCAAGTTCGATAACCCTTTTCATTGCTGAAATACATCTCTCTTTATCACCTGATTTATCAAGTATAACTCCTGCTCTGAACTGGAGTTCTGTATCTTCTGGAGCAATTTTAAGCCCCTTTTGAATAAGTTCAAGAGCTTTATCAAACTGGTTATTCTCTTCATAAAATGCAGCAAGATAGCCTATTAACTCGATATCTTCGGGTAGTTGACTTAATTTTGATTCCAAGAATGTGATTGCCTTATCATTATCTCCAGTTTGGCTATAAATATATGCAATGTGAAACAGAGATTTTTTGTACTCTTCAGATTCAGGAGAGATTTGCATAAAATGCTCCATTGCTCTTTTAGGCTCTTTTAGAGAATCAAACGTAATTCCTGCAAGGTAGTGTATAGTTGATCTGTCTGATGAATTATCTTGTAATATCTCATTAAAAACAATGATAGCATCGTTTTTATTATCATTATTAATAAGCTCTTTTGCCATTGCTACCAACATGGCATCATCATTTTGGTATTTTTCACCAAACTCTGAAAGCATATCAGATGCTTTTGACTTTTCACCTTTTTTATACAGATAGAGAGGAAGCTCTATAGTAGCTTTGATGTTATTACTGTCAATTTTAAGAATCTCTTCATAAAGAGATATCACCTTGTCAGTATGAATTGTAAAATTATGATTCGATTTGTTAGAAGATTTTTTTTGCGTTCTGCTCGAAATATTGGCTTTCTTAGATTGCTCTTCTAATGATCTATATAGCCTGATAAGCTCAAATCTTGGTTCTACAAGATCTTTTCTCAACTCAACACTTTTTAGCAACTCTCTCTCTGCTTGAACAAAGTTACCTTTTTGAGCATACATTTTTCCTATGAAAAAATGTGCGCCATAGGATTCTGGAAAACGTCTGACCATTTCAGAAAATAGTTTAAATGCCTCTTCACTCTGACGATCATTAATATAAATATTGCCAAGCAGAATATAAGCATCATGATTTTGAGGGTTTATATTGATAATACGCTCATAAATCCTCTTTGCCTCTTTTATCTCGTTTAGCTGAAGTTTTAATTTAGCTAAAATCTCTAAAATCTCCTCATTATCAGGAGAGTTTTGGTTAGCATCTTCAGCAACTTTTATTGCACCTGCATGATCTTTATTTAAAATGTAGAGTAATATTAAATTTTTTTTCAGATAACTTGACTCTGGATCAGCATCAATTGCCTGCTTCATAGCATCAATTGCAAGAGCTATATCTCCATTTTGTTTGTGCCTTTCAGCTTTCATATAATAGTAGTAACCATCGCTAAAATATTCTACTTCAGGTTCACTCTCGCCATCTTCTGTATAGGTGAGATCTTCTATCTCTTCTTTTTCCATCTCTTCTTTATTATCATCTCTCTGCTCTACTATTTTTTTTTGTTCTTCAATATTTTTATCAGAAGCAGAGTCAGGTTTAATAAAGCTGCATCCAGAGATCGCTGTAATAAACAAAGTGATGGATAGAAACGTCACCATCACAACAACTATATTTGGACAGTATTTTAAAAATTGCTTCATATTTTTTATAAAAATCTCCTGCCTTAAACTTACAAATTATGAATTGTGGTTATACTCCTCAAAATCGGGGATCTCGTTTCTAAAATAGTCTTTCATCTTTTTAATGATATTATTCTCAATCTGACGTACTCGTTCTCTTGATATGTTATAACTCTCTCCTATCTCCTGCAAAGTAAGAGGTTCATCGGAAAATATCCTTTTTTCAAATATCTCAAGTTCTCTTGGTTTTAGGCTTTTTTTGAACTCATTAACCCTTGTATGTAGTATATCTTCAATTTGCTTTCTTGCAACTCTATCTTCTGTTGAATCTATATCGTTATTTATAAACTCAATTCTCTCTGTACCTGAATCATCTCTTACAGGTTCATCAAGGGATATATCCCAACCGTCAAGACGCTGATCCATATCCAAAATTTCCTGTTCAGATACTCCCATTCTCTCTGAAAGTAGTTTAGGTCTTGGATCAAAACCTTCATCTATTAGTTTTTGCTTCTCTTTTTTGAGCCTGAAGAAGAGTTTTCTTTGTCCTTGTGTAGTGCCAATTTTAACAAGTCGCCAATTATCCATAATAAATTTAAGGATATAGGCTTTAATCCAAAATGAGGCGTAATATGAAAATTTAACATTTTTATATGGATCAAATTTTTTTACTGCCTGCACAAGACCAATATTCCCCTCTTGAATCAGATCAAGGAGATTTTGCATCCAAACCCTCTGAAATTCAAGTGCTATTTTAACAACCAATCTCAGATTGGAGGTAACCATTATATATGCTGAATCACTATCATTTTCTTCCTGAATTTTACGACCTAATTTTATCTCTTCCTCGCGTGTCAGAAGTCTATATCTGTTGATCTCAGCAAGATAACTTTGAAGAGGATCAGATTTTACAAGAGCATGACTGTTTGATGAACCGTGTTTTTTAGTTGGTAGTAAAAAATCAGATCTATTTATAGGGTTTGTATCCTTAAGAATCTCTTCAATGGCAGCAAAGCCGTCAGTGTCTATTAAATCAACATCTTTTTGATTTAGGAATTCATCATCAGATAAGATATCTTCATCCTTTAAGATATCTTCATCTTCTTGTCCATCTCCATCTTGACACTCAAATACAACCTCAGGTTGAATAACTTGTTTTACTATATTTTTGTCTTTATCCAGCTTTTTATTATTGCTCATTTTTAAATATGTCTCACTATTTAATGTTTCTTGGCAGTGCTGCAATAAGATGATGCTCCCCCCAGTCTTGCAGATTTATTTATACTTTCTTTAGTAAATCTATCATCACCTAAACACAAGTCTACCAGTTTCTTTATCTCATTGTGATTGGATTGTTTAGTGTTTTTAAGTCAAATTATTTTTAAACGTATATTTTTACACTATTTAAAAAATCTTAAAATTGTACAATAGACCAAACAGAAATAAATTTCGAATAAAAAATTTTTAAACAGCAATGATTTTTTTATAGACATGAAAAAATGTTTTTAGTATATAAGCATTTAGTTTGCGCCTGTAGCTCAGCTGGATAGAGCAACGGACTTCTAATCCGTAGGTCGGACGTTCGAATCGTCTCAGGCGTACCAATAAAATCAATGGGTTATAGCCAACAGGTTATAACCCTTTTTTTATTGGTTGCGTATAGGTTGCGTTTGGTTGCATTACCAATTCTCATCATCCAGACGATCTACAGCATCCTTATTCCCGCCAGGTGTCAAGTGTCCATAAATATCAACTGTAAAACTGATACTATGATGACCAAGCTGATCTCTGATATATGCTAAAGATTCTCCAGATTGAATCAAAATGCTCGCATAAGTATGTCTTATATCATGGACTCTTATCTTATTTAGTTTTGCCTTTTCAATAGCTATGTAAAACACCCTCTTACGCCAGTTGTTAATATCTAAATATGTATCTTGGTTATTGATGAATATCCAGTCAGGAATTTTCTTTCGTCCTTTACCAGCAAAATCGGTTTTCCTTTTTTCCAGAAGCTCTTCCAAAACCTTTGATAATTGTTTGGACATATCAACTTTTCTGTCTTTTCCATTTTTAGGCAAACCAAGCTTCCCTCTTGAAAAAGTCCTTTGAACATGAATAAACCTTTTATCAAAGTCTATGTCATCCCATTGAAGTGCAGCAACCTCTCCAATTCTCATTCCTGTTCTTGCAAGAGTAAGTGCCATTGGATAATGCTCCGGAAAATGTTCTTGAAATGATTCCAGTAATTGCAGCAGCTCTTCTTTTGAATAAGGAACAATCTCATCCTTAATATTTTTCTTCTTGAAGATTTTTCCAAGACGATGTGCCGGATTTGCTGCAAGAATATCATCATCTGCTGCAACTCCTAAAATACCCGAAATACAGCTTTTCATATGTGATACCGTACTGGATGCAAGTCCTTTATTAACTTTTCCCATCAGGAATTTTTTTACCATCATCCTGTTAATGTTATTCACAGGTTTTTTCCCGAAAAACGGTAATACATGATTATCAAGAATACCTTTATAATCTATTATTGTTGATGGCTTACATGTTGCTGTAATAATGGTGTCCACCCATGTTGCAGCATACTCGGAAAATAGCGGTACATGATTCTCTTCCTGTTCGTCAGATTCGCCGGACAGATCAAAATTACCCAATACAACATTTGCATCTAATTTTTTTGCTACTTCAAGTGCAACCCTCTTTTCCTTTCCAATCTTCTTAGCCTTTCTCTTTCCGTTATGATCTATAAAAATCCACCATTCACCAGATCCTTTTTTCTTTTCCCTAACTTTAACTCCCATAATTCCTCCAATTGGTTTTTATGGTTAAGCTAAAGCTGCGTCAAAACACCTCTGCACGACTTTAATCATACCATATTTAATCCCAACTGTAGCTTTTTTTTTAGTGTAAATCATATCCTAAGAGGAGTTAGTTTTTGGATATTTTTTTGTTTAATAAAAATATATTTTTTACATAAATTTCATTTTGCCTATCCTATAATAACATCTCCTTAGGATATAACTTATATTTTTAAATATTATATACAATGTGCAGTATCTGCAGAGAATTGTTTAACAATTGAAACAGTTGACGTCAGCTGAATTTCAAAAAAAATAGGAGATTCGGTTATGAAAGAAGACAAAGAACGAAAAAACACATTTCGAAGGGATCAAGAAATTTTCACTATACCTGAAGCAGCCAACTATCTGAGAATATCAGAAAGGCTGTTTCGAGACTTAGTAAAAGACGCAGTAAACCCAATTCCATTTTACAGGATCGGGAGTGCTGGCAGGCTCATCAGAATAAAAAAATCTGATATTGATAGCTGGATGGAGAACTATAGATCCACATCAGACATTAATTTTGATGAAATTGTTAATG
Organism: uncultured Desulfobacterales bacterium; assembly: GCA_964425195.1. Taxonomy (GTDB): domain Bacteria; phylum Desulfobacterota; class Desulfobacteria; order Desulfobacterales; family Desulfobacteraceae; genus Desulfamplus. Next base: position 76,248 of record CAYRLG010000019.1, read on the forward strand.
AATTAATGAGTTAATGCTTTTATCCCAGCTTTGGAGGAGAAATATGGATTTTAATGAAGTTAAAAACAACGGGTCTGAGAGGGCGGATTCGCTTCTCCCCGTGCAAAAAGAAGAATCCTCTACATACAAAATAATCCAATCACTGATCGACAATCAGGCTTCAACCACACATGGAGTCATAGATTTTCCTGACGGAGCTTTTGTTTTAGGTTTTAGAACCCAGCAAAAATCCGCAAACGGAATTCAAGATGAAGTCTTTCATGTGATAAGAGATCAAACTGGATTCGTTATTGAACTCAACAGTGAAGAAATCACGATAAATAATGAAAGTTACCGCATCAAAAAAAACGCGATTCCGCCATTAATTGATGATAAGTGGGGGCTCATACCTTGTCAAAAAGCACTCGAAGAACTTTCCTATCCAGATAATATTTTAGATAACACACTTAAAACATTAAATAAATTTTTAGAATTTCAAAGTCCATATGAAAGCAAGATTGTAGCACTTTGGATAATAGCAACTTATTTTACACATATATTTGACGCTTTTCCTTTTATTTATGCTTTGGGGCCTAAAGAATCTGGAAAATCAAAGCTTTTTGAAATTTTGGCACTGACGGCATTTAATGGCAAAAAAGTTAAAACAATTACAGAAGCAGCTCTTGCTGACACTATGGATTGTGAAAGAGTTACACTACTTGTTGATCAAGCAGAAAAGATAAAACCAGAACTGATTGGATTGCTGGCAGATTCCTACAAAAAAGAGGGTGCAAAAAGGAGAATCATCAGGAATGTAAAAGGTATGAGGCTGGTTCAAGAGTATTCAGGCTATGGTGCAAAAGGGTTTGCCAGTACTAAACCTCTTGATGATGACCTTTCTGATCGTTGTATCCAATTTAATATGCTTAAAACAACAAAAAAGCTGCCTGATATTAGTGGTAATGAATGTATATGGCCGCAAAAGCGTGACCATTATTATCGTTTTCTAATGTTTAATTATAATCAAGTAAAGGAGGCATACCAATCAATACCAGGTAATGGCACTCGAAAAATGGAATTATGGCGTCCACTCGGAGCAGTAGCACAGGTGCTTGGAATACCACAAGAAGAGCAGGATAAAATAAAAGATGCGTTTATGAGACTTTTGTCGAAAACTCAGGCCAAACTTTCGATACATGATAAGGCACTTTTGTTGACTCTCAAAGAATTTGCTGAAGATAGTATTAAAAAAAACAACGATCATTTTTCCAAAGCACCCAAAGATATTTTGGACTATATGGAACAAAAGAAATATATAGAAAAATATGATCGCCCAAGACCTCAATGGGCCGGGAAAAGGCTCAATGTTTATAACTTGATTGAAGAAGATGGCAAGCAAAAAAGTACCAAAGGCTCAAAACTTATGAATTATGATTTTAATGCCGGACATGTACTTAATGTCATAAGCAGATATATCCCATAATAACCATGGAATCAGAGAATAGATTCCTCTGATTCCATATAACTACCTAAAATAATAGTCTTTTTGCTTATATGGAAGCAGAGAAGCAGAAAAAACATATTTATAACCCTATAAACTTTATGGTTACTTGGCATCATTGTGATATATAAATGACTAATTGAGCTTTAATTGTAATTGTTACTGTAGATATTTTCACCACTGTAACTGATCCTCCCTTTTCTTGCATAAGCCGGTTTATTTAACATTATTTACGGAGGATTTATTAATAAAATGATTTCTTTTTATGAGACAGCATCAAATTCCAGAAAAGAGCAAATTGCATCTTTAAAGCCAGAGGATGCAGATGCTTTTCAGAAAATATTGAAAGATACAAGTCAATTAACAAGAAGAATCAATATCTTTGATTCAAATATGGTGATGGGGATTTCAGATACAGCCGTAATGGAAGCTGACTTAACCCCATTGCTTGGAGAGAATGTTAATATGCACTTTAACTGTAATGAAGATTCTTTAAAATCCATAAGAACGATGAAGGGGAACGAAAAGCATTTAATACTGCATGACCCTGAACATCATGAATTTATAATCTCAAATGGCACAATGTCAGTAAAATTCTCAGAAGTAACAGCGACAGATAGACCAACTGTACCTGATCTTTCATCAACCAATGCAGATGCCGTTACAGAAAATTTAGTCACAGATGAAAGCACTCTAATCAAACCCTTCATGAAAGGTTCACCATACACAACAATTTATGTGTTTGGTAATCAGATTGGTATTTTTGAACGGCACGATGGTCGACGGTATTGCATTGGTAAATTCTCCGAGTTTGAATATGACAACATCCAACCTGATTATATTTTCAGGTCTTTCTCTTTTCTCCCCATAACTGGTGCGTTAGCCACCTTTGGCATCTATGAGTTGAAAACCGATCCAATCATATTCTGTCTGAGAACAATTATTACAAAAGGATTTAGGATGGAAATAAAATTTTTTGACCGTATTACTCTGATATGGAGGAAATAAAATGAGTACTGATAATAATACAAATAGTGAACAACAGATTAATAATGCTAACGATACAAAATTCAACAACCTCATTAAATCAGCCGTTGATTTTGAACAATTTCAAGAAAATAATAATAATGTAGACAATGTTATTTTTGAAAACCTGCTTTATCGGGGGCAAACAATGCTCATTAAATCCGACAAAAGCATTGGCTCTACATGGCTGATGATAGAGATAGCAAGGGCACTTTCATTTAAGGATAAACTTGTTGATTTTTTCCAATACCAATCATCAACAAAAGGTATAAATGACATTACACTATCCTTTATGGCGGATATTCCTCTGAAAAATCTCAATAAAAGAATGTATTTGATAAAAAATGAAGCCGCACCTTTAAATAATAATCTCCATATTTTTTCCAAAGAAGATCACTTAAATAATAATAAGGACGGGCAATTAGATCTGACTAAATCTGACTGGATGGATAATATTATAATTGCTGCTGATGATGTCAAAAATCAGCATCTCATACTTCTGTTTGATTCTTTGGATACACTGGTAAAAAGCGAGCAAATAGCTTCATTCTCCGAGAAAATTGAAGCTCTTCATCGCAATCCGAATATCACTCAAATCTGGGTAGATAAAGGTAGAAGCAAAAATTTATTTCCTGTTCACTGCATAGACACACAGCTTCGATTGAAATCCCCAAAAAACAGGGGAAATGTTGCGATAGAGGTCTCTTTCGAAAAAGCAAATGCCCTGCCTAAAGACTGGACAAGACCATTTATCATTGAACTGAAAGAGTGCGAAAGAGGGGCTAAAATGAAGTTTGAACGCCTATCATCTGAAATTGACAATGAGAATACAGCAGTTGTCATGATGATTGAAGGTAAGACTCAAACTGATATCGCCAAGTCATTGAAAGTCAGCCAGGCTGCAGTATCAAACTGGAGAGCAATTGCTGCAAGCAAAGGGCTGATAGAAATACGAGGGCACAATAACATCCCGACAGCTCAAGGTGATAAGCTTGTTAAATCAATGAAGCTGTATATGTGATAGATTTAATATTTTGACCTTATTTTTGCATATTTTCAGATAGTTGATAGAAACGGCAACTAATAATTTCTAATAATTTTTAATAATATCAGGGCAGATACAGCATTTATATACTGCCCTCTATAGAATTTCAAAATATGGAACACATAACAGTTTTAAACAATAAAACACAAACAGACAAAAATCTTGATTGCACACCACTCATCGTAAATCAAACATATGGAGTATTAACATCTTTGATTGATGCTTTCAGTCAAAAGGATTTCGGGTATGACACGACTCTTAGAACCTCATTAAAAATAAGGAACTTTAAAAAACATTACATAGAACCAATTGAGAAACCACTGTTCATTGATAGTTCTGGATACTCAATTATTGTAGGTGATGTTGCACGATGGGATATAGCAAAAGTAATTGGCTGCTATCATGAATACCTGTATCAAGAAAGGGACACTTTTGACTATATCTTCTCATTGGATATTCCTTTTAATCTCAATTTTCCTCTATTTAATACCAGTAAAAATGTTTATTTCTTCAACCGCCAATCACTTATGAGATCAAGAGACCTGCTTATCAAGCACCCTGAACTTGCTGATAAATTTTATTACATTTATCAGTTCAAATGTAAGGCATTATATGAAGTATGGAGTTGCCTCTATAAAGAACTTGAACTTGGAAAAGTGATAAAGAACTGGGCAATAGGGGGAATGGTCGGGATAAAAAGACTGGCAAAGATAGATATTAGTTCATTCATTGGAATCATCTACAAAATACTGTTTGACTATATCAACAGCAAGAATCCCAATCCAATTTTTAGAGTCCATTTCCTTGGGATTTATCAGAGACAGGAGCGTTTTCAGATAGCCTTTATCGAGCAATTATTTAAGTCATATTTTAACGGCAGCGTTGACACACTTTTCACCTACGATTCTATTAACTACATCCGTCAGGCTCAAAACAATGCAACTAAAAACATCCATGATTTTAATCAGGGTATATTTGGAACATACTCGATTAACGACATGCCTCTGGATATAATTCAGAAGGTTTATTTTTCTGACATCTATCAAAATTCATTTTATTCCCAGCTGGAGAGAAAAATGGCGGGAAAAAAGGTTGCTGACACCAATGTTTTTGCACCGTTAAATATCTACAGCAACATCTCAATTGATAAACTTTTTCAACATGTAATCATTGAGTACAATATGATCGACACGTTAAAAAGATCGATTTCAACAGCCCATATTGAAGTTGCATTCAATAAAATATTCAAAGCATTGCAATTACAATATCCTTTGATTTTTACAAAAGATTTCTCAAAAGCAATCATTGAGAATTTACAAGTTACCTTAAAGTTTCATCAATGGTATCACAATACAAGAGATGAAACATTGCTTAATGAACTTATTTTAAGTTTTATTAAAATATTAGGTATTCCTGACATGCTCAAAGAATTTGCCCCGCTTTTTTAATTCCTCCAGCAGCTTGATTTCTGGTGTAAAAAACTCTTTT
>CAYRLG010000020.1:0-77452 GCA_964425195.1 uncultured Desulfobacterales bacterium
CCGTAAGTTTATTGTATCTTACTTTAGTGTCTATTTTTTTCAACAGATATCAATGGTAACAGCATTGCCTCCCGAAACCGTGGAGATGGCGATGCCTATGGCATTCTTGCCGTTGAACCGCAAGAGCGATCTCGGAGGATCAACATAATCCCTGCGGATGTCAGCTACATCCTTGAGATAAATGAGTTTGCCGCCTCGACCGGCGATGAAGAGCTCTTGAAAATCCTTTTCCGATGTAAAGATGCCTGTCGGGGAAACAGGTATGTATTCGCTGCCGATTTGGATTTTGCCAGCGTCAGACGGAAGGTTTTTGGCTCTCAGAGCATTGAAGATATCCTCCCGGGTGATGCCCAGTGCGCTCATCTTCTCTTTGGACATTTCCACATAAACTGCTTCGGTCTGTTCACCGAAAAATACCACCTTTTTCACGTCAATGACGGTAAGGAGTTCTCTTTTGAGGAGTTCAGCCACCTTTTTCAACTCTGCTTGCGAATATCCCTCTCCAGTAAGGGCATAATAGACGCCGTAAACATCGCCGAAATCATCGTTGATAATGCAAGGTCCGGCTCCTGCGGGCAAGTTCCTCTGGACATCGTTGATCTTACGACGCATTTCATCCCACACCTGCGGAAGTGTGGCTGTATTGTATTTATCCTTGATAATTACTTTTACAGTTGAAACTCCCCGGGAAGAATAGGAGTCAACGCGTTTAAGCTGACCCAGCTCCTGAACTGCTTTTTCGATTTTTTCCGTAACCTCTTTTTCCACCTCATCAGGAGAAGCTCCAGGATAAGGAGTTACCACGACTGCTTCCTTGATAACAAACTCTGGGTCTTCGAGTCGGGAGAGATTCTGATATGCCAGATAACCGAGCCCCAAAACCACTATGGTTATGGTCCAGGTAATGACACTCTTTTTTATTGAAAACTCTGCAATATTCATAATTAACATTCCTTATTTTGAAGAATCCCAGATGCTGACCTTCATTCCGTCATAAAGTCTGCTGATGCCGGCGGTAACGACTTTTTCTCCCTGAGACAGCCCATTAAGGATCACAATACCGTCTGATCCAGTCATCTCTCCTAAATCTACGTTTGTTCTTTTAACGGTCATGTCCGATTCATTGATGACCCACACATACGGTATCATCTCTGAATCACGAGTAACGGTAATGGCAGGAATAACAATACGAGAGTTATTTTTCGCGAACGACTTAAGTTTACCTTCCACTGTTGCAGTCATGCCGGGCAGGATGTTTATACCTTGAGGTCGAGGCATCACAAATACTGCTTGATAAGTCAGGGTCTGGGGATCGGCTTCTGTAGAAAATTCTTTAAGTGTCAGTTGAAAGGAGTGTTCAGGTGCACCGGCAAACCTAACCGCAACATTTAGGACATATCCTTCACGGATTCGAGACATAAGAGTTTCCGGAACATCCACAAGTACCTCTATCTTGGAAATGTCCTGCAAAAAGACTATTGGCTGCTTAGCCAGAATCTCCTGATGGTTTTCCACATAACGTTTAGCCACAATTCCGGCAAAAGGGGCTTTAAGATACGTATCTTCTAATGCGTATTGAGCCTCTTTCAACTTGGCTTCCAATCCTCTGATTCTGGACTGCTGGGCTTCTATATCCTCTTTTCTTGCCCCCTTTTTCCCCTTAGCAAGATTCTGACGAGCTGATTCTAATCTGGCTTTAGACTTATCCTTAAGAGTGGTCTGATTGTCAAAGTCAGCCTTGGAGACATGCTGGTTGATCCATAACTGTTTATAGCGTTTGTATTGATCTTCCATGAAAAGGTAATCTGCCTTTGCTGCATCAACTTCCGATTCAAGCATCTTGATATCCTCTGCCCTTGCTCCTCTTTCCATGGACTTTAAGTTGGCTATGGCTTCGGACAAAGAACTTTTGATTCCCATAAGATTGGTTTCAAAATCCCTTGGATCAATGCGGGCGATAAGCTGACCTTTTTCTACCTCCTGTCCCTCTTCAATTGGCAGTTCAATCAGAGGACCCGCCACCTTGAAAGAGAGATCAGCTCGCATGTTTGCCCGAGTTTTGGCTGGCAGAGAGATAACCTCTGCATCTGTTCTTCCACCCACTGTGCTCACCTTAACCGGTCGGATAACCTCCTTTGGGACTGGCTCTTCTTTTTTCTTGCAGCCACCGGCAACGAGGAGAATCAAACCTATTACAGCGGTAATAATAAAGTATCTTTTGATTGGAGTCCTACTGAATAATCCTCCAAAGACAAGCATCTGTTTTTCCATTATCAAATCCTTATATTTTATAATTGTGTTTTCAAACCCGGCAAAGCTTAAGCCGGTTCTTTGCTATGATTCAGTGAACGAGGCTTCCACCCAGATGGAATAACTGATTAACCCAAGCCCTTTAAGCGAGAATAACAACCGTTGTCCAAGATTGCTTGTTCTTACAGGTAGTGCCTCTGTTGTCCAGTGAATTTGAATACTTAAATCAGTCTCAACCATATGCTCGTGATAGACCTTGATTGATATCTCTTGCGCATCTTCCTTCTGCTGGCAAACCTGGCACAAGAGTTCATTGACTAATTTCCTGTTCGCTTTTACAAGAGAACGTAGTGTGATGATTTCGATCCATTTCATGTCAATTTTCCTCCATAATAGCAGGGGGTATCCCACCCGAATCGCCCTGCTTTGAGCTGATAAAACGTTGTTGTAGCGACCTACAAACACAAACGATATATGTCAGCCATATTTTAGCAACCGTGACCTCTTCTCGTGGTCATCTACAATACCTCGTGTTAAAGCATGTTGTGTGCCAAGATATAAATATATATAAATATCAGGTAGTTAAATAAAGAGGTCTTTTATACTTTACTGAATACCGTAATGTGTGTTACGGTATTCAGTAATTTTTTGCTATGTTGTAATATGAATTTATTTGCAAATAGCTCTTTGTTCACACACAAAACGAGGTGGAAACGATCAACATGGATGAAAATATTTTTTTTCGTGAAGCGACTCTCCGTATATGCAGTAGCCTCAACATAGAAATAGCTCTGAAGCGATGTTTTGAATACATAAGAGATTTTATTCCTATGATGCGAACAACACTGCACACACTTGACTACAATTCCAATCTGATGAAGCTCGTGGCATCAGCAGGGTTCAACAAATCAGCAAGATATGGACAGGTTGTTCCGTTGCCAGAAAAGGGTCGCAGCAGAAGATCCGCGGATTTACATGCAGCGTTGTCAAAAAATGAGGTAATGACTGTAATTATGAATCAGCCTGATCAGGAGGAGGGGCTGCTTGAGATTTTAGAAGAGCTTGGAATCAAATCCGATGTATCTATAATGCTGATGTTTTTAAAGCTCGAAAACAATATGATTGGTATGTTCGCGGCAGCAGCAGATGGATTGAATCAATACAAAAATGAGCATGCACGCCTCCTTCAACTCCTCCATGAGCCTTTTGCTATTGCTCTGTCAAAGGCTTTAGATTATCAGGAAATTATTAGGCTTAAGGATATGCTTGCTGACGACAACCGTTATCTTTTTGAAGAACTGAGGTCAGCTTCAGGCGAAGAGATCATTGGTTTGGATTTTGGTCTGAAAGAAGTGATGAAAATGGTTAAACAGGTGGCACCACTTGGCAGTGCTGTTTTGCTATTAGGAGAGACCGGTACAGGAAAAGAGCTTTTTGCTAATGCTATTCACTACTCTTCTCCTCGTAAAGACGGACCTTTTATCAAGGTAAATTGTGGAGCAATTCCTGATACCCTCCTTGACAGTGAGCTGTTTGGGCATGAAAAGGGAGCATTCACAGGGGCGATAAGCCAAAAGAGAGGTAGATTTGAAAGAGCTAACAAAGGAACGATTTTTTTAGACGAAGTTGGAGAACTTCCAACCCAAGCTCAGGTGAGACTGCTGCGAGTTCTTCAAAGCAGAGAGATCGAGCGTGTGGGAGGGAGCACTCCTATACCTGTGGACATACGCGTTATATCAGCCACAAATAGGAATCTTAATGAGATGGTTGCATCAGGACAATTTCGCGAAGACCTTTGGTTTAGGCTCAATGTCTTTCCTGTCAATATCCCGCCTTTGAGGCAGAGAAGAGAAGATATTCCAGCTCTGCTCCATCACTTCATAGAGAGCAAGTCCAAAGAACTCAAAATCAAAGATAGACCTTTACTCGGTCATGGTGTTATCAACAAACTTATCGCTTATGACTGGCCTGGCAACGTACGGGAGCTCGAAAACATAGTTGAACGGGCTTTGATTCAAAGCAGAGGTGGCACACTCTCATTTGAAGATATCTTGACCCCGCAGGTTTCGCCTGTCCATAAAGAGACTTCTGACGGGACACCGAATAAAACTCTGCTTTCCTTAGACGAGATGACTATTTTGCATATCAGACAGGCTTTGGTGATGGCGGGCGGCAAGATTAATGGAGACGGGGGAGCTGCACAAATTTTAGGGCTTCATCCAAATACACTAAGGACAAAGATGAACAAATTAGGAATTCTTTATGGAAGAAAAAGCTGGCAGACTCATTATTTTTCAAGTAGTAAAGTTTATAACTTGCTTTCTGAAATTTAAGTTAGTGGTATGTGCAGAGGATAGCTTCTATGTTCTAAAAATAAAATAAACTGCCCCAAGCATACATAAACCCGCCCAAAGAAAATCAAGTTTGATACCCTGCCCCATATAAAAAACAGAAAAAGGTACAAATACTGAGAGGGTAATTACCTCTTGAAGAATTTTTAACTGAGAAAGGTTTAACTCCGTGTGACCTATACGATTGGCTGGTACTTGAATAATGTACTCAAAAAAAGCAACGCCCCAACTAATAAGTGCAGCAACAATCCATGTTTTGTCATTGAGCTTCTTTAAATGGGCATACCATGCAAATGTCATAAATATATTGGATAAAATTAACAAAAAAGCAGTTTTTGCAATAACTGGCATAATAAACTCTCCTTTTATGCTTCTCCATAATCTCTAAGTTTTTTTAACAGAGTTTTTCTTGTGATTCCAAGTCTTCGAGCAGCTTCACTTCTATTACCTTCGGTAGATTCAAGGGTTTTTAGCACTGCTTCTTTTTCTATCTCGGCAAGTGGAATATCTTGTGCTATTGCCTGCTGTGAATTAGATGTTGCTTTCTGTTCCCCTGAAATTGATAACGGCTGAGTATTAATTTGCGTTGCAAATGGAAAATCAGCCAAAGAGAGATAATTTGATCTTGCAAGAACAACTGCTCGTTCAACACAGTTCATAAGTTCTCTCACATTTCCGGGCCATCCATACCTTATCATGGCATCCATTGCCTCGGGTGTAAATCCCTTAATATCACGACGATTTTTTTCTGAAAAGAGTTTAAGAAAATGAAGGGCTAAAGAGGGGATATCCTCCCTCCTATCACTTAACAAAGGAATTTCAAGAGTAACTACATTTAACCTAAAGTATAGATCCTCACGAAACTGTCCATCTGATGCCATTTTCTTCAAATCTCTATTAGTTGAAGCAATAACACGAACATCCACCTTTATACTCTCTTCACTGCCAACTGGAGTTATCTCTTTCTCTTGAAGCACTCTGAGTAGCTTTGCTTGCATAGCAAGGCTCATTTCACCAATTTCATCAAGTAGAATACTACCTCCATGTGCTTGTAGAAATCGCCCTTTACGCCTCTTTTCAGCTCCAGTAAAGGAGCCTTTTTCATGCCCAAAGAGTTCAGATTCTAAAAGTGTCTCTGTAATTGCAGCACAGTTAATCCTTATAAAAGACATATCCTTACGTGGGCTATTATAATGAATTGCATTAGCAATCAGCTCTTTGCCAGTACCAGAAGCACCTGTAATGAGAATATTTGCATCAGATGGAGCTGCAAGTTCAACTGTGTCCAGAAGAGCTGTCATTGCACGGCTTTTTCCGATAATACTATCGCGACTGAAGTTTTGATCTAACCTTTTTTTTAAGTTAATATTCTCTTTTTTAAGGTAAAGAGTCTCAATTATATGAGCTATCGTAAGTTTAAGTTTATCAAAATCAAGGGGCTTAGTCATATAATCATAAGCTCCTTTTTTAAGAGCATCTACAGCAGTTTCAACTGATGAGTATGCTGTCATGATAATAACAGGAAGCGATGGGTTATAATTACATATCTTTTCTAAAGCCTCCATGCCTGACATTTTAAGCATCTTCATATCCATCAGAACAATATCAAAATGTTCTTGGTGTACTTTCTCAACACCTTTAGTGCCATCATCTGCAAGGTGTATATCATAACCCCATCCTGTCATAAGAGTTTTTAACATTGTACGATGTCCTGCATCATCATCTACTACAAGGATTTTATTCTTTTGATTCATTATCAATGTATCCTTTAAAACTATAGTAATAGCAACAATATATTGTCAACTTTTAGCTTGACATACAATGAATCGTATGGAAATAAATAGAAAACTATAGCCTATTAATACCATTTCTATTTTAAATTGCCCCCTGATTTAAATTAACTTTCAAATGACTTATTCCTTCATTGAAAGAGATTGTTAATAGGTCACAAACCAAATAAAATTTGGTATAATCTATATTTTATAATGCCTTATATCGCTGAAAAAGTCATGTAAAAAACACAACGGAACTTTGCCTAAGAACATTGATAACCTACAATATCAAAGGAGAGTTAACGCCATGTATATTAAAGAAAATGTAAGTTTGAACTTAAATGTAAGAGGAATGGATCAATCTCCCACAATAGCAATTAATGATAGAAGCAAAGAGTTACAACAAAAAGGTCAAAATGTTTATCGTCTTGGACTTGGGCAATCTCCTTTTCCAATACCTGTTCCTATTGTTGAAGCATTGAAGGTAAATGCACACCAAAAAGATTATCTTCCAACAGTTGGTCTTCGTGAATTACGCAAAACAGTTGCAAATTTTCACCGTCAGAAAACAGGTGTAGAGTTTTGTGAAGATAATGTATTAATAGGACCTGGCTCAAAAGAGTTAATGTTCCTGCTCCAACTTGCATATTATGGAGAGCTTATTGTACCTACCCCATGTTGGGTCTCTTATATTCCTCAGGCAAATATTATAGGTAGAAAAGTAAGATTGATTCCAACACGATTTGAAGATCGCTGGAGAATGACGGCAGAGTTGATGGAGAGATATTGTGCTGACGAGAAAGATGATTTTCGTCCAAGAATTCTTATTCTTAATTATCCTGCAAATCCAGACGGCTGTACATATACAGAAAATCAACTTAAAGAGCTTTCCGAAGTTGCACGAAAGTATAGGGTTATTCTTCTTTCTGATGAAATTTACGGAGAGATTCATCATCAAGGCAGGCATGTTTCAGTTGCAAGTTTCTATCCAGAAGGCACTATTATTAGCTCAGGATTATCAAAATGGTGTGGAGCAGGAGGGTGGAGACTTGGAACATTCACATTTCCTAAAAATATGGATTGGCTTCTCTCTTCTATGGCTGCACTTGCAAGCGAAACTTACACATCTGTATGTGCTCCGGTTCAACACGCAGCTATAAGAGCCTTTAATGGAGGAGTTGTGATTGAAAGATATCTTTGGCATGTACGGAGGATACTTGCACACATAGGTGATAAATGTGCTCAAATCCTCTCTGATGCCGGAGTAAAAGTTCATTTTCCAGATGGTGCTTTCTATCTATTTCCTGATTTTTCACCATTTACTAATGAGCTTGCACGAAAAGGGATCGCATCCAGCGAATCATTGTGTGAACGAATGCTTCAAGAGATAGGAGTGGCAGCCCTTCCTGGTTCTGCATTTGAACGCCCATCTAATGAACTGACAGTTCGTATGGCTTATGTTGATTTTGATGGTGCAAAAGCACTCACTGCAAGCGAAACAATTCCTCTTGATCAACCTCTTCCTGAAGATTTTGCAGAGTTGTGGTGCAGTAATGTTATTAAAGCTATGCACCTTATTGTTGATTGGCTAAAAAATAAAGCATAATACCATCTCTATTTAAAATTGACCATACATGGAATTAATGTCATATTGTTTATCTGACTGTTCTTGATGGAACAACCTCGCCCGGAGCAAAACTTACAACATCAAGTTGACCATAAAAAGCCCAGATAACAAAGGAGATTACCATTAGCATTGACATGATGAGGAAAGATTGACTCTTTACGGAGGAAGGTTTGAGCGAATGGAAATAGATTCTTGACTCTTTAGAGGAAGAGATGATTCTAACGATTTTTGAGTAACAGATTCAGACATAAGATTCTCCTTTTAACCAAAAAAGTTTTTTCCAGAATAAGCCGACTGGTAAGTTGATGACATTAAGCTTTCACATTCCCCAAACCGTTATGGTTTTATCTTTGTATTGCTCTGTTTTACAAAAAATCTTCTCTTCCCAAGTTTTAGTTCTGCTTCTATCAAAAATAACAAGATGCCCCTCACTCTGTCCGCATCTATCCATATATTTATAGGTCTGCTCAAGCCCATCTGATATAGTTTTTTCAAGGGATTTATGCAAGATTTTAAGCTCAATAACCTCTTTTTGAACAGCTTTTGTTATTTGTTTTGGAGCCTTTTTTGCTTTATCTTGTTTAAATTCTTGATTTATCTCTTTTTGCCCCTTTTTCTCATAGTTCCAAACAACCATCAAATCTGTTCTGCCTCTTCCAAGCCCATACTCTCTTTCAATTCTTCCGCCTGAATTTATCACCCTTTGCAAAAATGCCTGCATCAAAAGCTGTGGTCCCGCCTCTTTATATTGGAATCTCTCAATCCAGCTCTCTGAATTTTCTCTGAAGAACTCCTGAAATGCTGATATTAATTTCGGCATATCCAACCTGCCGTTATCTTTGACATACCATGCGGTTTTATGATGAATGGTCTGCTGGGTGCCGAATGTAAGCTGTCTTGGTATTATTTCTGCGTAAATTGGATTTGAGATGTGAATCCCGCCATCTAACTTTGTAAGCCCTAAATCTCGGACATACCAAATATCGTCATCTAACAGATCATAAGACTCTTCTCTTCCCTGTATAATCGGCTCAATAACTCTTTTTACCCTTTCCTCTTTTAACTTATCAGCCAACTGGTCAAGGTGGGTCTCCCGCCTTAAAATCAGAGCCTCTTTTGCATCAATGACCATATCTTCTGTAATGGGCATTTTCTCTAATATTTTATCTCTTTTTGCCTTTATCTCAAAACAGGTCTGATATGCCAACGCATTCACAAGCCATGGCTGACCTTGTGTGTAATTCCAGATAAGCTCTTTTGCCTTAACGTCAAATGGCTGGCCAGTCTCTTTTGTGTGCTCTTCAAGAAGCTCATAAACTTCTGATTGGCTGAAATCACCAAGTCTTAACGATACTGCTTTAATGTTAAATGCACTTCCGCCCGTGATAATTGATTTTTCTCTGTCTGAATGGATTCGATAATCTCTAACATCTCTTACCCCGCATAAAATTATTGATTGGGGAAAATTTTCTGGTCGTTTATCGTAACCAGCCCTTATTTGACGAAGAACTGAAATAAGAGTATCTCCAACCAATGAGTCGATTTCGTCTATGAATAGAATTATTGGTTTGTCGTTATTTTTACACCATTGCGACAACATTTCGCTTAGAGAGCCGTCTGCACCCCACAAATCTATAATAGATTGCATATTATTAAGCGGAAAATCGTCATTTAAATAATCCCTTGCTCTTGAGGCTAACGCACCAAGAATTGCCCTCATGCCCCTTGAAACATCTTCTCTTGCCCCTTGTGCAGCCTCTACATTTATATAAAGAGCTTTATAATTGGTGCTGCTGTTCAAATATTCCATCAAAGCAAGCAGACACGAAGTCTTGCCAGTCTGCCTTGGAGCATGAAGAACAAAGTATTTTTTTTGTTCAATTAACGATAAAATCTCTTCTAAATTGATTCTCTCAAGCGGGTTAAAGCAGTAGTGATCTTTTTCTCTTACTGGTCCTGCTGTGTTAAAATATCTCATGGCTCATCTCCTTTTGGACTTATATTCTTATTTGGTAAGTTCCAAAGTAATCTAAAATCTTTTTTTAACTTTAATTAATAAGGCTCTTCAAGTCTTTTTAAAAATATCTCAGATATAAATGAAAAAAATTTAAGCTGTTGAAAAAAAAATTAAGCTGTAATATTTTAGTTATGCAATTATGATTAACAGACTACCCCCCCGCTTTACAAAATTATACAGTGGTTGCTATCTCATTTGGCTTATGTTGATTTTGATGGTGCAAAAGCACTCACTGCAAGCGAAACAATTCCTCTTGATCAACCTCTTCCTGAAGATTTTGCAGAGTTGTGGTGCAACAACGTTATTAAAGCTATGAAACTTATTGTTGAATGGATAAAGAGCTAATATGAAATTTAATAAATCAGAAAGGTTAGAAAAAAAGCCTGCTAAATTTGGCACATTTGGAGGAGTATTTACCCCAAGTGTATTGACGATTTTAGGCGTAATAATGTTTTTACGTTATGCCAATGTGGTTGGCTATGCAGGTCTGTGGGCTTCTATTGCTATCTTGTTCGCAGCAAAATCAATTACAACTATTACAACCCTTTCACTCTCCTCTATTGCTACCAATATGAGGGTAAAAGGGGGCGGGGCTTACTATCTTATCAGCAGAAGTCTTGGAGTTGAATCTGGAGGAGTTATTGCAATATTTTTTTATATAGCTCAATCTGTTGCTGTTACAATGTATGTAATAGGTTTTACAGAAGCACTTTTTTCCGCATTTCCAGATATATCTCTATCTTTTCAAAACGTTGCAATGCTAACCAATATTGTGGTTTTTATATGTGTCTATATTGGTGCTGGCTGGACAATAAAGATTCAGTATGGGATTCTTGTTATTATTGTCCTATCAATAATATCTTTCTTGATTGGTGCTTGGGAGCACTCGTCAACAGGTATCTTGCGTGAAAATTTAACTCCTGCATGGACAGACCAATATTCATTTTTCACTGTATTTGCCCTGTTTTTTCCAGCAGTTACCGGCATCATGGCTGGAGTAAATATGTCTGGAGACCTTCGTGAACCAGCTCATTCAATTCCAATAGGAACTTTTGCAGCCATATTTTCTACTGCTGTTATCTATTTGACTATCGCAATAGCTTTAGCTTTCAGCTCTCCAAGAGAAGCACTATTAAGCGACACATTTATTATTAAAGAGGTGGCATGGTCTGGCTCGCTTATTTATGCTGGAGTGATGTGTGCAACGCTATCATCAGCACTCGGCAGCATGATGGGTGCACCTCGTATTTTACAGGCATTTGCAAGGGATAATGTTTTCAAACAGCTTAAACTTTTTGGACATGGAAGCGGACCTTCTAACGAACCCCGCAGAGCTACAATATTAACATTTATAATATCTCAATTAGGGCTTATGGCAGGTGATCTCAATACTGTTGCACCTATCATTACCATGTTTTTTCTTATAACTTACGCTGCTATAAACCTATCTTGTTTTTATGAAGCTGTCTCCCGTAATCCAAGTTTCAGACCCACATTCCGTTTAAACCACTGGTCTTTATCTCTTATCGGCACTATTGCTTGTATTTCCGTTATGTTTCTTATCAATGCTCTATGGGCTTTGATTGCAATGATACTTGCTTGGGGAGTATATATTTTAATAGCACGGGCTGAAATAATAGTTCAATGGGGCGATTTAGCAAGCGGTTTAGCTTTTCAGCAGGCAAGAAAAGCACTATTGAGGCTTGAAAAAGAGAGATACCACCCTAAAAACTGGAGACCATCAATAATGGCTTTAAGCGGCGGAGCATGGAATCGTCTGCATCTTGTCAGATACGCCTGCCTTCTATCGTCAGATAGAGGCGTTGTCTCTCTTGTGCAGATCATTGCCGGCAATCTTGATAACCGCTTAGTTAGGCGTGTTGAGGCTGAAAAACTTATGCGTAAGTTTATACTTGAAGAGAGATTGTCAGCATTTCCAGTGGTTATTGTTGATGAAAATTTAGAAGAGGCATTGAAATCTCTTTTGCAATGTCATGGAATTGGCGGATTAAAACCAAATACACTTCTTATCGGCTGGAGCGGAAACCCTGAAAAAACATGTGCGTTTTTCTCAATTCTAAACACCGCCAAAAAGATGAATAAAAGCATTCTTGTTGTAAGGTGCTGTCAAGAGCAGGAGAAATGGGCTGTTCCAACAGGAAATATAAATATCTGGTGGAATAGTTCAAAAAATGGTCAGATGATGCTGCTTATGGCTTTTCTTTTGCACGGAAATAGAGAGTGGAGAGACTGCTCTCTGCGTATTTTGTATCCGGCAGCCCCAAAAGCAGATGTTAAAAATATCACCAAAGAGATGACAAATATGCTCTCTGAAGCACGGATTGAAGCAGAGCTTATTATAATTCCAACAGATGATCCGCTCTGTGCTGTCAGAGATAATATGGCTCAATCAGCAGTTCTATTTGTTGGGTTTGAGCCTGATTTTGAAACAGATAAAAATAATCTTGAATGTTTTATGCTTCCCTCTGTTAGCGAAGCTATGACTCTGCCAGGAGATATTATTTTAGTCTATAATGCTGGAGATATATGTCTAATAGCATGATATGAATTTATGGGTGGTAATTGCAAAATTGCTTTTATAATGTCCAACCTCTTTTACACTGCACAAAACTACTGATTATGGGAAATAACAAGACGTTTTTGTTGACTAAATTTCTTATTCAACTGCATGGAAATTTTATAAAAAAAGTAGTTCCCTTCCCAACTTTACTTTTAACAGTTATCTCTCCTCCAAGTGCTTCAACTGCTCTGTGAACCATAGCAAGACCTAAACCTGTACCCTCTGGTCTGGTTGTAAAGTATGGATCAAAAATATGTTCAATCTCTTTTTCATCAATACCTTTACCTGTATCTGCAACCTCTATCAAAATCTTATTATCTGAAACAGACCCTCCAGAAACTCTATCGTTATCTATTCTAACCACTTTAATAGTCAGTTTTCCATTTTGCTCCATTGCCTGCACAGCGTTAAGATACAGATTTAACAAAATTTGATTTAGTCTGTCTGGATCTGTTATTATATTCTCTTGATTTAATTGATAATCAAATTCAATAGTAATATCTTTTTGACTCTTGTCGTACTCAATCAACTTAACTGAGTGTGTTATCAACTCTTTTATATTTATCTCTTTTGCCATAATAGGAAGTGGTTTTGCAAATTCAAGCAGTTGAGTAACTGCTCGATTTAACCGCTCTACTTCCTGAATCATTATATCTGCGACCTCCATATCATCTTTAACTTTGCTGTAACGCTCTTTAAAATATGTGGCAAAACCTTTAATAGAGCTTAAAGGATTTCTAATTTCATGGGCAACTCCAGCAGCAAGTTTTCCTACAGCAGCAAGTCTTCGGCTTCTTTCAATCTCACTTTTAAGCTCAGAAATTGATGTCTTTGCAGACCTGTATCCTTGAAGGGCAAGAAGACCTACAATTCCAGTAGAACCTAAAACAAAAAACATAAACCCCATTGCAATGACATGACGAAGATATTTAGCTTTTGCAATTTCAACTTCTGACATATCAAGAGCTGCAAAGATTATCTGATTTTGATCTTCTGTCACCACATTACCGTGTTTAGGAGAAAAAAAGTGTATTCTAAACCAATCCATATTCCTATCACGTTCTCTCCCATTTTTTTTATCTAAATTATTAAAATCAGTATTACACTCAATCCCGTCATCAAGAAGACAAAGCTGTCTGGCAATTGCTCCTGATCTGAAACGTCTATGTGCAGGGGTGAATTTTTTAAAGACTTGAAAAACTTTATGTCCATCTTCAGATTCAAGCTCTCTATGCCAAATAATAGGCTCCCCTTCACGCTTTAAACTCTTGATATCTGGCATATTTTCATACATCTCCCCTACTTTTGCAGGTTCACTGTGTGCAAGTATATTGCCATCAATATCTGTTATCATCATATATTCAACTTCTGGCTGAAGGGCAGTTTCAGTAAGAAGACTTTGTACTCTTGATACTCCCCAACTCATAGTCATCATGCCGGTTCTTGTTCCAGCTTCAAATGCTCGTATTAAAAAAACTCCCTTTCCAGTCAACTTTTCCATTGTATGGAAATTTTGCTCCCTAATATTATCCATAGTTATAAAGACAAAAATAGGTACAAGAATTATTGCAACTCCAAAGATAACAAATGGAGAAAAACCCTGAAGTAAGCGGTTTTTGTCAAGTTTTTGCCTGTTTGCAGTTGTCTTACTACTATCCAATTTATCGCTTTTTTTAAATTTTTTCATTGCACACCAATGTTTTGATTACACAGAAAACCTCTTATGTGATAAAGTCCACTTTTTTTAAATCACGGCTGGAATAACAGTGTAAAAGCCAGCAAAAGTAATTAATATTTAGTTTATAATAATATCTATTACGCAAAACAAAAAGAGCGTTAAGCTAAAAAAATTAGAGCTAAAGAAAGAGTTGTAAAATGTCTTATAAAATCGCAATAAATGGGTATGGAAGAATCGGCAGATCGATTTTACGTGCCTTGTATGAATCACACCATTATAGAGAACTTGAAGTTGTAGCTATAAATGAGCTATCTGATACAAAAACTATTGCACACTTGACAAAATATGATACCACACATGGAAAATTTTCAGGGCAGATTGAGATATGCGGTAAAGATTTTTATGTGAACAACAACCATATTCGTCTAAGCCACGAAAAGGAGATCAAAAATCTTCCTTGGAGAGAGCTTGATGTTGATGTTGTGCTTGAGTGTACAGGCTCATTTACATCACGAAGAAAAGCTGAAGAGCATATAAAAAGTGGCACAAAAAAGGTTATATTTTCTCAGCCAGCAGAAGAAGATGTAGATGCTACAATTGTCTTTGGTATAAATGATCACCTATTAAAAAAAGAACACACAATAATATCAAATGCCTCATGTACTACTAACTGCGGGATTCCAGTTCTTAAGGTGTTAAATGACGATATTGGGATTGAGTCTGGCATTATAACCACTATCCACTCTACAATGAATGACCAACCAGTAATTGATGCCTACCATCACCACGATTTAAGAAGAACCAGATGTGCTGGTCAATCAATAATTCCTGTAGATACTGGACTTGCAAAGGGTATTGAGCGGATACTTCCTGAGCTGAAAGGAAGATTTCAAGCTGTCTCTATGAGAGTGCCAACCATCAATGTATCAGCTCTTGATATAACTCTTGTTGTATCAAGAGCTGTATCTGTTAAAGAGATAAACAATCTTTTAAAAGATGCAGCTTCAGGGGCTAAAGACTCCCCACTTGAAGGAAGACTTTACGGAATACTTGGATATACAGAAGAGCCACTTGCATCATGCGATTTTAACCATGATTCAAGATCATCAATAGTTGATGGGAACCAGACAAGGGTAAGTTGTGGAAACCACGTTAAAATACTTGCGTGGTTTGATAATGAGTGGGGATATGCAAACAGAATGCTTGATACTACAGCAGCATTAATGAAGGTATCATAATAATGCTATAAATGGCTTTGAATCAAATAACAATTTTAATTTTTAGAGGTCACAATCCACCTAAATGTGCAGTATAATTTTACTGCACATTTGAGTTAGGTCAGCTCATTTGAACAATATGTAAGAAATTTATTTCTGCCACTCTCTTTTGCTCTATAAAGAGCCTGATCTGCCATTTTTATCAACTCTTCTGCGGATCTATTTTCAGATGGGATAACTGTTGAAATCCCCTGACTTATACTTACATAGCTGTGGGTAGATGATGCACTATGGGGTATCTTGAGGTTAAGAATTGCATTTTGAAATTGGAGAGCAATGTTACAAGCTCCTTCTGAGTCTGTTTTGGGTAGAATACATCCAAACTCTTCGCCACCATAACGTGCCAAAATATCTATTTTACGCCTTATTGAGGCTTCAAGTGTTTTAGCAACTTTTATAAGACATAAATCTCCATCTTGATGTCCATAAGTATCATTATACAACTTAAAATGATCGATATCTATAAGAATAATAGAGAGCGGAGAGCTATCTCTGCACCCACAGTTCCATGAAATTGTCATATAGTCATTAAATCGACGACGGTTGGCTACGCCTGTTAATCCATCACGTAAAGAGAGATTTCTTAGTAACTCGCTCTTGTTTTTAAGATCAATATGAGTTCTTACTCTTGCCTGAACCACGATTGGTCTAAATGGTTTTGTAACATAATCAACTGCTCCTACCTCAAATCCTCTTATCTCATCATTAGCATCTGTTTTTGAAGTTATAAAAATTACTGGTATATCATGAGTGTTTGGAGCTGCCTTTAACCTCTCACAAACTTCATAACCATCTATTCCCGGCATCATAATATCAAGCAGAATAAGATCAGGAGGATTATCAGACATAGCTATCTCTAAGGCTCTCTCTCCGTTTGTTGCAACACGGATATTGTAATCAGATCGTAGCAGCTCGTTTAAAATCTTCACATTATAAGGCTCGTCATCTACAATAAGAAGTAACGACTTTTCACAGTTTCTATCCAATTATATTTATCCTCCCAATAATGAAATCTTCATCTTTTCAGCAATTTTTTCAAAAGAGGTAAGTGCTTTATAAAAATCAAAATTATTTATCTGCTCGTCAAGCTCTTTTATATCTTCTGCAATAGATAAGCCATTAACTAAAACTATTGAGTTACCAATCAAGCTCTTAAAACGCTCAAAACTTTCAGATGCATCAGGATTATCATTTTTGATATGCTCATAAAGCTCCAAGAAAATTGGTTGAACAACTTGCATATCAAGCTGGTTAATATCAATAGTGCTAATTTGCATATCAGTATCAACACTATCTGTTTGCTCTAAAACTTTTAATGAATCTAACAACTGATGTAGAGATTTGTCAAAACCTGACAGTAGAGCTATATAGTCAGAATCTCTTCTCTCTTTTATAGCCTTTTCTAATTCTGCTGCTGCTACATGTAAATTATAAGCAGATATATTGCCAGCAACACCCTTTATGGTATGAGCCATCCTTTCTGCTGTAGATAGATCGCCTTTTGCTATTTCTGTCTCTATCTCAACAGTTATAGAGGGATACTTTTTGGCAAAATCTATAAGAATATCTTTAAGCAGCCGTTTATTACCTCTTATTCGCGTTAAAGCTGCTTGAATATCAATACCTTCTAAATTTTCAGGAATATGTATATCTATTTCACCACCCTTTATATCGATTTTTTGCAAATTATCGACATCAGCTATTTGGGAAACTTGCTCAACCCGATCTTCTAACTCTTTATCACTTTTGGGTTTAATCCACTTTGCAAGAGTTCTATACAACTCATTAGGATCGATTGGCTTACTGACATAATCATTCATTCCTGCTTCAATACACTCCTCTTTTGCTCCTGTCATGGCATGGGCAGTCATAGCAATAATCGGTAAATTTTCAAACTCTGGATTTTTCCTTATTAAGTTTGTAGCTTCATATCCACCCATAACAGGCATCTGAATATCCATTAATACAAGCTCGTACGGTACTTCTTCTGATTGGTTTACTGCAAGTTGATTTCTAATTATCTCATCTAAAGCCTCTTTACCGTTATTTGCGATATCGACACTTACACTTGCTCCTGCTAATATCTCTGTTGCAACCTGCTGATTTAAAATATTATCTTCAACCAGAAGAACTCTTGCACCTTTTAACCTCTCCATATCTCTAATTATATCACTATTTTGATCACTATATGTAATGGATGCTTCAACAATATTATCATCATATCTATTTAATGTATCAGATTGAACCACCTCTCTGCTAAATACCTCCATTATTGTGTTGAACATCAGTGAAGCATTCACAGGCTTCATCAAAAAGGCTTTAATTCCAGCCTTTTCTCCCTGTTTGACCACGTGATCACGACCAAAGGCTGTTATCATAACAATAAGAGGTAAATTAACAAGATTGGGGTTTTGCTTTATCTTTTTAGATGTCTCAATTCCATCTATCTCCGGCATTCTGTAATCCATCAAAACTAAGTCATAAGTTTCACCTTTAGCTGATGATCGTTCAAGTTCATCTATAGCCTTTTTCCCAGAGTCAACTGTAGTAACACTGAATCCAAAAGATTTAATTTGGTCTTCATATATTTGCAAAGCAGTTTTATTATCATCAACTATCAGAACCTTTAGCCCCTTTAGCTCGGAAGGGATGCCATAATCTTTTTTTGTTACACTAAAGCTCAATTTAAAGTCTGCTGTAAATGAAAAAGTACTTCCCTTTTCAATTTCGCTCTCTACACTTATTTGACCGCCCATCATCTCAACTAAACGTTTAGATATGGTCAAACCAAGTCCTGTTCCTCCAAACTTTCGAGTTATGGAGCTATCTGCCTGAGAAAATGCACTGAACAGTTTGCTAACCTGCTCCTGAGTCATTCCAATTCCTGTGTCTGAAACTGAAAACTTAAGCCGGCATTGGGTATGCTCTTTTGTAGATATCTCATCCCCATTTTGTATTAATGGCTCAACACTATCAATAAGTTTAATACTTACAAATACATGACCAGACTCTGTAAACTTAACTGCATTATTGCAAAGGTTTATAAGAATTTGACCTAAGCGAAGAGGATCTCCAATCAATGAGAGAGGAACTCCTTTCTCTATTGTACTAATAAACTCAATCTCCTTTTCAGCAGCTTTTACAGAGACGATATTTGCTACAGTCTCCATAACATCATCAAGATTAAAATCAACTTGCTCCATCTCTAATTTACCAGCTTCAATCTTAGAAAAATCAAGTATATCATTAATAAGTCCAAGCAAAGATTTGGCAGAGGACTCTACTTTTGAAATATAATCGTACTGTTTAGGGGTAAGTCCAGTTTTAAGAGCAAGGGCAGAAAACCCTATGACAGCATTCATTGGAGTTCGTATTTCGTGGCTCATGTTGGCAAGAAATTCGTTCTTTGCCTTTGTTGCAGCTTCAGCCGACTCTTTTGCAAGTTT
Organism: uncultured Desulfobacterales bacterium; assembly: GCA_964425195.1. Lineage (GTDB taxonomy): Bacteria > Desulfobacterota > Desulfobacteria > Desulfobacterales > Desulfobacteraceae > Desulfamplus. Next base: position 19,000 of record CAYRLG010000020.1, read on the forward strand.
TAACTCCTCTACCCTCTTTCTTTCAGTGATGTCTTGTATCATCCCTTCGTAATAGAGCATATTCCCACTACTATCATTTATAATCTGTATATTCATAGATGCATCAATCATGCTTTTATCTTTACATAGAGCCTTATACTCAAAATTTTTTACATATCCTTGAGTATCTAAAATAGTTAGTAGCTCTTCTCTCTTAGCAGGATCAGCATAAAGATCATTTGATAGATTTTTCACAGAAAGCAAAAGCTCTTCAGGTGAGTCATACTTAAGAATACGTGCCATAGCAGAGTTGGCAATTATAAATTTTCCGTCACGGGTGCTCTGAAACATCCCTTCCATAGCATTATTAAATATTTTTCTATACTTCTCTTCTGCTATTTTAAGTGCATCTATATGGGCATTTATCTTCTCTCCCATCACTTTAAGCACAGATATAAAAGGCTGAAACTCAATAAACGGGCGATAATCTCTAACAAAATTGTAGTTACCTAAAGAGTAAGAGCTTACAATTTCATTAAGCTCTGAGAGTGGTTTTTTAAAAAAGTGTCTTAACAAAAATCCTGTTGCAGAGATAAGGGTTATCAAAATGGTGATAAGAGTTATTATGGAATATTTCAGAAGCTGATAATTTTTTTCAATGTATAGTTTTCTTGTAAAACTTACAGCAATATTGCCAAGAACAATATTTTGATATTGGATATCTGCTATTTTTTCAATGTTATCAAAATCATCCTTTTTATCTATATTTAAAATATCCTCTCCTTTGCGATCTTTTATAACCAGCTTTACTACTAAACCGTTTTTTGCAAAAGCGTTACCAATACCTTTAACTGCTTCGGTATTCATCTGCCAAAAAGGCTCTTTTAATGACTCTGTGAGATATTCTAAAAACTCCTCAGACTCTTGCTCTAACTGATATATAGAGTACTTTGTGTTGACAATATAGATACAATAAATTGCAAGTATAAACACAAATAAAATCATAAGAACCAGACTGCTTATAAGTCTATAAGAGATGGAGTTAAAAAAGAGTGTTTTCATCTATTTTCCTGTACCTCTAACTATTCATAAATAGGCTCTACTAAAAGTTTTTGATACTGTTGTTTAAATTCATCTTCAGTGCTATCTTCATAAAAAGGCTTGAAACAATCAAAATATCGCTGTGTAGGAATCTCTTTTCGTAAAATAGTATTGATTTTATCTATCATTGCTTTGCCCCAATCATTTTTAGGGCAGACAACATAGAGCATTAGATAATTTTGGCTCTCTTCGACTTTAAGTGCTAAAATCTTATCCTCAACACCTCTCTTTTTTGCAGCAAATTTTAGTGCAAAGTACCCGCCAATTGTGTAATCAATACGATTTCCTATTAACAGATTGATCTGCTGATCTGACACTTCAGAGGAGTAGGTTGCAGATAGATGAGGATCTTTTGAATGAACCTTTATTATAGAGTCAATTTTAGGTCCAAAGCTACGTCCAGATGGGTAGCCAAATTTTAGTTTGCTATCTTTTAAAGTTTTCTCTAAGGATAAGATATCTAAGCCTTTAAAAACAGAGTGATCATCTTTTCTGATAAAGATATGTATTGGCGGAACAATGGCTGCTGGAATAGAGTAGTAAGCAAACTTTTCACGTTCAGGGTTTTTAGACAAAGATGAGCTGCAAAAGAGAGAGTCAGTCTTTAAATTATCCAATATTCTCTCAACATTACTGCTTAAACGCTCATGGTTGTACTCTTGTAGATTTTCAAAAATTATGTTTTCAATATCAGCTCCAACTCCGGTTACACCATCTTTATCACAGATATATAGCGGTGGAGTACAGATGTGTCCCCACGTAATAGTATCTTTTGCATATAAATCTTTTTGTGCGATCAAAATAGATAAAGAAATTAAACAGAGTGTGAACATCCTATATCTCTTCATAACCTATCTCCTTAACTGTTAAAAGGTTTTACAATATGCTCCTTTAATGCTTTACAACAGAGCGATGAGTCTTGAAGCGTAACTATAAAAAAAGATGTAAATTAGGTCGATCAACCGTCTCTGGTGGTTGAGAATAATCTAAAAAGATCGCATCAATGTTTTTTAATATTTCTTGAGCACTATCTGCTTTGAGCAATCTTTTGCTTATACTATGTCCAAATTTAAATCCTGCTGCAAAATATGGTACAAACTTTTTAAACATCTTAACGGCTGTCCTCTCATCATAATGCTTAAGAAGCAGCGTGATCATCCGTATAGCTGTATGCCTGTAAATATCAGTTCCAAATGGAAACTTATTGTTAGTGCTGCTCGACAGTAAGTTATTTTCACTGTTAGGGTAAGAGAAGTCGTTATTACTGCTGCTTAAAGATAGTCCATTAGAAATTGTGGAAAATATCCAAGGTCTTGCAACTGCCATCCGCCCGATTGAGATACCATCACAACTGCCTAACTGCAACATATTTTTACAATCTGATGGTTGAAAAATATTACCATTACCAAAAAGAGGTATAGATACAGCCTCTTTTACTAATTTGATATGCTCCCATTTAGGGGGACGCAAACGTCTATCTGGAGCTAACCTTGGATGGAACACAAGTGCATCAGCTCCTGCATCTTCAAACATAGCTGCCATTTTTGCTGCCTTAATTGCACCGTCAAGAGAGCTACTTTCCCAACCAATTCTGAATTTAACAAAAACAGGTATTGATACAGCCTGTCTCACTGCCTCAACAATTTTTTTTGCCAAATCTGGCTCTTTTAATAGTGCAGCCCCGCATCCCTTTTTGCATATTGCTGCTGCACAGCATCCAAAATTTAGATCAACTCCAAAAAATCCCTCATGTTCAACCCGTTTTGCTGCAATAGCCATGCCGTGAGGTTCTGATCCAAATATCTGACATACAAGATAGGGCAGCTCCTCATCTCTCCATTTAAACACATTAGAGGTATTACGGTTCTCCTGTGGAACTGCCTTTGCACTGCACATACCTGTAAATAGGAGTCCAAAACCTCCAAATTCTGCTACAAGCTCTCTGAATGCAACATTACCAAGACCAGCCATAGGGGCAAGAAAAAGTCGATTATTAACATTCCTGCCCTTTATTGTTATAGGTGAAGCAAGAAATGTCTTGTAGTTATCGTTATTTGATGAATGTTTATCTTCCATTAACTTATATTGATTTCTTTGTATGAGATGTTAAATATTAATAGAACAAGTTACAATCCAATAAGTTGAATAGCATTTTTAGATAGAACTTTCTCTTTATCCTCTTTTGGTATTCCAGACTCATTAATCTCTTTGTAATACCTTGTAGGTTTTAGTAAAGGATAATCGCTTCCTAAAATAATCTTATCTATAAGCCCAATATCTTTTGCCACCTTATATATATTACTGTCGTATAGAAATGGAGATGCCGCAGTATCATACCAGACATTTTGTAAAACCTCTTTTGTCTCTTTTTTAAGAAGATGGTAAAAAAATATGCCCCCCCCCCAGTGTGCAAGAACTATCCTATTGTCAGGAAAAGTCTTTGCAAGTTTATAAATCTGCTCTAAGGTATTTGGGGTTTTACCAGGGTATTTATGTCCAACAGGCTCATTTGTGTGAATCATAACCGGTAGATTGCCATATTTAAAGCATATCTCCATTACTGGTTTTAACTGCGATAACGCATAATTATCTATACCAGAGAGATAAAATGCAAGCTCACCTACTCCACAAAGCCCCCCTTTAATGCACCGTTCTGTCTCCTCTGCTGCACCTTGCCACTCCATATCAAAGCAGGCAAAGCCTTTTAGTCTATAAGGGTACTTTGCAACTGCTTCCATTATATAATCGTTATTCTGTTTTGCTGTTTCTCCATCTTTCCACGGAAAGCCAAATATAACAGATAAAGAGACCTCATTTTCGTCCATCATATTAATTAGATCGTCAACTCCTACTATTTTAGAAGCACAAGAGTTGTAGAGCAGCTTGAAAGCAGGTTCATTATCAAAATATTTCTCCCTTGAAGTGCAGATATCATTAGGAAAAATATGGGTATGAAAATCTATAATCATAAGTCAAATATCCTCAATCATAGTAAAAAGAACAGGTTAATCAAAATTTACAATGTAAGTAATGCAATTAATTTATATTATGGTTTATATACATATTTAAATACAACACTGTTATTGCTGTAATAAAAGTGATAGTGGTTAAATACTTGCTTGTATAAACAAATAAAGATATTAATCTTTATTAGCAACCTATTTTTACTTGTTGCGTTTTTAAGAAAGGATAACATATCTATTTTATAGGATAATATTACGATGATTAAAGTACTTCTTGCAGATGACCATAAAATTGTTCGTGAAGGTCTTCGTCGTATAATTGAAGAGAGTGGTGAGATGGAGGTTGTTGCTGAGGCTTCTGACGGTAATGAGGCGATACAGAAAACACTTAAGTTTAAACCAGATGTTGCTGTAGTAGATATATCCATGCCACCCGGAATGGATGGACTTGAGGTTGTATCTCGGCTTAAGTTCCAGTTGCCTTCAATGCCCGTGTTAATTTTGACTATGCACGATGAAGAGCAGTATGTAGTAAGGGCTATAGAAGCTGGAGCAATGGGATATGTTACCAAACAGTCTGCACCAGAACAACTTGTAGATGCAGTAAAAAAACTCTATTCAGGTGGACGATATCTTACGGAAAAGGCAAGTGAGGCATTAGCAATGAGGGTTGTAAGAGGTGAGAGTAGTAAATCTGGTGCAGAATCGCTATCTATGAGAGAGCTTCAAGTGCTCCGTAAACTTGCCCAAGGACAGACTAACCACGAAATAGCAGAGAGTTACCATATTAGTGTGAAAACTGTAGATACTTACAGATCAAGAATATTGAAAAAACTTAATCTACGAAATAATGCCGAACTTTCGCGATTTGCAATTCAAAGCAAACTTATTGAGTTATAAAAATTTAGAACTGCCAAATTCAAATAGAATCTAACTATCAGAGTATGTAAAGCCTGTAAACAGAAGAACTCCTATTAACATAAAAGCGGCTCCACATAGAAAAATAATATCAAGAGTAAAATAGTCCATTGCAACTCCAGCCCCCATTGAGCCAACCATCATTCCAAGGCTATGAGCAACAGTAATAATTGCCATAACAGATGCCATTGCACATTTTTCGTTTCCCTTAATTAAGGTTAGAGCCATGAGAGGAGGCATTGATATCCCACCGCCAACGCCAAAAACAGATACAGAAAATATAAGTTCTATATATGATGAGGATTTAAACATCATAAGCATCGCAATAGCGCATATAACTCCACCTACAACAACCATTATGCGGCGGTTATATCTATATCTGTCCGAGATATAACCCATTGGAAGTTGTAGTATTCCGCTCACAAACACTCCAAGAGTTACAAGAACACCGATTGAAGCTGCTGAGATATCAGGAAATCTATTTTGGACCAAAATAGGCATAAAACACCAAATAATACCAATACATCCAGTATAGACAAATCTATAAACAAAAAATCCTGTTAACTCCATATCTCTTATAAGAAAAGACCATGGAATTGGAGGTCGCTCCTTATATTTGATATATTCGTGATCAATAGATGGCAGATAGAACATAGATAGTATAAGTCCTGCGAGCGATAGCAAACCCATGCAGATAAATGCGGCATCAAGCGACCAAAAATCACTGATTACGCCACCCATTATTGGTCCAAGACTTAAACTTGCAAACATAGAGAGATTAAAAAGGCTCATTGATTGCCCCTCCATACCTTCTGGAGTTATCTCTCCAACGTATGCTTGAACCACAGGCATAACCATAGCAGATGCTATGCCTTGTAAAGAGCGAATAATAATCAGTGAAGAGACGGTAGATGTCATAAGAAAGGCTAAGGAGACCAAGGCATAGCCTGTAAGACCAGCTATTATAAAAGGCTTTCGCCCTTTTTTATCTGAAAGTCTTCCAAAATAGGGAAGAAGCAGGGTTCTTGACAGTGAGAATGAGCCAAAGATTAACCCTACATATATTCCAGCAGCTCCCATGTTTTTGGCATATACAGGCAAAAGAGGTACTACAATCCCAACACCTGTAATGGTTGCAAATATAGTGAAAAAAAGGGTAAGAAAAATCTTTTTTTCGGCAGATGGAATAGCTATTAGCCCCTTCATTTTGCCTATATAATTAAGTTCTGGTTCCATGAAGGTGCTTTATATCTATTTTTATGGGGGTTTGCAATACCTACTATTTTGAGCTGTAGATGGAGATTTTATCTTTAAAATACTTACAAAAAATTATAAACCTCTCTCCCACAGCACTATCGTATAAAGTTGGTCATCACTTTTGGACTCTGTTCAGGTGGTGGAAGCTCTTTTTTACCAAATTCTCTTAACTTCATCAGCCATGCCATATTTTTTCCAAGAACTGACATAATCTGTTTGCCCTCTCCATCTTGATCCATCTCTCCAGGGTTCATTCCATGGGCAACATTCCAGTAGTTGGAACTTGGTATTATCATTTCAGAATAAAGAAGATAGTGGTTTAACGAATCCATTGTAGAGACTCCACCAGAGCGTCTTACGGCTGCAACAGATGCCCCCACTTTATGCCTCATCATACCGCTATTTACTGAAAATACAAAAAAAGCTCTATCAAGAAACGATTTCATTCTCCCTGCCACTCCTGAAAAGTGGACGGGAGAACCTAACAAAATCCCGTCAGCAGACTTCATTTTTTGAATCCAGTCGTTAACAGGATCATCTTCAAATGCACATCTTTCATTCTTTTTCTTTGCACAGGTGAAACAGGCAACACATCCGTGAATATGCTCTTTACCTACGTTGATAAGCTCTGTCTCAATACCCTCTTTTTGGAGTTCATCAATAACTATGTTCAATGAACATGCCGTATTACCGTTTTTTCTTGGGCTTCCGTTAAATGCTATAACTTTCATATTACTCTCCTTGTTTTGTAATTTAACTATTAACTATTCAAAACGTTGTGACTGTTTAACATTTTACTATCAAATCACTTTTTTTTCTGTGCAAGCCTCTCACTTATCTTTGATGCCTGCTCCATCTGAACCTCTGAAAGAATTTTTGATGCAGGTTTTGGAGGCATACGAGCAATTATATCTGCAGCAAGTTCAACATTCATTTTATCAAAAATACCAGCAGCATTTTTTGTCGGCATCTTTGCATAAACTACTGACAAACTCTGTAACTTAGCCTCATGCTCTGCCTCTTTTTGTCTCTCTTTTTCCGACTTTACCTTCTGTATAGCTGCTAAATCGTCTTGTATCTGTTTTTTTAAAACTTCAAGTTTTGCAAGATTTTCATCGATCTCCTCTTTGAAATTCTCAAGCTCTTTTCTCTCAAGTTTAAGTTTAGCCTCGTCTTCATCAAGTTTTTTCTTTCTATCTTCAAGCCCACTTAAAACAAACTTTGCAGGATCAGGGCACTCTGGGCACTCAGGACACGGTGCTGCTTCTGTAGTTTTTGTATCTTTATTTTTATCGTCAGTTTTTTTCTTATCATCTTTTTTAGCCTTATCCCCTTCTTCTGCAGCAAATACTAACTCATTAGATAGATATGGTAAAAATATAGGTGGTTGTGAAGCCAATTTCTTAAGCGGTGACAACATTTTGTTTATAGAAGGTTCTAATGAACCAAAAAATATAAAAAATATTAATACCATCCCAAATTTGGTCAATATTTTACGAAACATCTCCTGAAGCCTCCCTTGCCGTTTTAAGAGAAGTCATATCATCAGCTCTTTTCTGCTCTTCAGCCATAAACTCTTCGATATACTCCTCTCTTTTTTTCTGTTTCAAACGCTCAATCACTTTTTTTTCAACACTTTTCTTAGTTAATGTCTGCTGTTTTACAGCAAGCACTTTTTTGAGCTGTTCATGCTCTTTACGTTTAAGTTCAATATCATTTTCAAGAGCCTCTAAATAGTCGTTGTATTGACGAAAGAGCTGTGCAGAGATTCCCTTGCGAGTCTCTTGTTCCACACTATTTGCCATTATCTGATATTGTTGTTCCATCTGCTTAATCTGCTCTTCACAAGCTGTTACATCCATGTATGATTGAACATATTCTTGTTTGGCAATATTCTCAAGATGCTCTCTATATTTTAGAACTGGCTGGAGCTTGAAATTAAACTTTTTCACTATTTACACAACTCTCTTTATATTAACCTTTACTTTGGACTATTTGAGAAGAGAAGCTATTTTTTACCTCTTGCAGCAGTGTTATATTTAAGAATATTGGCAAGCTCTGCAAGCCCTGTTGTAATATCAATTCTTTGATTCATATCTTGTCTTAAAAAATTATCAATAGCAGGCATCAGCCGTTTTGCCTGATCAATTTTAGGATTTGAGCCATCAACATAAGCACCAATGTTTATCATATCTTCTGCACCTCTGTATGTTGCCATGATATCAATTGCCTGCTGTCTTAACTTTACATGATCAGGTTTTGCAACATCACGAAATACTCTGGATACACTTGCAAGAACATCAATTGCTGGATAGTGCCCCTTATTTGCAATTGCTCTTGAAAGAACAATATGTCCATCTACAATTGATCGAACAGTGTCACCAACTGGATCATTGAGATCATCACCTTCTACTAAAACTGTATAAATTCCAGTAATTGAGCCACTTCCTTCGACATAACCTACACGCTCTAAAAGAATAGGAATCTGGACAAAAAATGATGGAGTGTAACCTCTTGATGTTGGAGGTTCGCCAGCAGCAAGACCAACATCACGGGATGACATTGCAAAACGGGTAATAGAATCTACAATCAAAAGGACATGTTTTCCCCGATCTCTAAAATATTCGGCAATTGTTGTGGCAAGATACGCTCCTCTCATTCTAACAAGAGGAGGAGTATCAGAAGTTGCTGCAACAACAACTGAATTTTTCATACCTTCAGGTCCAAGTGTGTGGTTTACAAAATCTTTAACCTCCCTACCACGCTCTCCGATAAGCCCAATTACCGTAACATCTGCGGTGGTGTGTTTAGTCATCATTCCCATAAGAACACTCTTTCCAACACCAGAACCAGCCATGATTGCAACACGCTGCCCTCTTCCAAGTGTAATCATAACATTAATAGCAGATATTCCAACATCAATAGGTTCATCAATAGATTTACGTTCCATTGGATTCATAGGTTTGCCGTACAGAGAGTACTTTGCAGTTGGATTGAAAGAACCTTTGCCGTCAATCGGATTGCCCATTCCATCTATGACTCTGCCAAGCAATTCGTCTCCAACATCTGCAAGAGGAAGGTCTGCAACTGGAATTATTCTACTGCCAGGTCCAATACCACGAATATCGCCATAGGGCATTAATATTGCTTTTTCATCTCTGAATCCTATAACTTCTGCTTTTATCTGGTTACCATGATCATTTTTTATGATACAAAGACTTCCAACTCCAAGACCAAGTCCATCTCCTTCAGCAATTAACCCAACAACTTTGGTTATTTTACCCTCTGGTCTTACGGTCACACATTTATCAACCGTCTCTAAATATTTATCCCAATTTATCTCCATATCTTATGATACTCTTGCACCCATAATAGTTGTAAATACCTGTTCAAGCCTCTGCTTAATATCTGTTTCAACATTACCTTTTGAAGACTCTATTTTGCAACCTCCACGTTGAACAGAGGAGTTGGAGATAACACTTACACTCTTTAAGCTCTTTATATTTGTAAAAAAATCCTCTTTAATCATCTCTACATAGTCGTAATCATCAGGGCAGATATTAAGAACTATCTCTTCTGGCTCTGGCATGGTTGCAAGAGCATTAAGTATAGAATGTTTTACAATCTCCTCATCCAATTGAACTTTTGCAAAGACAACTTTTTCAGCAATTTTACAAATCATGAAAAGAATCTTAGATTCATGAGACTTTATGCTATTTTGCCATGCCTGATCAGACTTTTGTAAAATATCTTCAAGAGAGGTTATAATCTCTAACGCCTTTGCATCGCTTACTATTTTACCATCATCTTCACCCTTTTGAAATCCTACGTCATATCCCTCTTGCTCGCCTTTTTGAAACCCTGCATCATACCCCTCTTGAGAGCCCTTTTCACTTCCAGCTTGAAAACCCTCTTCCATACCACGAGCTAATCCCTCTTCATAACCCTTTATATTTCCCTCTTCATAACCCTTTTTGTAAGCCTCTTCAAAAACCCTTTTGCTTACAGACTCAGACATTGTAGTTCTATCAGATTCAATATAATTATTTTGTGCTAAATTATCACTACTGCTAAACTGCTCATCATCTTGAGATAGTTCGGCTTTTCCTTCAGTTCTATTTGCAGATGTTGAGTCAACACCGCCTTCTGTTTGCTGAATATTATCTTCGTTTTTAAGTACAACAGACTTTTTGTGCATTCTATTATCAAAATCTGCAATACCTGTTTTAAATGGTATAAACTCGCTATCAACATCGTTTTGAGAGTTCTCAGAGATATCTTCATCTTCACCATAAATACGAACAAATTTATCGTCAGCCCCTTTTTTATCATGCTCGTAGAGTAGCTTAAAAGAGTCAGAATAGAAATTAGTGCTGTTATTTCTGATATACCTTTCGCTACCACACTGCTCTAATCCGGCAACATGCCATGTATGGAACGTATTATCATCAGGTCTATTATCATAAGATACAACTTGCTTTTTATTAGACAAGGACATCATCTTTTCCTTTACCACCAAGCGTTATAGTTCCATCAGCCTCAAGCTCTTTTGCAGCACGAACAATTGCCTGCTGTGCCTCTTCTACTTCTGCCAAACGGACGGGTCCCATTGCCTCAAGATCATCTTTAAGCATATCGCCAGCACGCTGTGAGAGGTTTGAAAATATCTTCTTTTTCATCTCTTCAGTTGCAGTTTTCAAAGCATAAGTGAGCTGCTGACCCTCTACTTTTTTGAGAATCTCTCTCATTGCCTTGTCATCAATTCCAACCATATCCTCAAATACAAACATCCTCTTGCGGATATCTTCAGCCATCTCTTGATCCCCATCCTCTACATGGGTCATAATAATATCTTCGGTGGCTTTATCGACACCGTTTATAATATTTACAAGCACCTCAACACCGCCAACTTTTCCTCCACCAGGACCTACTGCACCACTGAGCTGTCTCTTTAACGCCTCATCTACATCACGAACAACATCTTCAGAAATTTGACCAAGTTTTGCAATTCTTATGGCAATATCGCCTTTTTTGTCATCAGGAACCTCCATCAAAATTGAAGATGCAATATCAGCAGGCATGTGAGCAAGGATCATGGCTATTGTCTGCGGGTGCTCTGCAACTATATAACCACTTAAAATATTAAGATTAACATCTTTGCTCCAGACGAACGGCTTCTCTCTCCTCTTTTTGGCAAGGTCTTCAAGAATTGCAATAGCTTTTTCACCTGGAAGACTTTTTGTAACCACCTGTCTGAGAAATGACTCGCCCTCAATTAACATTTTAAGCTCACCTTCAAACTTAACTACAAAATCTTTTGATACCACATCAAGCATCTCAGGTGTTATCTCATCAATGCGAGCCATCTCAAGAGCTATACTACTCATCTGAGTTTCATTCATTGTTCTGAAAATATTTGATGCATAATCTTCTCCCATTGCAATTAAAAAAACAGCCGCTTTTTGTGCTCCACTCATCTTTGCAGGATCGATTTTATCAGTATTGGGCATTTATGTTTACTCCATTATTTTTTTATCATTTATCTTCTTTCTTATCCTCGATCTCTGTAAGCCACCCTTTTATGATATTGGCAGAACGTTCAATATCAGATTTTGCCAAATAGAACGCCTTTTCTGAAATTTTTATACTATTTAAATACTCCTCTCTTTCAGAGTATGGAAGTGAGGCGATAAATTTATCTCTTTCTTCTGGAGACATTGCATTGAGAATCTCTTTTTGCTCTTGAGGATCAAGCTCAATAAAAGATGGTTCTCTCTTCTCCTCCTCTTTTGTAGCCTGCTCAAGAAGTTCTTTCGGGTCTGGCTGCGGTAAAGCTGCTTGCTCTACACTTAACTGAATCTCTTTTGCTGTTTTTATAATGGGTCTTATAACAAAGAGGAAAAGTAAAATAATAAGAAGCACATTTGCAATGGTTCTTCCATACTCTTTCTGAATTAAACGCCATCCACCGATATCTGGTTCTGCTTGAGCCATCTCATCAATAGAGGCAAATGGAAAACTCTCTACAGAGACTTGATCTTCTCTCTCTTCATTATATCCAACAGCTTTACCAACAACATCTTTAAATTGATTCATCTCATCTTCAGATCTTGGAACATAGTTTTTAACACGATTGCCACTCTCATCAGTTTTATACTCATATTTTCCATCAATAACTGCTGCAACTGAGACCCTTTTTATAACAGCCATAGGTTTAACAGTTTCACTAACTCTTCTGCTTATCTCATAGTTGACAGTATCATCACTTTTTTTAACCTCTTCTACATTCTTTTCTGCTTTAGGGTCTTCATTTGTGATAGGATTTACGCTTGATGGTGTTCCTTTATCTTCGCTCCCTTTTCGTGCAGCCTCTGTTAATGTCTTTTTGCTTCTTATAAATGTATTGTTTCTTTCTAAGGGATCGTATATCTCTTCACTTGTGCTGCTTGTTGTAAAATCCATTTCAGATACAACACGCACTATTGCCTTATCTTTCCCAACTATCCTCTCAAGCATAGTTTGAATACGTTCAGCAAGCTCTGTTTCGTAACGCTCTTTATATTTATATTGAGTCTCTGCAATCTCCTGAACTTTCTGCTGCTCTTTTTGCTCCTTTTTTTGTGCCATAGTCTTTGCTTCAAACAAGATTCTACCTGTTGTATCCACAATAGTTACAAGTTCTGGTGTCAAATCTTCAATAGCACTTGCAACAAGATGGGCAATTGCTGATACTTTCTCATCATCTAAATCAGATTGAAGTTCAAGAAGAATTGATGCAGAGGGTTTTTTAGTCTCTTCCACAAATACAGAATCCTTAGGTAGAACAATCATAACTTTAGCATCTTTTACCTCTTCAAATGCACGGATAGTTCTTGCAAGCTCACCTTGAATAGCACGCAGCTTATTGATCTTTTGAACAAACTCTGTAGTTCCAAAATCTGTTTTATCAAAAATTTCATATCCAACTCCAGATGCCTTAGGAATCCCCTCTTTTGCCAAATCAAGCCGTACCTCATAAACTTGAGGTTCAGGTACAAGAATAGTTTTTCCACCATCTTTAAGTTTATATGGAATTTTGTTCTCTTTTAGTTTTGCAACAATAGTGGAGGCATCCTCTTCTGAAAGTTCAGTGTAAGCAGCTTGAAATTCTGTCTTATTTGCCCATACAAACATAGTAATAAATGCTGATACCGTAATAAGAACAAGAGAGCCCAATGCAATTTTCTTGTAAAGAGACATCTCCTTATATATTTTAATCACCTGTTCAAAAAAAGGATTCATGGCACTATCTCCTCGGGATACTTATTACAACTGCATATTGATAATCTCTTTATACGCTTCCATAGCTTTTGTTTTTACCTGCATTAAAAGCTTTAAAGAGGTGTCTGCTTTACCAATTGCAAGCATACCTTCATGGATACCAACCTCATCTCTCATAACTCCTTGAGTTGCCTCATCTGCAACTATCTGTTTGGTGTTGACATCTTTCACTGCTGTATTGAGACGTTCAGCAAATGAGGGGTCTCTTCTTGCAACTCTAAGTTGTAGCGGTTCAAGTTTTAAAGAGATTTTATCTAAATTCCTGTTTATACTACCGGTTATATTATTCCCTATACTACTACTTATGTTTGATATAGCTGTCATGTTTATCACCTTGTAAATCAATAAAATATTTTATTGCTAATTAACCACACTTATCTATTCAAAGAGAAGATATCAATAGTTTTAATTTACTTACTGCTTTCCTATTTCAAGAGCTTTAAGCACCATGCTTTTTGTGTTGGAAAGAGCTGTTACGCTTGCCTCGTACGCCCTTTTTGCCACAACCATGTCTGCCACCTCTGTTAGATGATCAACATTTGGCATCTTAACATAGCCAGTATTGGGATCAGCGTCAGGATGAGCAGGATTATAAACCAACCTGAAATCCTCTTGAGATTTTACTATTTCAACAACCTCAACACCAGTACCTTTACTTGGTTCAAAGGGCTTGAAAAGCTCTATAGGTTTAATCTCAACTTTTGCAATTCCATGTTTTTTAAAAAACTCGTCAGCTCTAACTTGTCGATCAAGAACTGTCTCAAATTCATCAATCTCTTTTCCTTTGAATATAACCATCTGACGGCGATATGGACCACCTTCATCAGTTCTTGTAGTTTCAACATTGGCAAGGTTTTGTGCTATAAGGTTCATCTTTGTTCGATGTGCAGCAAGACCAGTTGCACTAACTCTTGATGCGTTTAAAAGATCAGTTGCCATAGTATCACCCTCCTTTATTACCTTCCACCTTCCTGAATTGAACTTTTAAGAATGGTCATCTTTCTTAAAAGCATCTCAGTCGTGGCTCGATATTTAATGTTATTCTCAGCAATATTGGTCATCTCAGTATCAATATCCACTGAATCCAAATGGTTAATATCTACAGATTGGCTTATATACTCTTTAATAGAAAATGGTTCAGGAGGATTTGTACCTGAAAAGTGTTTTTTATTTGTAATACTCATAATTGGTGCAGGCTCTACTCTATCTTCCATAGATTTTTCTAAAGTGCTCTTAAAATCGAGATCAACCGGTTTATATCCTATAGTATCCATATTGGCAATATTACCAGATATTAGGTTGTGTCGTCTTGCAGAGATATCAAGAGCATTTGAGAGCATTGTAAATGTTCTGTCATATATTCTTGAATTGCTCATTATTCTCTCCTCTTAAAATTTTAAATTTTGTCTCTACAGTTTGCTCTTTAATTATTACTATCAAGAGTTATGATATTAATATATGCAGTTGAAAGGCAACTTGTATGCCAAAATAAAATATAAAAGATATGTTAGCCGGTTTATCAGGATAAAAGCGGGTAAAATAACTAATAAAAAAACTATAACAGTTAAAAAAGCAGATTAGTTAGAGAATAAATTAGGAAGGATATAAGTTAAGAAGTATTTAGAGATGTGATATTACCTTTTCTCTTTATATTCATTGAGCTTATTTCTAAGAGTTCTGACACTGATTCCAAGCAATTTTGCCGCATGTGTTCGGTTACCTTCAGTACGGTCAAGAGTGCTAAAAATAACACGCTGCTCAATATCTTTTAGTGAGCCTGATTCAATACGATATAGAGATTCGTCTATAGCTTGCTCATTACCGTTATCATCATAAGAAGTTAAACTCTCTTTATCATCATCGCTATTGACAAAATCGTCCATCAAAAGATCGTGCGGTTGAATCAATTCACCTTCTGCAAGCAGTACAGCTCTATGAATCATGTTCTGAAGTTCTCTTACATTTCCTGTAAATTTTTGTGATGCTAATACTTTGTACGCCTCTGGTGTCATTCCTTTGACATCTCTTGCGTCAAGAATACTGTACTGTTTTATAAAATGGTCGCAAAGAAGTTTTAAGTCTCCTTGTCGCTGTCTAAGAGGTGGAATGGTAAGAGGAATGGTATTTAGTCGATGGTAGAGATCTTCTCTGAACTCTCCATTACGAATAGCCTCTTTCATATCTCTGTTTGTTGAAGCTATAATTCTGACATCAACCTGAACAGGCTCTCTGCCTCCAAGTCTGTCAACCGTCTTCTCCTGAAGTACCCTCAGCAGCTTTGCTTGAAGATGATACTGCATCTCTGTAATCTCATCAAGAAATAGAGAGCCATGATTTGCAAGTTCAAACTTTCCCTCTTTTCTTGTAATAGCTCCTGTGAATGCACCTTTTTCATGTCCAAAAAGCTCACTTTCAAGAAGGTTTTCAGGTAGAGCTGCGCAGTTAAGAGCTATAAATGGCATTGAACACCTTTTGCTATTTTGGTGAATAAACCGAGCAAAAAGCTCTTTTCCTGTACCACTCTCCCCCTGAATAAGAACAGATGCTGTGCTATCTGCAACGCGTTTTGCCATATTTAGCACCCTTTGCATCCCCTTATCAGAGGTTATAATTTCAACGGACGATAAATTTTGATTATTTATACTCTTTGGGTTAAACTCTATATTAAAAGCTGCTACTCCATTTTTAGCTCGCTTATCTATTTTCTCTTGTTCAATTTTTCTGCGTTTAGCTAAAATTTTTTTAAGAGAGAGTTCTATCTGTTCAAAAGAGATTGGTTTAATAAGAAAATCAAACGCACCATGCTTCATTAATGAAACAGCTTCCTCAACAAGTGGATGCTCTGAAATTACCATCACCTCAGTTAATGGATTAAACTCTTTAACCAGTTTAAGAAAGTTAAGGGCAATAAAGTCTGGTGTATCAATATCTGCAATTACAAGCAAAAAATCTTTATCAATACTATCAACACTCTCTGTCTTATTTATAACTAATTCTGCATTTGTTCCATCTTGAACAACATCAACTTTATAGCCAAAATCTTCAAGAAAACGGGTCATCTCCATCCGCTCCCTGAAATTGTGCTCTATAATAAGAACTCTATGTTCAGCCATAAGAATTACCTCTACGAACTTGAGACTTTTTCAGCTAATGCCAATGTGGTTAAACGCTCCTTTGCAAGACGTGACCAGATAGAGTCTTCAGCTCCAGCAACCTTTTCAAATGCCTCTTTTGCCTTTTCAAGAACATTGGCTTTTTGATAAGCATCACCAAGCATAAAGACAATATCAATAGAGTTATATCCACCAGTATCAGATATTTTTAGTGCCATATCAAAGGCATCCACAGCTTTTACAAACAGCTTTTGCTCTAAATAGGATTTACCAAGTGATTTGTAGGCTCCTGAAATAAGATCATAATTTTTTCCTGTTGCAGAGACATATTCTGTTACAGCTTTTTCAAAAATTTCTGACACTTTTTTCCAATCATTTAGCTTTTTGTAAACTTCTGCTTCAAGGCTTAAAATATTTCCCTTTTCCACTCTATCTTTGCTCAACTCATAGCCACTTTTGAAATTTTTTGCAGCTTTGATCAACTCTCCCTTATCAAAGAGTATATCTCCTGTACGAACATAAGCTGCAACTTTATCTGGTCCTATTTCTGCACGTTCTATATATGCCTTTAAAACATTTAAAGCATCATCTCTTCTTCCAGATTCATCCATAGCGATACCAAGTCCAAATAAAAGCTCAAGAGGTCTATCACTCTGTTGGAACTGTTTGTAGGACTCCATTAGTTGATTAAACGCCTGTTCGTAAAGATGGGCATCAAGATAGGCAAGACCTGTGGTTAGAAAAATCTCGCGGCTCTCTAACCTGTCAAGCAGAACTTTTGCCCCTTCATAAGTCTTTAATACTTCAGGATACTCTCCAGCCTTTAATTTATCTCTAAAAAGAGATTCATAAGCACTTTGCATAAGTTTAACAGCATCATAACGTAACCCTGTTGGGTGAGTAGCAAGAAGGTTTTCAATCTCCTCTATACATTTTTCATACTCCTTGTTGTTAAAATATAGTTCAGCAAGACGCATCATAGCAACTTTGGATAGCCTGTGATCTGAAAAATCTGCCTTTACCATATTATATATCTCTTCTATTTTTGAACGATCTTTTAGGCAAAGAGCAATCCCCATAGCACTTCCAAGAAAACCCTCTGTACCGGGGAATTTATCCATAACAAATTGATAAACCACTTTTGCCCGTTCCAGATTTTTCTCGTAAAAATAGGTGTCTCCAACTTTTGTCATAACCATATCTTTATCGCTAATGTCATCAAACATATTATAAACTCTGGTTAGATTCTCTCTTGCA
Source organism: uncultured Desulfobacterales bacterium (assembly GCA_964425195.1). Taxonomy (GTDB): domain Bacteria; phylum Desulfobacterota; class Desulfobacteria; order Desulfobacterales; family Desulfobacteraceae; genus Desulfamplus. Next base: position 36,908 of record CAYRLG010000020.1, read on the forward strand.
GGAATACTGTTTTGTAAAGCATATTCAGCTTCACCAATGCTTCTTAGAACTTCTGGGGAATCATATACAATTTCTGGATTGCTCTCTACAAGAGAGGTGAGAATATCTCTTGACTCAATATAGTGAAGTTTCTTAAAAAGAGCTTTACCAAGCCCAACTCCTGCATCAACAGCATAAACACTCTTTGAGTAGTTGTTGAAAACCTCTTTGTAGTTTTCAATAGCCCTATCGTTATACTCTTTATCTATATCTCCCTTTGCATCATAAATCTTTGCAAGGTAGTAGAGTGCCTCTGGTAAACCAGAATATGATTTATACTCATCAACAACAATGGTGAAATGACCTTCAGAAGCTGCACTGTTACCTAATTTATCATAGATAAGCCCTAAAGATGCGTGGGCAAATGGGGTAAGAGAGGAGGATTGCCAATTGACAAGAAGATTATGAAAAAGAGATTCTGCCTTAAATAACTTCTCAAAATCGTCTTTGTTAGTCAACTTAGGTTCAATATCTTGTATGGTTTTATAAAATGTGTATGCTTTAAGAAAATCAGCTCTCTCAACACACTCAACCCCACCTTTTTCAAGATAGCCATCTAAAATATCAAAGGCATTTTGCCACTGCGACTGTTTTATAAGCATGTAGGCTTTTTTAAGCTCATTATCATTACAAGACATTAAATCTGCCTCAGCTATAATATCGCTTACATCACCAGCTATATCAGATAGACGATTTTTTCTTGTGCCATAAACCTTCTTCTCTACTTTGGTCTTTATTGGCTCATCCTTAGATTTAATATGTTCAGTTGATGGAGCTAATTTTGAAGCTATACTGCCACTTAAATCCTCAGATTTAGAAGTAATTGTTGGCTCTTTTAGCTTTGTTAAAGAGCTGCTTAAACTATCGCTCTTTTTGGGTGGTGGCGATTTAGAGGTAGTTTTTCTCTCTTTGTATCTCTGCTCTTTTTTAGAAGAGATGGATGATTGCGATGCACTATTTGATTTTATTTGGTTATTGATAGCAGTTTGATTGAATCTTACCGTCAAATTTAAACCGCTCTTATCCCAACTGTGTGATACTGATTTAAAGGGAACTTTGCCTGTAACTACAATTGCAAGCACATTTCCGGGAAGCTCATCTAACTCTATTTTGCGAATGGCATTATTTGTTTTATAAAAATGTGTCATACCTTTTGCAGGACGAATATTTTTAAGTGCAATGAGAACCTCTTTATCATCAACCATAATCACTTTACCCTTAATCTTTTCCGTGACCTGAAGCCTTATTTCTGAGTTTCCATACTCTGAAAAGATACCTTTAAGTTCTGCACCTCTTGCAACATCTTTTTTGAGAGGAGAGATTACGCAGAACAGCATAGATAGTATTAATATAGTCTTTTTGGAATGCACTATCATCTCTGCCATTTTACACCTTTACAATCAAATTCAGATTTACAATACAAAAACAACTTATCTTGATAAATGCAATATATATGCCTTATAAAAATAAAACTTAAAATAGAAGAGGGGATAAAAAATAAGGGGGTAAAAAAAGTGCGGTAATATGCTAAAGAGTATCGTAGAGAATTAATGAGACTAAATTATAATTGAACAAGATTACAAAAAAAGAAACTCCTCTTCTTGTGCTTGTTCAATATTCATTTTTTTAATTTTTTCCACAAGCGTGGTGCGATTCATTTTTAACAGCTCTGCTGCTCTTGCCTTTACCCAGTGTGTCTGTTCAAGAGCATAAAGGATCAAACTCCTTTGATACTCATCTACTGCCTCATTAAAGCCTATACCATTTTGAAATACACTCAAAACAGATGTTTTATCTAATCCTGCCGGAGTTTGCCTTGAAATATATTCAGGCAGATCAGAGGGCATAACAAAATTATCCTCTACCATGACAGATAGCCTCTCAACAAGATTTTCAAGCTCTCTGACATTACCGGGCCAACTATAGCTGCTTAGAATAGCTAACGCCTCTTCAGAAAAGATCTTTTTTGTATAGCTACTATAACTACTTGTACGCTGTATGATCTTTTCTTGAAAATGGTCGATAAGGATCGGTAAATCACCAATACGCTCTCTTAAAGGTGGAACTTTAAGAGGAATAACATTAAGTCTATAAAAAAGGTCTTCACGAAATGTGCCTTGTGTAATTGATGCTGCAAGGTCTTTATTTGTTGCAGATAGAATTCTTACATCAATATTTGTTGTTGTCGTACCACCAACCCTCTCAATCTTACGCTCCTGCAAAGCTCTTAAAAGTTTAACTTGAAGATCAGGGCTCATATCTCCTATCTCATCAAGAAAAACTGTACCTCTATCTGCTAATTCAAATCTTCCAACTCTTGACCTGTGAGCACCTGTAAAAGCTCCCTTCTCGTGCCCAAATAGCTCACTTTCAAGTAGCTCTCCTGGAATTGCACCACAGTTTATTACAACCATTGGCTCTCTGCTTCTGTGGCTGTTATTGTGTATAGCTCTTGCAACTAACTCTTTTCCAGTCCCACTTTCGCCAGTAATAAGAACAGAAGCATCAGAAACAGAAACTTTTCTGATAGTATTTAAAACCTGCTTTACAGCATCGCTTACCCCAGCAATCTCTTTACAGCAAAATTTATCTTTAGAAGATTTTAGTTCCATTATTTTAGTATCTTCTTTAATTTTTCTGAAATCGCTTCAGCAGTGAACGGTTTTACAACATAATTTGATACCCCAGCTTGCACAGCTTCAATAACATTCTGTTTTTGAGCCTCTGCTGTTACCATGAGAAAAGGAGTTTTTGCATATTTTTTATTTGCTCTTACCCACTTTAGTAGTTCAAGTCCTGTCATTTTAGGCATGTTCCAGTCAGAGATAATAAGTTCAATATCATTTTTCTCAAGGGTTTCCATTGCTGTTGTGCCATCGTCAGCTTCCAGAAGATTTTTAAAACCAAGCTGTTTTAAAATATTTTTTAAAATCCTTCGCATGGTTGCAAAATCATCTACAATCAACACTTTTATCGACGTATTCATTGGTTAAAGCCTCCTTAAAATCTCTTATCAGAAAAAATATCTATCTTTCAAAACAGACCTCTATGGTAAAGTCGCCATTATCGGTATAAAATGGAATAGCAATTCTGGGACCATTTGTGTAATGGGCAATACTGTGTGCTCTCCCCATAATAACAGAAGGGATAGCAGCTTTGAATGTTCTTCCTAACTCCTCTAACTCTTTTCTTGCCTGTCCTGACACCATATTTGTCAACTCTCCCACAGCATCTGCAATATCTCCATTTAGACGTACCATTTTTTCGCCAAGCATATTGGAGACAATGGCAAGAATACATTTTTCTTGAAAAGTTACTGATATTGTGCCATTTGCAGCTCCAGTTAGCCCAATAACTCCAGTAACATCACCTTTGGCAACATTATCCTTTTTTAGATATGGTTTTCCAGGCTTTACCTTCATAAAAGCCATTGTCTCAAGAACGTTTAATGTTGCATTAATAAAAGGGTTGATTAATTTGACATCCATTAATTAGTACCTCAAATTGTTTTAATAGTCATCATGCTTTGACTTTAGACAATTTTTTAATATGCAATATAACTTATTCGGCACTGTTATACTGCACAATATTTTTTAGATGGGTATAAGTTTCAAGATCCATAGTGTCAAATATAATGCCCATCCCCTCTTCATCAACTCTTGCAACCTTAGCGTGAATAATAAGCTCAGTAGCGTCAACTCCTCCTGAAAGGATAATTTTTACCATACACTTAACTCCGGGAGAAACTTTTTTTTGAGTCTTTACAAATAGTCCCTTAACGCTCAAGTTAGTTGAGTTACCAGTAATATCGATCTCTCTATCACTGTAGATCAATATAATACGTGTGGAAAATTGGACTCGTGTATGGTGTCTTCGTCCGATATTTTCAATTTGAGTCATGGAAAAAAACCTTTTTATCAAAAATCAGAAATCGTGGGGCCAAACATCATCGACAATAGTTAAAAAAACTTCGACAACCTCGGGATCAAACTGAGTGCCAGAACACTCCTTTATAATAGAGACAACTTTCTCTTTCTCCATTTTCTTTCGATAAGCTCTATCTGAGGACATTGCGTCAAACGCATCAGCCACAGATAGCACTCTTGCAAGTTTAGGAATCTCATACTGCTTAAGTCCATCAGGATATCCTTTACCATTAAAGTATTCGTGGTGATGTCTTATAATATCTTGCTCTCTTTCCCACAACCCAAGTTTACCAACAATATCTGCACCAATTGCAGGATGCTCTTTTATCTTTTCAAACTCTTCGTCTGTCAACCTACCCGGCTTTAAAAGGATATCATCTCTAATACCAATTTTGCCTATATCATGGAGCTGTCCTGCAAAACTTAAAATATCCAACTCTTCCTCAGAACAACCCATTGTTTTTCCAATAGTATATGAAACTTCAGCCACACGAGTTGAGTGTTTACGTGTATATGAGTCTCTTGCCTCAAGAGCAGCAACAAAAGCATAGAGTGTAGAGAAGAGATTGTCATAAATATTTTCATACAAAGCGATATTTTCAATAGCTGATGCAGCTTTTTGGGTGATAAAGCTCATGTAATAGATATCTTTATCGCTAAAGTAGTGAGCACTATATTTATTACTACCCCCAGATTCAACCATAATAGATGCGGTTACTACACCAAACGGTTTTTCTCTAATTTTTACAGGTACAACTATAAAAGAGAGTATATTGTCTGGAAGCCCATCAACACCACAATTTTTTCCAACTAAACAGGGCTTATCATCTGAAATAACATCCATAAAGAATTTACAAAGTTGAGAGGAAATATCTCCTGATAGACTCTCATCTAAATCTGTGCTTGCTATTGGAATAAAAGAGAGTTCATCGCCTGAGTGGATATAGAAGTTCACTTTGTCCGCCTTAACTACATCCATACCAAGTGAAACAACTCTACTAAAGATACCGTATGTAGAATCAGACCCGGAGAAGTCCTCCATGATACGATTAAGTGTATTTAACTCATCTACACGAGATAGTAGTTCATCATTTAAGCCTTTTAAACGCTCTTTTCGCTCAATCTCTTCTCTAAGTATTAGATTTTCAACAAAAAGTCCCCTCTCTCTCATTATCCGCCTTAAACTTAACTCCATCTGCTCTAAGTTTACAGGTTTAACAAGATAATCTACTACACCATTTTTCAAGGTTCTTATGGTATTTTCTAAAGAGGGGTAACCTGTCATAACAATAACAGGAAGGGTATTGTCAATGCGTCTTATCTGTTCTGCAAGCTCAAGTCCATCCATTTCAGGCATATTGATATCTGTAAAGCAGCAGCCTATTTTTACAGATTCAATGACCTTAATAGCTTCAATACCATTGCTTGCTGTATAGACATTGTAACCTCGCCTCTCAAAGTACTCCTGTGTAATCTCAAGAATACCATCTTCGTCATCAACTACCAGTATAGTATTTTTACCGTTATCTATCATACTTGGTTTTCCAAAATTATCGTCCGTCATATTTAGAAATCATCGTCTGCCTCAAGCCATAATTTTAAACAGCACAGCCTATTTATCTGACCACAATAATCACCAGTAGCTGTAACAATAATACAATCGTTATAATAATTATATAATTTATAAAAACATATTATTATACCAGACCTTTTCTATACCAAACGTTCTTATTTTTCAATGGAAAATAGAGCAAACAACTATTTTGAAAGTAAGGTGGCATAAACGCAGTATAAATGCAGTATAAATAAAGAGTCTATATATTGATATCACTACCTAATCTAATATATCAAAATTTTCTAATCAAGATATCAATACCTACTATCTGCTATTTTATCTTACAAATAAGTGTTTGAAAATTATAATTCATTATGCTATAAAAAATCACAATTTAGACCAAAATTCCTGAAAATATTGATAAAAATGATTTTTTATGGTTTGTCCTTTTTTAGAACTCTTTAGAAATGAAACATATAGTTGCAGTACCTGTATTTGGAGTCTTATGTCAATGTAAATAAACAAAACAATTGGAGGAAGGAAAAGATGGGCTTAAACATTCATCCCGCAGTACATGATTTAAAAAGTGACTATGAAAAAGGTAAGATGAGCAGACGTGAATTTATCCGATTTGCGACTCTGCTTGGATTGTCTGCCACAGCCGCAGGTCAGATGGCAGGGCTTGCATTTCCATTAAGTGCATCTGCCGGTACAGTGAAGCGTGGAGGAAAAATTCGTATTGCAGCTCCAGTTCATAAAGTTACCCACCCAGCACAGTTCTCATGGATTGCCCCGACCAATCAACTTCGTCAAGTTGCAGAGTATATGAGCTATACAGACGAAAACAACATCACCCACCCATATTTGCTTGAAAGCTGGGAGCCAAGTGCTGATCTTAAAACATGGACACTCAATGCCAGAAAAGGGATTAAGTTCAGCAATGGAGATGAGTTCAATGCTGACGATGTAATATTTACATTTAAGCAGTGGCTTGATAAAAATGTCGGCTCTTCAATGCTTGGAATGTTAGAAGGCTACCTTGACGTTACAGGTATTGAAAGAGCATCTGATTATAAGGTTATTCTCCATCTAAAGACCCCTGAAATCGGAGTGCCAGAACACCTCTTCCACTATCCAGCAATGGTATTAAATCATCGTACCTTTGAAGGTGATTTTATAAAAGCTCCTCATGGCACGGGTCCATATATTCTCAAAGAGTTTGTTGAAGGAGAACGCTGCGTCCTCACCAGGCGAAATGACTATTGGAAAAAAGGTGCAGATGGTCAACTTCTTCCTTATCTTGATACTATTGAGTTTGTAGATATGGGCACAGAGATGTCTCCTATGATAGCTGCAATGAAGAGTGGCGAGATTGATCTGATTGATTTAGGCGATCAAAGTGGTCCAGAAGTCTATCAAGCTCTCAAAGACGATCCTAAGGTAAATGTCTATCCTGTTCCTACCAACCAGACAAGAGTTTTAAGAATGAGAGTAGATATGAAGCCTTGGTCAGATAACAAAGTTCGCCAAGCACTCAAACTGTGTCAAAATCGTGAAAAGATACTCCAACTTGCCTATTTTGGTCAGGGAATGGTAGGGCAAGATGTCCATGTTAGCCAGAAACACCCTGAATATTGTCCTATTGAAACACCTAAATATGATCCAGAAAAGGCGAAAAAGCTACTTATAGAGGCAGGATATCCAAACGGCTTAGATGTGAATCTTGCAGTAGGAAGTGGCTGGAAAGAGATTGTCAGATACGCTGAAATTCTAAAAGAGGACGCTTTACCAGCAGGATTTAGAATCAACATTCAAACCATGCCAAACTCACAATATTGGGAGAAGTGGACAGAGGTTGATTTAGGAATAACAACATGGGCACATCGTCCACTTGGCACAATGGTTCTCAATCTTGGTTATGTTGCAGATGATAAAGGATCTCCTGCCCCATGGAACGAGTCTCGTTGGGTTGATAAGGAGTTTTCTGAGCTACTCACCAAAGCTAATGGAACCCTTGATGTTGAAGAGAGACGAAAAATATTCTGTCAGCTCGAAAAAATCCAGCAAGAGAGAGGTTCTGCTGCAATAGCATTCTGGATTAATGTCTGGACAATTGCATCAAAGCGTGTTCAAGGTGTTGTATCTCATCCAAGTCTCTATCTAAAACTTGACGAATTTTGGGTTAATGCCTGATAACGTTTGAATAACGAATCTATATGGGAGTAGAGACGTATAAGCCATGCGTCTCTACATCCTTGTAAGGATATAAAGGCTTATGGCAAAATTTATCATCAGACGATTTTTTCTTCTTCTCCTCACAATGTTTTTGGTATCTATTGCAGTTTTTATTATTGTCGAATCTTCTCCCGGAAATATTGCGAAAAATGTTCTTGGAGCATTTATCACACCAGAGCAGGAGGCGTCGTTTTTAGCACAACAGGGCTTAGACAAACCACTATTCCAAAGATATTGGTTTTGGCTCATGGGAAGCGATCGTGCCGCAGAGAGCAAATGCGGTTTTAAGCTCCAACGAATTGAAACTTCCGCAGGATTTCAGGAGTGGTGGGCAAAGGGTGAAAATAACACTTTGATGCGTTGGAGTTTGGAAGGCGAAGACATAATAGTTTATGTAAGAAAATCTGACGATCTTGCTGGCAATACCATTGAAACTCGTAAAGACAACGAACGTTGGCAGAAGGCTAAAGATGGTAGCTATATGTTTTGGGGAGTTGATAGAAATAACCACGCTGTTCTCTGGGTAAAAGGTGCTTCAAATGAGGTATGGGATTTTGTTGTAGGTACAGGTTGGATTAAAAGCACAGGAGGTCCGCAAAGCTATATCCCTCTTAAAAAGGGATTTTTACGCGGCGATTTTGGTGTATCCTTAAGAACTGGCAGACCTGTAGAAAAGAGCCTTTTTATTCGCCTTAGAAACTCTGTAGTGCTTGCAGGAATAGCTTTTGTTGTCGTAATGCCACTTGCACTTTTGCTTGGCATGGCTGCTGGTATAAAAGAGGGCTCTTTTCAAGATAGATTTCTCTCAATTGCCGGTATGATTTTCTCTGTTATCCCTGAGTTTGCTACTGGTATATTTCTTATTTTGATAATGTCGCATTGGCTTGGACTTGTTCCCGGAGCCTCAGTATTTGGCGAAAAAGCTCCATGGGAGAGACCAGATATGCTCATCCTTCCTGTTCTTACCCTTACTCTTATAGAGCTTGGCTATGTGCTAAGAATAACTCGTGCAAGCATGGCTGAAGTTATGAAATCTGCATATATAAGAACTGCGTTTCTAAAAGGGATTCCATTTTGGCAAGTAATTTTTCGTCATGCTGCTAAAAATGCCCTTATTGCACCAATTACCGTAATTATGCTCCATGTAAACTGGCTTATGGGTGGAATTGTTATTGTGGAGGTGGTGTTTGGTTACCCTGGTCTTGGACAATACCTTCTTGATTCAGCTCTTTATAAAGATATTAACGCAATTGAAGCTGGTACAATGATCATGGTTCTACTGGCTGTTGGCACACAACTATTTGCTGATGTGCTATATACATTCTTGAATCCAAGAATAAGGTATTCGTAAATATAATTATCTTTAAAGTTTTACTTCTGCTCGTAAATGGCATTTATATCTATTCAAAAAGGGATAACATTATGGATGACTCCCCAAAAATAACAGAGAGAAAATTTGGTTCTAAAAAGCTAAAAGAGAGCCTTTTTATCCTTTTTTCATCAAAAACTGCTCTAACCGGTCTTGTACTTGTTCTGTTCTGGGTAGTTGTAGCACTCCTTGCCCCTTATATTACATCTTATAGTCCTACAGAGCAGGATTGGAAAGCAGCTAATCAAGGTCCATCACTTGAACACCCCTTAGGTACAGATGAACTTGGACGAGATCTCTGGTCACGCCTTGCTCATGGAGCCAGAATAGTGCTGATAATAATGCCTATTAGCGAAAACTTATGGATTCCGGGAGGAACTGCTATATGGGGAGTTATTGCAGCACTTATATGTGGCTCTTCTTTAGGTTTAATAAGTGGATATAAGGGAGGTTGGGCAGATGAGATAATAATGCGTCTTCTTGATGCTATGATGTCAATTCCTGTAATTCTTCTATACCTTATTATAGTTGCAGCTCTTGGAGCATCAGCAGTTAATGTGGTTATAGCAATTGCTATCGTAGGAACTCCCGGAGTTGCCCGCTTAGTAAGAAGTCTAACTCTTGACATAAAGACAAGAGATTATGTAAGGGCAGCAGAGACAAGAGGAGAGACACTTTTATATATTCTTTTTATGGAGATTTTGCCTAATGCAAAAGGACCTATTATTATCGATGCAATGCTAAGGGTTGGTTATGCCATTTTTGCAATGGGAACTCTTGGCTTTCTTGGGCTTGGTATGCCTCCACCCTCTCCAGATTGGGGAAGCATGGTTGCAAAGGGCAGAGAGTTTATCCTCATGGGTACACCTTGGGCATCTTTGTGGCCTTCACTTGCTATTGCATCGCTTGTTGTGGGCTTAAACCTCCTTGCAGATGGTCTCAGAGAAGAGTCCATGAGGTACCAATAGTAAAATAGCTAATATGCTAAAGTAAATTAATACCTCAATCCGAAAGATTAGGAAGTTAATGGTTAAAGCTCAATACTATCCCGATACTATAATGATAAAAAAGGTAAGAGAGACAGAGCGTGATGCGTCTGTTAACTTCCATATAAACAACCTATGGTACAAAAGGTAATCTGATATGAACAACCAGAATTTAGATGAAGCCACTCCTGTTCTTGAGGTAAAAGAGCTTGCCATATCATATAAAACACGAAAAGGAGAGATCCCTGCTGTTCAAGGTGTAAATTTTACAGTAAAACAGGGAGAGACAGTTGGACTGGTCGGAGAATCTGGCTGCGGTAAAAGCACTATTGCCTTTGGTATTCTCGATTTTCTTGGATCTAACGGTAGAGTGTCAAAAGGAAGCATCAAGTTCATGGGGCAGGAGTTAGTAGGAAAGCCAAAAGCAGAACTTAGAAGGATAAGAGGCAACAATATCTCAATGGTCTATCAAGACCCAATGCAGGCTCTAAATCCCTCTTTAAAAATAGGAACTCAGCTTGCGGAAGTTTTGACCACACACAATAATATCACTCAAAAAGAGGCATGGAATAAAAGCATATCCATGCTTGAACGGGTATATATGCCAGACCCTGCCAATGTTATGGAACGATACCCGCACATGCTTTCAGGTGGTCAACAACAACGAGTTGTAATAGCAATGGCAATGTTAAATAGCCCATCCCTTCTTATTATGGATGAGCCAACCACTGCACTTGATGTAACAGTTGAAGCTGCTGTTCTTGATCTTGTAGAAGACCTTAAAAAAGATTTCAATACAGGTATTATATTTATCACGCATAATCTTGGAGTTGTTGCAAGGGTAAGTGATAAACTTTGTGTTATGTATGCAGGTGAAATGGTCGAAAAAGCACCAATTCAGACCATATTTGATACTCCAGCACATCCATATACACGCGGACTGCTCTGCTGTGTGCCAAATCTTACTGACGATCTCTCATTTTCTCGTCTCTGGTCAATTAGAGGGAGAGTGCCCCACCCATCTGAAAGAACTACAGACAAATGTATATTCTCCCCAAGATGCGAATGGATGGAGTCTCAAGGTATTCAAAATAGATGTCGTACAACCCACCCTGAACTTATAACTATTTCAGAAGAGCACCAGACTCGCTGTTTTTTAGGTGATAAAACCCTTTTAGCAAGTATGACCGACTACACAAGAGGAAACAGGCAAATTCTTGAATCTAACTGTTCAAATGATGTATGCTCTGACACACAAGTCAATAGTGATAATCTTACATACAAATCAATAGAGATTGCACAAGTTGATAATCTTGCAACAGTTAAAAATATAAAAATTTACTATGAACACAATTCAGGCTCAATCAGAAGCGCCTTAGGACTTGAAGAGAAACGATATGTCAAGGCTGTTGACGATGTCTCTATAGTTGTGCCAAAAGGTTCAGTTCTCGGAATTGTAGGAGAATCAGGGTGTGGTAAAAGCTCATTAGTTAAAGGACTTGTGGGACTTGAAAAGGTATCAGGAGGTAAGGCAGAGCTTATAGGATTTGACCTTACTGTGCCAGTTGCTGCCAGAAGTCAAATTCTTATTCGTTCTCTTCAGATGGTGTTTCAAAATCCAGACTCTACTTTAAACCCATCATTTACAGTTGGGCAACAGATCGCTCGTCCCATAAAAAGATTTAGAACTGTTCCTTCAAGAGATATTCAAGCAGAGGTAGAGAGACTTCTAAAAGCCGTTAAATTAGACACATATTACTATAGCCGATACCCAAGACAGCTAAGCGGAGGAGAAAAGCAAAGAGTTGGTATTGCAAGAGCACTTGCAAGCCAGCCAAGTATGGTTATATGTGATGAACCTGTATCTGCACTTGATGTCTCTGTACAGGCTGCTGTGCTAAATCTTCTTAATGAGATAAAAGAGGAGCTTGGCACAACACTTATCTTTATTGCCCACGATTTAAGCGTTGTCCGTTTTATTTCCGACTATGTTGCAGTTATGTACCTTGGACAGATTGTTGAATTTGGTTCTGTCAGAAGAATTTATCCCCCCCCATATCATCCATACACAGAGGCTCTTCTATCAGCAGTGCCAATACCTGATCCTAAGTTATCGAGGCGTAAATTTATTAGATTATCAGGTGATGTACCAAGTGCAATAGAACCACCATCTGGATGTAGATTTCATACACGCTGCCCAAGACGATCTCTTCTTCCGGATAATGGTAAAATATGCGAACAAAAATCTCCCCCATGGCAGTATGGCAAAGGTTCGCACAGAATTATGTGTCATATTCCCATTGATGAGTTGGCAAAATTTGAGGCAGTTTTACCTCTTGGAAAAGGTTACGATATTTAAAACCTACTGTTTTCCAATTTTTACTGACGGAAATCGTGAAGTGTCTGTATGCGGATAAAATTTTGCTCCACTAAATATATTCATAAACTCCTGATTCACGTTAAGTTCAATATAGGTTATCGCCTGCCTTATCTGCTCAATCTCATCAAAAGCATCAGGATTGACAAGAAGCTTTGCCGCACCTTCAAGTGAGGAGTTGCCAAGCACCTCAAACCTATCTAATGGGAGATCAGGCAGCATACCTATTGATATTGCAGATTTTGGATTTATAAAAGAACCAAACGTGCCTGCCACATAAAATTTCTCAAGATCATTAAACTGCAAGCCCGCTGTCTTTTCGATAATCACCTGAAGAATGGAGTACATAGCAGCTTTAGAGCTTGTAAGTGAGTTTATCTCAACTTGACTTAGTACTATAGCCCCACAATCTCCATCTGCTACAAGAAAATAGCCAACTCCATCTTTTTCTAAATATCTATCTTTACACCGTTCAGGAACCAATTTACCACGTATATCCAACATACCAGATAGAAAAAGCTCTGCTGCTAAATCGATCATACCAGAGCCGCAAATACCAATTGGTGGTTTATCGTCAATTGTGTGGAACGCAAGCTCGTCTGTTTCAAGATCAATGTCTATTTTATCAATTACACCCGCTTTTGCAGTCATACCCATATCGCTAATACCACCTTCAAGAGCAGGACCCGCTGCACCTGCACAGGCAATAAGCCACTCTCGATAACCAACAACAACTTCAGCATTTGTTCCAACATCCACCATTATGCAAGGTGCATCTTTTTTGTGCAGTTGAGCAAAGAGTATTCCAGAGATGAGATCTCCACCAAAATATGAACCAATATTGGGAAATAGATAGACCATACCACGCAGATTGATCTCAATACCAAGCTCGTGGGCATAAAGAGGTTCAGGCACATTAACTGCTGGAATATATGGTTCGCGTATTAAAAATGATGGATCAATTCCAAGAAACAGATGAGTCATAGCACTGTTTCCAGCAACTGTAAGCAGATAGATAGCATCAGAAGAGATATTATCTTTTTTGTAACTACAACAGATATGTTGTATATTTTCGTTAATTGAGGAGATGACAAGCTGCTGTAGCTCTCTTAATCCTGCATCTGTTCGAGTATGGTGGATTCGTGTAAGGATATCTGGTCCAATCTTTGCTTGCGGATTGTCAAAACTTATCTCTCCACAAGATGTAAAATTTTCAAGGTTGATAAGACGGATTACAACACGTGTAGTTCCAAGATCAACTGCAACTCCAAATAGAGGTTTGGTTCTATCTGGTTCAAGAACATCTAAAATTTGCCACCCAATAGAGCTTTTAAAAAGCACAACCTTTACCTTATAATTGTACTGACGAAGTTTCAAAGGGAGCTTCTTTGCAAGAAGTGTTGGAAAGTAGAGCGTATCTATATCAACCAATTTTCCCCAATTACAATCTTTATCTTCAGAAGATACGATTTGATTTTTATTAGCATTGGCTCTAATACTCCTCTTTAAAGCCAATTTAAGCCTCTCCACATCTGCTGTATTGTTACCAAGTATCGGCTCTGAAAGCTCAATATACTGTACAAAACTATTTATCATATTAAAGAAATTTGCCTCTCGTCATTACGATTCATAATTATTATTATATTTTGGCAGGTATATTTTAAAACTTGTTCCCATATTAGTTTCACTATAAACATTTATAAATCCCCTATTTTGTTTTACTATACCATACACTGTAGCAAGACCAAGCCCAGTACCTTTTCCAAACTCTTTGGTAGTAAAAAATGGTTCAAAAATTTTATCAACCGTCTCTTTTCCCATACCACAGCCATCATCACTTACTGCAAGTTGAACGTAATCTCCAGCAAGAAAACCGGTATTTATACAGCAGTTGTCATCATCAAAAGAGATATTTTTAGTCTCTATTATGACTTTACCACTATCTTTACCAAGATTAAAAATAGCGTCTTTAGCATTTACACAAAGATTTGTCATTATCTGATCAACTTGAGAAGGATCAACTTTAATTTGCCAAAGAGCATTTCCGGGAAGCCACACAATCTCTATACTATCTCCCATAAGGCTTCTTAACATTCTTAACATACCCTCAATTGTTTCGTTAAGGTCAAGCACTTTTGGAACTATAATCTGCTTTCGAGCATAGGCAAGCAACTGGCGGGTTAAGTTTGCTGAACGCTCAGCTGCATTACGAATCTGTGTAAGTTTATGTTTAAGCTGCTCTTTATTATCAACTTGAGTCATAGCAAGCTCTGCCTGCCCTAAAATAACTCCTAACATATTGTTAAAATCGTGAGCTATACCTCCTGCAAGTCTGCCTATTGACTCCATTTTTTGAGCCTGATTTAACTGCACCAAGAGCCTTTCTCGCTCCTCTTCTGCAAATTTTCTTGTAGTTATATCTCTTGCTATTGCCCATATATAGTTTGGATAGCTATTTCCATTAAAAAAAGCGTATGCCTGTATCTCAACAGGAAATATGGTACCATCTTTTCTGATGTACTCTTTATTGTAAATACCAGAATAGCCATCTTTAATTAACTGTTTTTCGTATATCTCTTGCATCTCCCACTCTCTCCAGTGTGCAGGGGTAAGATCATGAATATTATCTTTTTCTTTAAGTTCATCTAATTTATACCCCAACATATTGCAATATGCCTGATTAGCAGTAATAAGTCTCCCTTCTGTGTCAATAAATACAAAGCCATCTCTGCTATTTTCAAAAATTTCACGATAACGTCTCTGGCTCTCTTTTAAAGCATCTTCAACACTTTTACGTTGAGCTATCTCACTTTTAAGTCGTCTATTCCAAAGTATTATAACTGCAATGACAGCTAATAGAGGAACTCCAAGAATTACACCCCATTTTTTTACCTCCTGAGGAGTTATTCCATACTCATACCGAACAGAGAGCCATCTGTTGCGAATCCCTGTGTGTTGCTCTTTAGTGAGTTTATTTAGAGATTTATTGATAATAGATACCAATTGAGGGAAATCCTGTCTTATAGCAAAGTGGAGATCATAGTTATGGTATTTAGTGGGAGCAGCAACTTTAAGATTACTTAAACCATACTTTTCAATAAAATAGGTGGCACTTGCCAAATTATCAATATACGCTTCAGCTCTTCCTGATGATACAGCTTTAATACACTCAAGGGCAGACTCTTCAAAATGGTAGATAACCTCAATACCATCTCTATTTAACCACTCATAGACAACATTTTTTTTAACCATTGCCACCTTTACCCCTCTTAAATCATTAAGCCCACCAATAAACTGGCTGTCTCTTCTGCTTATGATAACTAAAGGAAATGAGAGATATGGCTCTGAAAAACTCAAAAATTTTTCACGATCAGGAGTTTTTGCCACACACGAAACAATATCAATCTCTTTTGATTGGGCTTTGCTTAGAACTTCTGTCCAAGGCATAGCGTTCTTAATCTCTAACTTAACACCAAATTGACCCATCATAAGAGCAAGGTAATCGTAAGCAATTCCTTGTGGCTCTCCATTATTATCAAAAAACGCAAATGGTGGAAAAGATTTTGGTCCTCCTACTTTTAAGATAGGGTGTTGTTCTAACCAAGCCTTCTCATCAATGGTAAGAAGATTATCAGTTTGTGATGAGTTAAGAGCTAATGCTGTTTGAAGTGGGATAACAAGAGCAATAGTGAGCATCAATAGGATAAAATTAATAGTGTGTCCTGCAAGTTTTAGCATGTTAAGTTACCTTGATGAATTTTAAATTCTTGAAAGAGCTTCTCTTACCTTTGCAGATAGTTCTCTTTTTGAGAATGGTTTTTGAATAAAATTGACACCTGCATCAAGCACTCCATGATGAGCAATTACATTAGCTGTGTAGCCAGACATAAATAGCTTTTTGATATCAGGGTAAATTGAGATTATATTTTCTGCAAGTTCACGACCATTCATCTCTGGCATTACTACATCGGTCATAAGAAGTTCTATATTTCCAGAGTGATTTTTTGCCAATTTTATAGCCTCTTGTGGTGTCTGGGCAGCTATAACATCATACCCTTGCTTTTCAAGCATCAGCTTTGTCAACTTTAATATTGATGTTTCATCTTCAACAAGCAGTATTGTTTCATTGCCATACTCAACTGACTGCATAGAGTTTTGTTGATTGATATCTTCTCCGCTTTTTTTATAACGAGGAAAGTATATTCTAAAGGTAGTTCCCTGATTACGTTCGCTGTAAACATTTATAAAACCGTTATTTTGCTTTACAATACCATAGACTGTAGCAAGTCCTAAACCTGTACCTCTGCCCATCTCTTTGGTAGTGAAAAATGGTTCAAATATATTTTCAATAGTATCTTTATCCATGCCACAGCCATTATCACTAACAACAAGCACTGAATATTCGCCTTGAATAAATCCATAATGGCTATCACAGTAGGCTTTATCAAAGATTTTCACTCCAGTTTCAATAGTTATTTTACCTACATCAGAAATAGCATCACGAGAGTTGACGCACAAATTTACAAGTATCTGATCGATCTGTGATGGATCCATATTTATACTCCATATATTTGCCCCTGGCATCCAGACAAGATCAATATCTTCGCCTATCAGCCTTTTGACCATTTTAAGCATACTTTCAACAGTACTATTTAGATCAAGCTCTACTGGGGAGATAGTCTGTTTTCTTGCAAATGCAAGCAGTTGATGTGTAAGTTCTGCAGATCGTTGTGCCGCTTTTTGTATATCTTTAAGGTAGTTGTAGATATCGTATGGAATTTCAGCAGAGTCTATAGCAAGCTCAACGTTTCCAAGAATAACACCAAGCATATTATTAAAGTCGTGTGCAACACCTCCTGCAAGCCTTCCCACTGACTCCATCTTTTGAGCGTGCAAAAGCTGCCCTTGAAGTTGCTCCTTTTCTGACTCTGTTCGTTTGTGTTTAGTTATTTCAAGAGACATAGAGAGCACTGACTCTATTTTTTGAGAGCCAAACTCAATTGGCTGGAGAGTATTTATAAACCACTTATCCTTTCCAGATAGAGATAACATAATCTCTTGCTCAATAGTCTCTTTATTGGAGATAACTTTTCTATATTGCTGGATTAGGTAATCTGCCTGCTCTGTCAAGATAAACTCTTTTATATTTCTCCCAACCATTTTAACTGTATTGTCTCCAGCTATGTTTTTTGAAGCCTTATCATTTACAAAAATAAAGTTTCCATCAATATCAATTACAGATAGAGACTCTTGCATTGTATTTAGAAGCAGTCTGTAATTTCGCTCACTCTCTATAAGTTCAGCTTGGGTTTCAAGCCTCTCCAGTTCTCCTGAGGCACGACCTGCAACTATTTTTAAAATAGACTCTGCAATAGCACGATCTTGTAGCGGTTTTCTGCTGATAACAGCAATAAGACCAATTGGATCCCCAGTATGGCTAAAAAGGGTTACACCAACATAGCTTTCAGCTCTAAGCTCCTGAAGAACCTTATCATTAGGAAAAAGTTGAGAGACGTTTGCTGGAAAACAACATACAGATTTACCTACAACTTCACCACAAGGTGTATCTTTTAGAGAGTAGCTTACATTGTCTTGAAAATGTCCGTCACACCATATAGCAAGTGTGGTTGCACTTAATCCATCTCCTTCAAGCCTATCAATACAGACAAAATCCATCTCCAAAGTTTTGGCAAGGTATTTAGCAAGAGAGTTGAAAAAAGGTATAGTAATACTTCTATCTGTTGTATCACTACTACTACTCTCTTCAGTTGAATCAAAGCTCTTAGTTTCATCAGAGTGAATATCTATAAAATCACTATTAGCTCTTACTCTGCTGCTGGTTTGTGCTAAAAACTCGTGAAGTTCTGATATCTTTTTAGATTCGGTTATATCGCGACTTACCCCTATTACCCCTATAAGTTTTCCTTTTGAATCAAGTATCGGTGATTTAAGAGTATCAATCATCTTTATTCGTCCATCAGGATAGGATATCCACTCCTCATTCTGGCGAGGTGACATCAACTCAAGACTCTTTTTGTCATTTGCCCTAAAACCATCTGCCTGCTCTTTACTGTAGAGAGCATAATCATTTTTTCCCACAATCTCTTCAGGTGAAAGCCCTAAATGGTCTGCAAATGCCTTGTTACACCCCAAATAGATGCCATTTAAATCTTTGAAAAAAACTATATCGTAAATAGAGTTAATAACAGATGTGAGTAGCCCTTGACTATTTTCAAGCTCACATATCTGCCTGCGTGAATCAATAATATCTGATAAAATCTTTCCACTAAGGATTGTGGCAATAGGATAAAAAAGCATAACCGGAACACCTATTTTTATCACAACGCCCATGCCAGAACCTTGTGGAAGGGTAAACATCATTGCAAGCATCGCTATATGGACAATAAAGCCAAAGCTATATAGGTTATATAGAGAGAGAGATTTAGATTCAGGTTTAAAATAAAAGTGCGCAACAACTCCTATTATAAAAGATGAACAGATTACCAACACACCTGTTATCGCTCCTGCCCCTCCAAGAGAGATACGCCATAAAGCAGGTAATATAGAGGCAATAGCTCCAGCTAATGGACCAAAAAAGAGTGTGCAAAGGCTCACCATTACAGATCGTCCATCAAATATAAGACCAGGTCCAAGGTTTAAAGGACGCATCATGCCAAGAACAGCAGCACTACCAAATAGAAGCCCTTGAAGAGTTAAAGCAAAATTAGGATTTAATCTTGCTATTTTACAGTGTCGATCAATAAATCCAGAGACAATGCTAAAAGATACCAGCAAAGAGAGGTTAAGAATCAAATCAATATAAATCATTTTAGTTGCTCCAAAGTTTTTATCAAACCCCAATTAATATAGCATCTCTTTAAGTTTTTTATTAAGTTCTGATTTTGAAAATGGCTTTTGAATAAAGTTGATATTTTTCCCACTTTTTGCATGATCACTAATAACATCTGCTGCATATCCAGATACAAACAACACATTAATATCGGGTTGGATCGATATAATCTTATCAGCAAGTTTGACTCCATCCATCTGAGGCATTACAACATCTGTTATAAGAATATCTATTTTGCCTTCATAATTTTGTACAATTTCTATAGCTTCTAAAGGTAAAGAGGCTGAAAGTACTCTATAACCATCCCTTTGAAGCATAAGTCTATTTAGTTTTAGTATAGCTGGTTCATCTTCAACAATAAGAATAGTGATATTAGAGTTATTAATTGCGGGTTGGCTGTTATCTATTGAGTATGCTCGATTCATATAACTATCCTTATCTAAAAATTAATATTTTCTGTTTTTATGGTTAAGTTACAAACGTGGTTTATTGGATCGCAATAATTAAGACGGAAGTTTTTATATACATAAGAGTGCATTATTATCAATGCAATTAGCGATTTTAAATAGCTCTTTTAGAATATAGAATAGCTTTTTTTAGCTGCTCAAATTGTGACTCCAACTCCACCATAAGCTCTTTAACTATATCCATATTACCATCTTTAGCAGCTTTTTCCATATTGTATGCAACTAATCGCATAACTTCACCGCCAATATTAACACAAGCTCCTTTTATAGAGTGTGCCTGACGCTCAATTTTCTCGTTATCCGCTGAATTTACATACTCTTTTAGAAGATCTATCTGCTCTGGAATATCTTCAATAAAAACATCAAGAAGAGTAACCGCAAGCTCTTCATCATCCATAATTCGTTCCATAAAGCCAGCTTTATCAAAAATTGGTATCTTATTTTTATCTATCTCTAACTTGTAATAATTAGAAAAAGAGCTGTTTTGCTCCTCATCTATCTTATTTTTAGATTGATTTTGAATTTGAATTTGTTGATTTTTAAGCATGTTTCTCTTTATTACCGTCTTTTTAGGAAGCCACCTCTCCAAAATTGATGCAATAGCATCAGGAGAGACTGGTTTAGATATATAGTCATTCATACCAGCTTGGAGGCACTTTTCTCGATCTCCTCGCATAGCATGAGCAGTCATGGCTATTATAGGAATAGAGCGATTTTCAATTTGAAAATATTCATCTTCTAAACCATCTAAAGCTAAATCTTCTTGCCTCTGCTCTTCAAGATTTCGTATCTGTCGAGTTGCCTCAAATCCATCCATTACTGGCATCTGAATATCCATAAATACAAGATCATAAGGTAAAGTTTCAATAGATTTAACAGCCTCTGCCCCATTTGCAACAGCATCTGCTGCTAATCCCAATTTCTTTAAAATTGCAAGTTCAACCTTTTGATTTGTGATGTTATCCTCAACAAGTAAAATTCTCGCATCTCTATCTGCAAAACTGTTTTCTTTTACATCTATTTCTATTTTATCTTGTTTATCCAAAGAGAGTTCTTTAATAGAGGAGACTCTATCTTCTATCTGTTTAATAAAACAGGCAGTGAACCAAAACTTAGAGCCTTTACCCTCCTCACTTTTTGCACCTATAGCTCCTCCCATAAGTTCTGCTAACTGCTTTGAGATTGCTAAACCAAGACCTGTGCCACCATATTTTCTTGTAGTGGAGCTATCTACCTGACTGAACTTTTCAAATACCATGCTAAGTTTATCCTCAGGAATACCGATACCAGTGTCACTTACAGAAAATCGTAACATCACACTTTTCTCTTCTATAAGGGAGCTACGACTCTGTGATTGGCTATTAGTGAAAGGCTCTTCTCTATCTAAAGAGACATGAATCAACACCTCACCTTGATCTGTAAATTTTATTGCATTTCCAGTTAGATTAGTAAGAATCTGGCGAACTCTTCCGGGATCACCACAAAGCCTATTTGGAACATCTGAATCAACATTGCAGAAAAATTTAAGCCCTTTTTCATTAGCACGTATAGCAAAAATGGCAGAAAAATCCTCAAGTAGTGATAAGAGATCAAAATCAAACATCTCAAGATCAAGTTTTTTTGCCTCAATTTTGGAAAAATCTAAAATATCGTTGATAATACTAAGAAGAGACTCTGCACTTGACCGCACAATCTCAGCATATCTGCGTTGTTCATAGTTAAGCTCTGTGTCAAGTAGAAGCCCTGCCATTCCTATTACTCCATTCATTGGAGTTCTAATTTCATGGCTCATATTTGCTAAAAATTCACTTTTGGCAATATCTGCCATCTGTGCCTCAACAGCCATTTTGTTGGCTCTATTTATTGCCTCCTCAAGCTGCTTATTAGTCTCTAAAAGAGACTCTTCAGCAACTTTACGATCAGAGATATCGACAAAGCACTCAAGAATTTTTCTTTTACCATTAATCTCAATCCATTGAACTGTTTTAAGAATTGTAATAACGCTACCATCATATCTTAACATCTCCTGTTCTGCGTTATAAAACTCTCTATCTGGGTTTTGCACAGGGCAGTAAAACTCTTTTGCTGGGCAGATAATTGAATTACAACGCCTTCCAACAAGGTGTTCAGCAGAGTTGCCAAACATATTTGCAACATAGTGGTTTATCCGCTCTATAGTATGGTTTTCAGGATTTAAAATAACAACTCCCACAGGAAGGTTATCAAGCAGAATCCTCTGCATCGACTCGCTCTCATTCAACTTTACTGTCCGTTTTAGAACAAGAGTCTCTAACTTCTCTCTACTACGAATGGAGATAAGAATTACAAAAACAATCGCAATAGTAATCACTATACCTGCAATAGCAGCTAATATTGCATACCATTTAGGGTAAAGTGTCATAAACTCATCGCTTGAATATACAGTCAAGGCAAAGACCTTGCCAAAAGCAACGATAGGAAACGTCATCTCCAATCCTAAGGGTGGTGGAATATTATCTTGAGTCCAGCCATCTTCAATATGTTGAATCTCGCCATCTTTAAGAAGAGATATTTTCATAAACAAAGAATTGTCCATAGCGGTTGTTCTAAGAAGATTTCCCATTCTTAACGCTGCTACTACAAAGCCTCTAAGATGTTTTGTGTTATTTCTGGTTAAACCACTAACATCTGAACCATTAATGTTAATGAGATTAAGATTACGGTTTATAAAAACTGGTCTATAGATAAGTATCGCCTTTTGGTTATTATTTTCATAAACTAATGTTATTGGTTCTGTGCAGGTTGTTAAACCTGTTTTAGCTGCCTCTTGCAGTGCAGCATATCGTATCGGCTCTGAACCAAGATCATACCCAATAAATTCAGTTTTTTTCCCTTTAACTTCTGTGGTATGTAAAAGAGGATAGTAGAGCTCTCGTTTGAGTACTGGTATCCGATCTCCTTGCCTATTTTGCTGCCATATTTCAAAATCTCTATACCCTTCAAGGCGGGTAACCTCTTCAAATTTCACCTTATCTTCTAATGCAACAATAGGAGTCCAACTCCAATGAACAGAGGGGTTTATTGTAAGATAGTCAGTAAACTCTAAAAATTTTTTTGATGAGATATAGTCAACTCCTTCATATAGATGTGCAAGACCTTCAAGTTCTGTATCACGAATTTTATACATCTTTTCGGCAATTGCTTTTACTCTGTTTGATGCAAGCTGTATAAATGCCTCTTTTCTATGCTCAATATTATGGATATAAAAAATCCACGTTGCAAATATAGTTACAATAATCCCAACTATTGCTGCCAAACAAGGCTCTAAAAACCTCATCCAAAGAGGAGGAATCCCATTTATATTGGCTCTTATGAAAAATAGTCTCCAACCAATAACTATTACAATAATCAAAGCTACTGTGAACAGTAAAACAGGAATGGTTGGACGAAAAATCATCATATTCAACTTTATAGAGTCAATATCTACCCCTAAAACAGCTACAATCGCACCAGTTCCTCTGTATGCTCCTGCACAGATAATAAGATCGTCAACTCTCTGAATATATGTGCTTTTAGGCTCTCTCTGTTTATTCACAGGGTTTTCATATTCGTAGTCAATCCAACCGCTTCCTTTAGACAGAGCAAGGTCTTGTATATCATTTCTAAAATATTGCCCTCCTGCCCAATCTTTTTTGTTCAAAAGGTTTTTCCCAACAAGTTGAGGCTTTACTGGGTGAGCCATCATAGTCATATTAGAGTCATAAGCAAAAGCGTATAAATCTCCTACACGAAATTGACCATTAGAATTATTTATCTCTTTTAGCAAAAGCTCCTTTCCATTTTTTCTATAAAACTCTACTGCTTTTTTCACCATATTTTGAGCTTCATTTCTGGTAGAGAGTATGTGAATAGCAGTTTTTGGATCATGTATTGGTACAAATGCAGATACCCTATCTCCCCAGCGATCTGAGTATGAATCTTCAACTTCTCCATTTCTGGTATTAAACACACGGAGACACCCCTCTGGAACTTCATCATATATCTGCCCCGGAGTGGAGTAATCTTTTGATCCAGTAGGCTCACTGTCCATGAAAAAAAATATTTTTCCATCATCTCTTCTGCCCATAAGATAGAGAAAACGGCAATCATCGTAAAGGTTTCTTAATAAGATAAGTTGCTCTTTTAAACGAAGATATTGGGGATTTTTAAGATCTGATTTGTCTCCGGTAAGTGCCTTGATACGATCAATATTTATACTCTCAGCAACCATAGAAGCCTTACGCAACATATCTTTACTTAAATCTTCTTTTGCCAACAAAGCTGCCCACAATGCAAAACAGCCACATATAATTAGGACAATAGCAATAGTTGAACATAGCCAGAGACTTTTACTGTTTATCATTATTAAATAAACCTTTGAAGTAATTCTATTTACAGGCAGTATCGCCCTAAAATAAATTTTATAGCCGTGCGATTTATCACCCGGCTATAAAATTCATCAAAAAAACAATTTTTAAAATCAGAATTGCTGCATAAAATACCTACAATGCCACCCCTAAATCTTATTAAAATTGTTTCAAGATAACTCCTTTACGTGCCTCCATCCTCTCTTTAAGTCTTGGAAAGTAGTTCATCTCAGTGTGGGGTAGAAACAGTGCGCTAACGTAGTGATCCATATAAGAGGGGGTCTCTGCAAGTTCAAAGTTGGTCATCATCTTTACCACCTCAACAACATTACGTCTGAACATATTTGTATATGAACTCATCTGAGCACCTAAAAGAGAGCCATTACCAAGATATATAACCTTTTGGGGATCGATTTCAGGTAAAAGCCCGATAACCATAGCTTTTTCCAAATCAACATAGCTACCAAAGCCACCGGCAAGGATAATCTGCTCAATATCGTTGATGTGCATACCTACCTCTTCAAGCAAGGTCATAGCTCCGCTATACATTGCTCCTTTTGCACGAATAAGGTTGTCAATATCTGGTTCCGAAATTGTGATGTCTCTGTCAATCTGAGTCTCAGGCTGCCAAACAAGTACATACTCCCAAATTCCATCTTTTTGCCTAATTCGATCTGTTTTTAACTCCTGATTAAATTTGCCTCTATTATTGATAACTCCATTTTCAAAAAGTATGGCAACAATGTTAATAAGTCCTGAACCACATATTCCTTTTGGTCTTACATTTCCCTTTGTCATAATCATTGGTTCAAAAGAGATAGGATCAATTGAGAAATCTTCAATTGCACCTTTAGCTGCTCTCATTCCAAATGTTATGCCACCACCCTCAAATGCTGGACCTGCTGAACAGGCTGTGCAGGCAAGCCAATCTCTATTTCCAATAACAATCTCGGCATTTGTTCCAATATCCATAAAAAGGGTGAGCTTATCGCTCTTATAAAGTCCACTTGCCATTACACCAGCCACAATATCACCTCCCACATAACTTGAAACCCCAGGATAGAGAAGCACAATTGTGTGTTTACCAAGCTCAAGACCTATTTCTGAGGCTTTAAATGGAGGGTATAAAATAGAGGCTGGAACGTAAGGGGCACGCCTAATATATCGAGGGTTAATACCAAGGAGTAGTTGGCTCATTGTGGAGTTGCCAGCCAAAGTGATTGTTGCAACTTCATGTTTTGTTATTCCTGCTTTTTTTATGATCTTATCAAGAACGTGATTGATAGTCTCTACAACCTTTTTTTGAAGTATCTCAAGCCCACCCTCTTTTTCTGCAAAGATAATTCTTGAGATAACATCTTCACCATAGCTTATCTGTCCATTAAAATCACCATAGTTTGAGAGCACCTCTCCAGAGTTTAGATCAAGAACCTGTCCATAAATTGTTGTTGTTCCAATATCCATTGCAACGGCAAAGTTACGATCTGTTGTATCCCCGGGTTCGATAAGTGTTATCTGATTTTTTCCATCTTCTCGTACAGGTCTTATAATTGTAGCAGTAATTTTGAAATTATCTTTCCGCAAAATATCTGGAATCTGCCTTACAACATCCAACTCAACAAGCAGGCGATGTTCATCGTGTTGGATTTGGAGAAAATTTATAATCCTTGTCACATCAGCCAAGTTATCTTGAGCATTAGGGGGAGGCAGTTCAAGATATCTTTTTACAACCGGAGGAATTAAAAGACCCTGTTCTTTTATGGTAGACAACTTGAACTCCTTTATCTTTGCGGTGTGCCGTGGAGATGCAGCAAGATTGAGCACACTTGGATCAACATTTGATTCAACCGGTATCCTCACCACTAAATCAGACTTTACTTTGGACATACATGCAAGTCGGTATCCTTTATCCTTATCTTCAATGGAGAGCTTTTCTGTCCCACTTTCCACTTCACCTTGCTCTAAAATAACTCTGCATTTCCCGCAAACACCTTCTCCACCGCACGATGCGTTTATATGTACACCTGCCTCCATAGCAGCACGAATAAGGTTTGCACCATCTGGCACTTCAATCTCTCTGTTATGTGGCTGGAAAATAATCTTATGTTTTATATCACTCATAACTTCTCCTGTTTGTATTAATAATTTTTATATAAACTACCAAATTTATACTCTTCATCTTGTTATAAAATCCACAACCTTTTTTAGCAAGAGAGATATCTCTATTTTATACTCTCTCCTACCCTAATTATTGTGATTATTGTTCAAGGTATTTTTGCCTTTGAAGATATAATTTTATTGAACAATGTTTTTCATTGACCTTCAAATAGTTTTTTGATTATGACTATATACTTATTTGAAATGCTGTGCTTATAAAAAAAATTGTACAAAATATTGCTCTAAAGGCATGGCTAACACAAAAAAATATTAACGAGGAAAGGGTAATGAAAACAATAGATATCCCCAAATTAAAAGAGATTGTGGGGGAGAATAATGTCAAGGACAATCCGGCTGACCTATTTATTTATGGTTCAGATGCTTCTGTCCACCGAGCAACACCCTGGGTGATTGTAAGACCGGAAAATACTGAACAGGTTCAAGCTATTATGAAATTTGCAGATGATGAGCGTATTCCTGTTATTACAAGAGGTTCAGGGTCTGGAATGTGTGGACAGACTGTTCCTTTGCATGGAGGTATAACCCTTGACATGAAAGGGATGAACAGAATCCTTGAGATCAATCCGCCTGATGTCTATTGCAGAGTAGAACCAGGTGTTGTTGATGATGATCTCAATCTTGCCCTGAAACCTTATGGAGTTTTTTATCCTCCAACTCCAGCATCAAGCAGAACTGCCACAATTGGAGGTGAAATTGGTAATAATGCAAGCGGAGTGAGATCAGTAAAATATGGGGCAACCAGAGATTCTCTTCTTGGTATGAAGGTTGTACTACCCGGAGGAAAACTTCTGACACTTGGTACAAGAACAAGGGTTGAAGCAACTGGTTATCAGATACATAAACTTATTGTAGGCTCAGAAGGGACTCTTGGTGTTGTTGTTGAGGCAACATTAAAGTTTGTGCCTATCCCAAAATTTAGATGTCTTGGCATGGCAAATTTTGATAGGCTTGAAGATGCAGGCAACTCGATATCTGAGATCATGGCAAGCGGAGTTATCCCATCAATGCTTGAACTTGTTGATAATGTTGCAATCCAAGCTGTAAACAAAACCATGAATTTAGGGTTACCTGAAGTTGAAGCCGTATTGCTATATGAAGCTGATGGAATGGTAAAAGAGGCGGTTGATTATGAGATCAATGCAATGAAAGCTATCTGTGCAAAAAATAGTGGTACAGGTCTGCAAAGTAGCTATGATGCAAAAGAGAGAGCAAAGATTTTTATGGGTAGAAAAAAACTCTTTCCAGCACTCTCTAAATTTAGTGAACTTCATGCAAGCACATCTCTTGCTGATGACATGGCTGTTCCCTATTCCAAAATGGCAGAAACTGCAAGAATGATTCATGATGTTGCAAAGCGTCATAATATAATTATGACTGCCTATGGTCATTGTGGGTCAGGTTGTATGCACACAAAAATTTTGATGGAGACAACTCATCAAGATCAATGGGACTCTGCAAGAAAAGCTGTGGCTGAAATTTACGAATATGTCCGGTCTGTAAATGGTACAACATCAGCAGAGCATGGTATTGGTCTATCTAAGGCTCCAGCATTCAAAATAGAGAAGTCTGACTCTTTGGATATTATGAGAAAGATCAAAAAGGCATTTGATCCAAATAACATTCTGAACCCGGGTAAAATGATGGACGCTCCTGATGACTGGGTTACGGCAACCGATTTAAGATACATTGTGGAGTCCTAAACATGAAAAAGAGAAAATTTGAACTTAACCATCTTCTTAAGTGGCGTAACACACTGGATAAATGTATTAGGTGTGGCTACTGCTACGAGCATTGTCCAATATTTAAACATACCAGATGGGAAACAGATGCTCCACGAGCAAAACTTGTAATGCTTTATGGACTACTCTCAAGTCAGATTGAGCCATCAAAATATATGGCAGAGAAGATATTTTCATGCTTTAACTGCCAGCAGTGTGTCGCTGCCTGCTCAAGTGGAGTTCCTATAACAGAGATACTTGCAGATGCCAGAGCTGACTTCGCAGGAACTGAATTTGACACAACAGGAACAACATCTATAACTGGAACAGGGTGTGCAAACTGCCTTACCTGTGTTAGAGCGTGCCCTTATGATGCACGATACTTTAAAGATGGTCATATTGTGACAGACCCAATACTGTGTCAAAGCTGCGGTATATGTATGGATTTGTGCCCAAATCAGAGTGTATCTGCAACCCATACATACGGGACTGATAGAATATATCTAAACAGAATGATTACAGATTTTTTACAAAAACCAAGTGCAAAAGTTATTGTATTTGGATGTAACTGGTCATATTATCCTGATCTGCAATCGTCATCATACAATTTAGAATCTTCATCATATACTCCTGTTTATGAACAGCCAGAGCCTGAATATAGGATTCTTATAAATATGTGTGGAGGCAGACTTACAAAAACCCTTATGCTCGATCCCTTTCTTGACAATGCTTGGGGGGTTTTGGTTGCCTGCTGCCCTGACGGTGAGTGTGAAAATAATGGTAACATAAAGGCTACTACTCATGTAAAAGAGTTAAAACCAATTTTAGACTCTTTAGATATTAATTCTGACAGGATTGAGCTTGTACAGATAGCTCATGGAGACAAAGCTGGTTTTCAAAAATCAATTGATAATTTTATGGATAAAATAAGATCATTGGGACCTCTTGCTAATGAGAAATCAATGAATCAACAGATAAGAGCTACAAAAAACCAGTTTTAATAGTTGATATTTTAACAAACAAAAAAATAGAAATAGAACTGTAGGGACAAAAGCACTGTTTTTGTCCCTACTTCTATATTAAAGAGGAGTGAAAAAATGAAGATAACTTTACCTTATGGAAAAGATAGTCAGGTGACTGCACAGATAAGCGATCTCATTGAGACAAGTTTTCTTGAGGCAAATGAAGTTGCAATTGGCAATTCTATTGAAGTGATAGAGCGGGCAATGAATAATCCATGTAAAAGCCCAACTTTAAATCAATTTCTATCAGATGCTCGAGATATTCTATTTATTGTCAATGATGCTACGCGTCCAACTCCAACTAAAACAGTTCTTGATGTTATTTGGGGTGATATAAAAAATAGAGATATCCCAATAAATTTTATCATTGCAACAGGTGCACACAGAGGTCCCACAGAAGAGGAGTATATTCAGATATTTGGTTCTCACTATCAAGATGTAAAAGATAAGATAATTGTCCACGATGCAAAAAAAGATGATGAGATGGTCTTTCTTGGGAAATCCTCAAATGGAACAGAGATGTATGTGCATAAAGCTGGGGTTGATGCTCATAAGATTATTATTATCGGCTCTGTTGAACCTCACTATTTTGCAGGTTACACAGGAGGCAGAAAATCTTTCCTTCCCGGAATTGCATCTTATAAAACAATTGAGCAGAACCATAAACTTGCGTTAGTTTCAGAGGCAAAAGCTCTTGCTCTTAAGGGAAACCCTGTGCATGAAGATATGATTGATGCCCTTAAAACTGTTCAAAAAGAGATTTTTTCAATAATGACAGTACTTGATAAAAATCATAAAATCTACGCAGTTACTGCCGGTGATATTCACGCCTCTTTTGAAGCTGCAATTGATAGGGCAAATGAGGTCTTTGCAGTTCCTATAAAGAAAAAGGCTGATATTGTTGTATCTGTAGTAAAATTTCCAGCAGATATTGATCTTTATCAGGCTCAAAAAGGTCTTGATAATGGAAAACTTGCGCTCAAAGAGAATGGTATTTTGATCCTTGTTGCAAAATGCAGATGTGGAATTGGTGGTAAGGCATTTGCCGATCTTCTTGGTAGTTGCTCTACTCCTAAAGAGGTTCTTGAGACTATTGATAAAGGGTATAAGTTGGGATATCACAAAGCTGCAAAGATGGCAGAGATAGGGCTTTGGGCAGAGATGTGGGGAGTAACTGACATTGAGCCTGATACATTGGCAAAGCTCTTTATTAGACCCTTTGGTTCCCTTCAAGAGGCTTTAGATGCTGCGATAGAGCAGAAAGGGGATAAAGCTGATATTCTATTTCTTATGGATGGAAGCCTTACTGTGCCAATGTTATAATATTGGCACTACTTTACTATACCATCTCCTCAAGTCTTATCTTATTTTGACGATGAAATTATAGTAGAACTAAACCCTTAAATTAGGCATAAAATTTTAAAATAATAGGAGGTGGAACCATGGAAGCGGGAAATATTAGTAGAATATCTGCAAATCTAAATTATGAAAGCCATAAACTATCAAGCTCCATTAAAAGTTCTTACGGTAATAATCAAGGCAGTAGTAAAGTTGATAAAGAGGCATCATTCAATGCAGTGCTTACAAATTTTAAACTTCAAGTCTCTTCTAATACCTACGATAGCTTAAACACTCAAGGAGATATTTTAGAGAGATTAGGAATAGGAACATCATCTAAAAACAAAGAGTCATCTCTTTTTTCCTCAAACGTTCAAACACCAGATAACGATCTTTTTGGTGAAGACGGCTATTGGGGTGTCAACAAAACAGCCGGGCGAATAAGTGAGTTTGTAATTAGCGGTGCTGGGGATGATATTGAAAAGCTAAAGGCTGGTAGAGAGGGCATTCAAAGAGGTTTAAAAGATGCAGAAAAGGTATGGGGCGGAAAAATGCCTGATATAGCTTATCAGACAATTGAAAAATCTCTTGAGGCTATTGACGAAAAGATAAAAAAACTTGGTGGCAATGTTGTTGATATTACTGCCTGATAAGGGGCACTATAAAAAAAATGTACTTCATGTTGCTTCAATATTTGAGCTGTGCTATTGAGTTACCATATAGCTTTTCAATGGTTTCTAAATTGTAAGAGCGGTCTATATCAACCGCTCTTACAGCAACACTACACTTTCCTATTGGAATAGACAACATGATTGATACTTTTTATAGAGTCATCTTGAAAAAATGTGAAAACAAGGAGAATCTTAAAGCTCTGTCTCATTTTTTGGTTAAGGAGTTCAAGCTAAATTATGAACAATCTGAGTTTATAGTACATAATCCTCCAGCTATACTTGGAGATATGAATACTCAGGAAAGCGCAGAATTTGCCCTCCAACATCTCAAAGGGCTTGATGCAGAGAGTTATGTTCATAATGTTATCAAAGATAAAAGACTCCCATTTAGTATCAGACCAGAACAGTTAAAATTGATCTCTAAGGAGTTTAGCAAAACTCTTAGAGCATGTGTAGAGACCACACTGTTTTATGTTACTGTTGAGTCTCCAGAAAGCAATACTTTTATCCCCTCTCTTCTTGGTAAAAAAGAGTTACTTGAAGATACTTTTCGATACAGTGATTCGCTATATGTAATTGATGACAAAACATTTATTCTTCTTGGATTTGCAAGTGATAGAGATGGCTCTGATGTGATATTTGAGAAAATTGTCAATTTTATGGAGAACCATATTTATCGGGATATTATTGTCCATATAGGGATGTCAATTATACCTGAAGATGGTAAATCATTTTACGATTTGATGGCTGTTGCAAAAAAAAAACGTTTTTTATTCAAAAAAGATGTTGCTGGAATATCTCAAAAAATTGAGGCTGTTCAAGACAATTCACAGCCACGTAAAAAAGAGACATCACTTTCTGACATTCAGGTCTTTACCCTCTGTTTTAACAAGGCAAGAGGTAAATTTTATAATGATCTAACTTCACTTCCACCAGATGTTTTATGGGGTGCATTAAGTCGCATCTCAATATCAGACCAGAAAAAATTTTTTCTAAAACTTCCCCATGACTCCCCACTTACACCATTTTTAGCTGAAAAGATAAAGAATCAGTCTGATCAGGCTGATGTTGAAACAGCAAGAAAAAAGGTACGCAGAGTTATCAGTGAGATGCAGCTTGTAGAGAACTTAAAAGAACGTAATGAAAATCAAAAACAGATAATAGCCACTCTACAGCACGTTGACTCTATCTTCAATATACCAGATATTGCTCTAAGGGTCTATCGAGTAGCTTCCGACCCCAATTCTGATACTGACGATATAGTCACAAATATTTTGCTTGACCCATCCCTTAGTATGAAAATACTTAAGATTGTAAACTCTCCTTTTTACAGAAGAGTTGGACAGATGAATTCAATAAAAGATGCTGTACTTATACTTGGAAGAGATGAGGTTATAAATATGGCATTTGGTCTGTCACTTTCAAGGTCATTTTTAGATGCTGACTTAAAAGGTCTTTTGAATCCTCAAACTCTTTGGAGACATTCAATTCAAACCGCATTTATTTCAAGATATCTATGCGAAGATATTGCTGAATTTAAAAATTTAGGTGCTTTTACAGCAGGTCTTTTGCATGATCTTGGAAAAGTTTATCTTATAGAGAATTTTTCAAATCTCTATTCATTGGTCATTGATAGATCAGAAAACCACAATATACTCACAAGTGCTATCGAGCAAGAGCTACTTGGCATGGATCATGGAGCAATTGGGCGTATGATTGGTGAACATTGGAATCTTCCTAATGCACTTGTTCAGGCAATTGGATTTCACCACCAGCCATCAGGAGCTTCAGACTATTCAACATTTGCTGCTGTAATAGGATTTGCAGATTATTTGGTAAATTTAGCATCATCTTCCGAACAAGATATCAGACACTCAAAAATAAAACAGCTTTTTAAGGTTGATCACATGATTATGATGAAAAAACTTTTTGGTGATTTTAACACAAAATTTATTGAACAGACTTTTGAAGAGACATTAAAAATTCTTGATGAAAGTAGTGCGATTTTAAAAACATTAGATGAAGATTAATTAAATAGAAGTTCTTGGAGTTAAACAAAACCGCTACTTTGAGGAGAGAGCCGTAATAACAATGGATGATCAACATATAACTAAAGCTCAATTTGAAATATTTAGAAAAAGCTATCTATCTATTCAGACAAAATATGAAGAGAAGATAGGAGAGCTATCTATTATAAAAGAGATGAACACTACTATGCAGCAAATTAACCATATTGATCAAGACCTTATATGGATAAGGCATCTTGAGTGTATTAAAAAATATAAAAATCTTGCTGCTGCTGTACTTTACTTTTCTGCACACAATACAGTTAAACAAGATCATTTTTTTTATACTGATTTTGAAGAGCCTTTTGACTGTACATCATTTAAAAACATCTCATTTTTTAAAAAGATACTGTCTGAAAAGACAACAGTTGTAATAGAATCACTTGATGAACCCTACTTGTTTAATGATCTCCACTATTCGTTTTATGGGCAACCTATTATATCAGGCGACAAGGTAATCGCAGTTTTAATGCTCTTTTCCAGACACCAGAAAGCATTTGAGCAAACAAACATATTTTTTTATAGCATAGTATGCGAACATCTTTATAACCACATTCTCTTCTTGAGACTCTACTATGGTAAATTAGATGAAGAGAGACAAATGATCCAACTTAGTAGATTTTTTTCAAAAAACGTAATTACAGAGATATTTAAAAGAGGTCAATTAAAGTTAGGAGGTGAAAAAAAGCGTGTTGCAGTTATGTTTGTTGATTTAAAAGGTTTTACAAGACTTTCAGAAGATATGGAGCCTGAAGATGTAGTAATTTTACTGAACCGTTTTTTCTCTTACATGATCCCAATTATTTTTAGACACAAGGGAACATTGGATAAGCTGCTTGGTGACGGTATTATGGCTGTTTTTGGAAGCCCAATTGAAGATGCACAGAGCTGTTTAAATGCTGTTAAAGCTGCTCTTGAGATGTTTACTGTGTTAAATACCCTTAACAAAGACCTCCAACATGGAGATAACATAAATACCTTAACAAAAGAGACTATAAAACATCAAGAGGGTATCAAAATGAGAGATTTACCTGATACAGTGACAGCCACAAATAGTGATAATATTGAGATTTCAAATACTATTGAGATGGTCAGCGGTATTGAGATGAGAAGAGAAATTGAGATAAAAAATGGACTTGAGATGACTATTGGGATCAATTATGGAGAGTTGGTTGCAGGATTTATGGGATCAGAGCAGCACCTTAACTATACTGTTGTAGGAGATACAGTAAATGCTGCTCAAAGAATCCAATCTTTAGCTGGAAGTAACGAGATATTTTTATCAGGAAGTGTTTATGACCATATATACAATCATCTTGATACTCTTGAAAATCTTGATAATGTTACAAGGCTTGATGATGTAAAACTAAAAGGCAAAGAGAAGATGCTCTCTCTTTACAGACTTATGCCGATATTAAAGTAAAACCTCTTTTTCTATATAGCTTGAGCCAATTTTTTAAACTCATCTCGTTCATGTTTATTGCCAACTACAGCCACTAAGTCCCCTTCATGGAAAGTATAATCAATTTTTGGATTGGAATAAAATTGTTTCTCGTGGATAATACCTACTATGGACGCTCCTGTTTTGGTACGAATCGCAGCATCTTTAATGGTGCTGCTAACAATAGGACTTTGTGATGTTAGAGTAACCCAAGAAATTTCAAGCATGTTCTTTATGTTATCAAGTTTAGCTAAAAGCTGTTGATCTTGGGTAAGAGGCTCTGGGTGATGTGCTTTTTCTTCTGATACAACTTCACTATCAGCATGGTAAATTGGTTCATAAAGCCTCTGTCTTACAGCATCAGTATATTCTTGGATAACAGTTACGGGCATCTCTAAATTAAGAAGCGCCTGTCTTGCAATTTCAAGTCCTGCTTCCATCTCCGGTAATACAGCCATATAAACTCCACTTTCATACAACTCTCTGGTCTGCTCAACACCATCTGCCCTTGCGATTATCCGTAACTCTGGTTTTAATTTACGAGCAAGTTTAGCAATAGATTGAGCTGTAATAAGTGAAGGTGTGGTAATCAAAAGAAGTCTGGCTGTTTGCAACCTTGATACATCAAGTACTGTCTGGTGCGTCATGTCACCATAAACAACTGGAAAATGTAAATTTTTACATTCAACCATTCTCTGATAGTTAAGTTCT
The DNA here is from genome assembly GCA_964425195.1 of uncultured Desulfobacterales bacterium. GTDB lineage: Bacteria > Desulfobacterota > Desulfobacteria > Desulfobacterales > Desulfobacteraceae > Desulfamplus. Next base: position 72,242 of record CAYRLG010000020.1, read on the forward strand.
ATAATAATAAAAGGTATCTCAAGTTTGGTAAGAACTTGAGCAATATGTTGCCCTACCCTTCCTCCTCCTGCAATTACAACATGCTCTTTAAGCCCTGAATTGGGTATATTGGCTGTCTGCAAAGGTTCATAGTGAAACAACATCTTTTTCAATTTATATAGCGGTGTTGCCATAGAAGAGGCAAATGGTGTAAGAACCATACTAACTACAGATACGGCAAGAACAAGGGAGTAGATATCTTGACCAATGGCTTGTGTTGCAAGGCCAGTTCTTGCAAGAACAAAGGCAAATTCACCAACCTGAAAAAGTCCCAAGCCTACTGCAATAGGAATAATATTTATATATCCGAATATAATTGATAGCCCAAAAAATATCGCACCTTTAAAGATTCCAATTATTAAAACCAGTGATAGGATTTTAATCCAATTTTCAAAAAGAAATATAGGATCAAGCAACATTCCAACTGATGTAAAAAATAGAAGTCCAAAAATATCCCTTAAAGGTATGATATCACTTAAAGCCTGATGCCCATAATCAGACTCACTCAACACTATTCCTGCAACAAAAGCACCAAAGGCAAATGATAGACCAAACAGATATGTAGCATACCCAATACCAAGACCAATTGCTGTTATAGATAGGATAAACAGCTCTCTGGAGTTCCATTTAGCAACTTGCCCCAATAGCCATGGGAGTAATTTTCTTCCAGCATAGAGCATCAACACAATAAAAATAACAGATTTTACTACAGCAACTGCTAAAATAGGCATACCAGCATCTAAATTACTAAGTTTTGGCAGTATAATCATCATTGGTATTACCGCCATATCTTGTACAATTAGCATACCAATCATAACTTTACTTGAAAGGGTTCCTACAAGACCTCTATTCATAAGTGTTTTTAGTGTCACCATTGTACTTGAAAGAGAGATCAACGATCCTAACCATAATGATTCAACCGTTGACCAGCTCAAATATTTACCAATGGAAAATCCAACGCCAATAGTTAAAATAATCTGAATAGGAGTACCAAATAGAGCAACTTTTCTAACTGGCTTTAGCTCACTGAGAGAAAATTCCAAGCCTAAGGCAAACAGAAGAAGAGCCACGCCAATTTCAGCTAAAAGTTCAATTTCATGAATATCTTTTATCGTAATACCGCCAGTGTATGGACCTACAATAATCCCTGCAAAGATATACCCTAAAATTAGAGGCTGCTTTAATCTCTGTGCAATCAATGCACCTATAAAAGCAGCAACCATAATAATTACAATATCAGCAGCTAAACCCATAAAATATGTTCTATCCTTTCGCTTTATACGACCTTATAGAATTAAGATTAATACTTAAATATGTAAAATAATAATAAACTGTATAAGTTATGTATAATTTATACAGTTATTTCAACATGTTATAAGTTAAGTGTAAACATTTTTTATATTGCAACCAACTGTAGAGAGGAATAACCATAGGTCTCTACAGTTGGTAAGAACAGAAAAAAACTCTAAAATTTTATATCGTTTCTAACAGCATTTCTTTACATAAGTTCAACAACTTCCCCACCAAGTTTTACCTGATTTCCATCAATAATTAACGTCATCGTTTTATCGTTAAAGATAATTGATTGGGCTGTTCTTGTTGCTGGTATAATCAATTTTGTCCCATCACTTCCCTGTATAGTAACAGTTGCACCTGATCTTGAAGCTGTAAAAAGATTTGACTCAGATTTAATAGTTATCTCATTGCTTCCGGGAAAATTGATAAGTCTTGCAACAGCACCTTTCTCAACTGTTATTTTATTTACACCTTGGCTGCCATAAACATATACAAAAATACCAGGATAAATAGTAGCAGGGGTACTATCAACAAGAACAATAAAAGAGTAATCTTTATCAATAAGCGTTGATGTTTCTGCTAAAGTTTTAGAAGGCTCAACATTACCGGCATTATCTTTTGCAATGCTGTAAAATCCGTATGTGTGCCCCATTTCGCCGGTAAATACTGCTGATGTCTCTTTAGAGTTTGCGATCCACTCTTTAAATTCAGCACCATTGTCCTGAATATAGATTGTATAGCTGCCTGTTCCTGAAGTTCCATCTTGACCAGACCACTCGACTATAAAACTAAGCGGAGATGTCTCTGGAAGTACATTAACTGAACTTAACGGGAGGTCAGAGTCGATAGTTACAAGAGCCTCTTTGTTTGGATCAGTTCCTTGAGCAGGATTGTGAGGATCAATCTGGTTGGTGTCGATCTTTAAACTAAAATCAAACTGAATTGTAGCAACATTTCGTATTGCTGTTCCAGTAGCCAATCCTGTTTTGGGTTTGATGGAGTAGCTAATATACCCCTGACCTCTACCAGTATCATTTTCAGGCATAAGAAATCCAACACCAACATTTTGTGGTGGCATATCAGTTTCAGGGTCTATTGAGAAGAAATTGGCAAATACCTGACCATTTTCAATCCAGACGGTTACATGAACCTCTATGTTAATGTCATAATCTTGGTCGGTATAGGAGTAATCAATAACTTTCTCAAAATGTTTAAGCCCAGAAGGAACAGTAACAACTACATTCCCAAAACCTACCTCTGTTATCTCAAAAGTGCTCCAATCAAGATCAGAAGAGAGTGGATCGCTTATCTGTACAACTTGAGCTGGTGCAGTTGCTTGGTTATCATTTTCAAAGTCTATCCTGTAGGTGAGCAATTTATCTTGTGGAACAAAGTTGCTCGTACCGTAACCTGATACTGCTAATTTCTGGTTCGGGTCTTGAGAGCCTGCGGTGCCGCTTGTGAACTCCGCTCCTGAAACACCATAATACCAGTCGCATAGTTTTGAAGAAAGTTTATACGCAGATACACTAAGCCAATTATTTGGAACATGAGTATCAAGAGCTTCACCTATGAAGTAGCCGGCTTCAAACGCAAGGTATGCAGCTGCCACATTAGAAGCTATAGCCATTTTTGAGTAACCAATGGCTTGGGGTATTGCTTTTGCAGCTGAAGCAATACGTTTCGCTTTTACTACTGCTGAGAACCTCTGTATGCGTGCAAACCTTTCGGCTTTTTCAACTGATGAAAAATATTTGCCATATTTCCAGACACCTTTTACAAATACCTCCTTAACAGTTTTTGCCCTTGCTCCATTGAGCTGAGCCTGAGTGAAGATATTTTTTATCATCTCAGCCCCAGCTCCTGATGCGTTGTCAAATCCAATAATCTTTGGTAATGCTCCTAAATTGCCAGTATAAAGACCTGATATATCTGTAAATGATAGAGTATTATTAATTGCATAGGTATAGCTGTTAAGACCGTCTAAAATACCTATTGGATCTGATTGAATAAATCTACCTATTGAGCAAATATATTGTCTTGCACGTACATGATTTAATCCATTTGTATCTAATACAATCCCCATCTCACCAACAAATTGGAATGGATTTGGTACTGTCTGATTCTTCAAAATAGTTTTGCCAAAAGGTTCGTAAGCATAGCTGTTTTTGATCACTCCGGCTGTTCCAGTCAATTCAGTTGTATTGCCCATTGGATCAAAGGTGTAGTAATCTGTACTGCCAAATGCTCCAGATGTTATACGGCTCAAAAGTCCGATTCCGTGGTTATATCGGGCTACAAGATTGCCGCCGCTGTCATACTCACCAACCAAATCACCCAATCCAACAGGATCAACTACATAATGAGTTGTGCTTCCATTTTCATCAACAGCAACACGATTGCCCAGAGCATCATAAGTGTATTCCCATTTGTCTGTGCCTTTGGAAATACCAACAAGACGATTATCATCATTGTAGGTGTAGGTTGTAGTGCCATCAGCTCCAGATTCTTCAATCAAATTGCCGTCTGCATCATACGTGTATGTTAGATCTCCAACTTTTGTGTATTGGTTGAGATTATTAGAGTCATAACTTTCAGAATTTCCATTGGTTATGACTTTAGTTCTGTTACCAAGTTCATCATATTGATAAGCTATATCTTGATTTGGAATCTCAGGTTTTGTGGATATAAGTACCGATCGAATAAGCTGCCCTATATCATCATAACTGTATGTCCATTTTCCGTAATTAGTATTCATAGATGTACGGCGGCTTCTGCGGTCATACGTATAAACAAATCGAGATAACTCCTGATTATTAGGTGTGTAATTTACAAGAGAGAGCAGGCGACCAGCAGCGTCATAAGAGTATGTGGTATAAACGCCATTACCCATGGTTTTACGATCCAAACGTCCTACTAAATCATAACCATAACTTACAATGTCTGTGGTTCCATCAGAAATGCGGCTTAAACGACCAGCATTATCATAATAGTAATTTATAGTGTAGCCAAGCTGATCTGAACTTGAAGAACGGCGACCAACCGTATCGTAGGTAAACAGAAGCCAGCGGTTATTAGGATAATCTATCCTTACAAGGTGATCATCGGCATCATAGGAGAATGTGGTTGTACCGCTCTTATCAACAGCTTGTGTCAAATTATTGCGATTATCATAAGTGTATGATGCTTGTGAGCCATCTGAGTAAGTTTTTCCAGTTACGTTTCCATCTGAATCATAAGTGAAATTAACTGCCTTTCCTCTACGGTTTGTCCATGCAGTAGGATTGCCTTTTACATCATAAACCCAGCTTTCGGTATTTCCATCAGGATACGTTATAGAGTTGAGATTTCCCCTATCATCATAATCGTAATTTGAACGATTTCCTTTTGCGTCAGTAACAGATGTTAAACGATTTAAGTTTCGTGTATATGTAAACTTAGTACTTTGTCTTAAGGCATCGGAAATTTCAACAATATTGCCTCTATTGTTGTATTGAAAAGTTGAACTCATACCATCTGGATCAGTAATAGTTGATAGATTGCCAATTTCATCAAATGACAATTTAACGGCTTCTCCAAGAGCATTTTCTCCTTTAACCATACGTCCTGCATAATCAAAGAAAAAACGACTGGTATTGCCCAATGCGTCTGTTACATTAACACGCCCACTATCTTCATAAGAGAATGTTATCTTTTCGCCATTGTTATCACGAGCAACTGTAGATAATCTTCCCTGAGTGTCATAAGTGAAAGTACGGGTTGTTCCATCAGGAAATATAGTTTGAGTTAAAGCGTGTTGACTTGCTGAACCACTGGTTGTGTTGATCTCTGTCGAAAATAGTAGACACCAAAGCACATATTATCCAGCCATTTTTT
>CAYRLG010000021.1:0-73852 GCA_964425195.1 uncultured Desulfobacterales bacterium
GTTTAAAGAGATTCCATATACTCTTGTTAAAAAAGAGGAGAAGATTGGTAAAGAAGACCCTATTGTAAAGGGGAGAAAGTTTCCGGTTATTGATAGAGCAGCAAAAACAATTCAGATTTACTCTGGTCGCCAGAAGATACTTATCACATTTACTCTTCCTGATGAGTACTTCTCTATGCCTGATGAGACTTGGGCAGCAGGTGATGAGATACGAATTTATTACCACGAACAGGGCAAAGCAATGCGTATGATGAATGTTACTACTACCGATCTTTATAAAAAATAGTTAAAAGGCGGTTGCCATCGCCCTACAATAGACAGCGGTTATGTTCAAAAATCTTTTTTTGGGCATAACTCGCTGTCTTATTTTGTAGCATATTCTTTAAAAGACATAGTCTAAGCGGGGCATAAATTGAACTTCTTATATTTAAAACAGAGGCTCACGACCATGCCGCCTATACAGTTTATGTAAAACTCAATTTATGACCTTGAACAGTATAAGTTTCTAAAATCACTAAAGATTGGAATAGATGAAATAGTATAGGAGAAGAAGAGTATATGGAACAAACATTAAATGCAGGTGTCAATAAATTTATCAACAATAGAGATATGTTTGGCAAAATATTTATTTTAGCATCTATCATAGCACTTATTGGGGTTTTTGATGCTTTAATCTCATCTTACAGAAAACCTGCTAACGAGATCGATATTATTACAGGTCGCTCTGTTGAGATGATAGGTAAAGTGTATGGTAAAGTTGAGAGTGAAGATGATATTAGCTTTGTATCTGACTCTCCTAATTTGACCTTAATATTAGATAAAACTCTATTTTCAGGTTATTGGCTTGGTGAAGAGATGTGGAGAGGAGAACTTAAGGCAGATTCCTATTTACGACAGGGAAGATATAATATACAAATTAAATTTAAAGATATCTCTATCATAAAGCCTGAAGATCGAGAAAAAGTTAAAAAACTCTCTAACTATACAATAAATGTCTATAGCAATGCTAAAGCATTAAGAGAAAATGAGTTATCACTTATAAAAAGATTTACAGGTCTATCTCCCTGGTCAATAGCTATAGCCTTTTTTCCAATTGTATTGATATCTGGTTATGCTATTTTTATCATATCAGGCAGAATTGAAACTATAATGGCTGAACGTGGTGTTGCAGAAATATATAGAGTTAGCAGACATGAAAATGGAGTTGAAATTTTTTTTGGACTTGGAAAACATCACGGTCTTGAAGTTGGTCAAAAGATAAATCTTTTAGATGAATCTGGTTCTATTATCTCTGAAATTATGGTGGAAAATATTGGCAAAGAGAACTCCAGTGCTGTTATTGACATTCCTAAAGTCCGACCGGGCTGTATGGTTGCAAGAATATAAAAGAGGTGAAACATGAACAAATTGAAGGTGTTGGTTGTCGATGATGAAGATAATTTTAGAGAAGCAATGGTTAGAAGTCTAATAAATAAAAATATATATGCCCAAGAGGCTAAAAACGGTATAAAGGCACTTGAAATTATTGTTCAGAAAGATTTTGATGTTGTGTTGCTCGATATAAATATGCCCGGCATTGATGGTATTGAGACTCTCAAACAGATTAAGCTTAAAAAGCCAGAGATAGAAGTTATAATACTTACCGCCCATATTTCAGTAGAGTATGGAATTACTGGTATGCAGCTTGGAGCTTTTGACTATGTAATGAAACCAGCCTCTATGTCAGAGCTTTTAGATAAAATAAGGCAGGCTTATGACAAAAAGGTTGGGCATAATGGCTCTTCATAAAATATGGGTAATTTGTAAAGAATTGAGATAGGATTTTTTTGAAAAAGGAGGAGTTTTATGAAAAAAGTTATTATAGCAATTTTAGGTATATTTTTTATCTTTATTTCCATTCAGGGTTGCAATACAGTCAAAGGAGTTGGCAAAGATATCCAAAAGACAGGCGAAGCTATTCAAAGAACAGTAAAGTGATTTGTGAACTACCCCTCTACCCTAAAGAGATATGGGTTTTACTCCATTCTTATGAAATAACGATATTCTTAAGCTCTCTAAAATTGAAGTTAGTAAATGGTAAAGTTGGCTGTATAAAAAATAAAAAGACAGCAAGCTATGCTCAAATGGGCGAATGAGCATAACTTCTGCTGTCTTTAAGGCGAGTAGTAACAGAAGAAGTTATTTATAGTGTTTTATTAACATATATAACAACCTACATTCCATTTCTACTCCAAAGAACTTTTTACTCTACTTTCCAGCCTCCCTTGCAATAAAGCTTACCTTGCTTTTCTCAACAAATTTTGCACCTTCTGGAGAGTACAAAAAATCCATGAATTTATGCATATTTTTTGAAGGTTCTCCATTGGTTATTATGGAAAATGATACGTTCAGAGGATATGTCCCAGCCTTTACATCTGCCTTTTGAGAGGGTAAACCGTCCAACTCAAGGAGTTTTACCTTTTTACCTGTGCTACTCATACGAAGATATCCTATTGCTGATTTGTCAAGCTCAACCTCAGAGCGAATCTCTCTAAGACTGTTCACCTCTCTTATCTTCCCAACAGCCATCTTCTCTTTGCCAAGAATAAGTTTCTCAAAAGCAACTCTTTCCACAGCTTTTTTGTCTCGTAAAGTAAGCATACTTATAACCCCTTTGTCGCCTCCAACTTGTGACCAGTCGGTTATCTTACCTTGAAGTATATTTTTAAGTTGTGAAGAGCTTATGCTCTTGAGAGGGTTGTTTGAATGAACGACAAATACAATCCCATCTTTGGCAAACAGATAGCTCTGAATTTCAGGATATAGCTCTTTTTCCTTTTCATTCAATGGGCGGTTTATCAAACCATATTCTCTTGATCGTGTTCCTACAGCCTCAATAACATCTGCAACTTTATTTAACTCTTTGTGAGTAACAGTTATCTCTGGATTTTTTGCATTAAAATCACGGGAGACATTTTCAATAATATTGATAAGTTCCAAAATTCCTGCACCTCTTACCATTTCGCCAGCAAAGGCAGAGGAGTAAGGAATAAAGAGAGTTATCAAAGCTAACTGTATAGATAACACTATTTTTTTAAACATTTAACCTCCTTAACATTTACCAAGGATTTCTCAAGGCTTCTGTATCAGCTCATAATGAAATGGCGTAAGTTTTGCAGGTGTCTGCATCATGTCGATATTTCCGGGCATACCAGCAATAGGCCACCATAAACTCTGCATAATACCGGCTAAGATTAGGCATATAATTGTTCTTACAAGAAGTACCTTGAACGCCTCAATCTGAGTGAAGTAGCCAAGTCCGTATGCAATGAGTGTTGGAGGACATCCAATGATTAAAAGAACAAACGTTGTTGCAAGAGGTACTGTCAAAGCGATTGGGAATGTAGGAACACCTGCCAAATCTGCCATAGGCACGACCACCGGTACAAGAAGAGCAGTAGCCGCAGCATTTGCCATAAAACTCGTTAAAATAGCACTGATCCAACCCACACCAAAACTTACAATAGGCCACGAATAACCATCAACAAGTACAAATGCCTGTTCAGCTATCCATTTACCAGCACCAGTATCAAGCATTGCTATTCCAAGTGCAAATCCAGCACCAAAGACCATCATGGGATTCCATGGGAATTCAACAATACATTTTTTCCAATCAACCAGATTGAGTGCCATGCAAACCACTATAAAAAATGCTCCAATTACTGAAACATCAATTTTTGTAAAATCACTGGCACAATACATAGCTATCGTTAATGCAAGAAAAAAACCGATCCATTTTTCATTTTTGGTCATTGAATCTAATCTTCCTGCCATAGCCTCATCTGGTAGCTCCTTTATTTTGGGCGGCATTACCAACATCAGTGCACACCATGTACCAATGCCATAAACAATACTTGGAAGTATGCAATATATGGCATATTCGGTAAAACCTATTTGGTAACCAGTGGCTGCAAAGAACATTTCTGCTGCTGCTGGTGATCTTCCACTACCAACAAATGTTCCTCCACCTCCGCAGGCAGCACCTAATGGGACTACAAGTAAAAAATGTTTGCTAAGATTGTTTGATGTACCAGGAGTTATCCCCATTCTTGTGAAGAGAGGTACAAGAGAGTAGAGAAGAATTATGGTTATTGCAGCATCATGTGTCCACATGGATAGTAGTGTAGCTGCCATACAGAGAGTAAAACTAAGTTTTGTAGTATTTCTGCCACCAACTCTTATAACGCCGTTGAGAATTCTTTGAGGCAGCGTTGTCTGACTTATAACAACCCCCATCATAATTATCATAAAAACAAAAACAACCGATTTGTTGGCAAAAGGTAACCATGCATTTGCTGGCGTTTGTATCTGGAAAAGGGCAATGCAGGCACCGGCTCCAATAGCAGTTACGCCAATTGGCATTGCTTCAACTGTCCAGAGAAGTACCACTGGTATAAGAAGGGCAAGGTATCTATGACCACGTTCAGAAAGACCATCTGGAGTTGGAATAAGATAAATTGCAATCCCTATAGCAACCGATATAAGTATCCATGTAAGCGAGAACCGCGTCGATTTTGGTGCAGCCTCGCAATGTTCCTCTTTTATAGTTAGATTTTCAGCACTCATTTAAGTCTCCTTAATGCAATAAGAGTATTTTTGTTCAGGAATTTAACTTTCAGTAATAGTTGTAGCCCACCTTAAATTATGTTCTAAGTACGCGGATCATCTCGAAAAAGATCTCTTGTTCTCGAATTACACCAATTACTTTTTTGGGGTGGTTATTGGCTGTCTCTGTAACAAGCAGACGTCTTGAAGAGGTTTCGTGCATAAGATCACACACCTCCATAAGATTTGCATTTTTGTCGATAAAGTGTGGAGCCGGAGACATTACATCTCCAACTTTAAAGTTAGAAATCTCCTTTAATCGCATGGTTAACATTCCATTCCAGAAGATATGAGAGTAACGCAGTGAAGTACTTGCACGGTGAGTGCGAATTTGATCAAGGTAAGGGGGGCGTACCACATTTAGTATCTCTTTCATTGAAACTACGCCAATGATCTCTCCTGATTTGACCACCAAAACTTCTCTGTGTCCGGTCTGCATTAGCTTTTCCGTACTTTCAAATCGCTGACTTGCATCTCGCAGCTTTAAAATTGCCTCTTTTAGTGTGGCATCAGGAGAGAGAACTACATATTCACCAATAGGAATCATCAAATCGCTAACTAACATCTCTCTATCTATTTTTGCACCACCGCCAAATAGGACAGCTTCGTTAATTTTGTAAGCCAACAGATCTATATCTGCTGGTTTAGCAAGATAGTCAAAAGCACCATGTCCTAAAGCTCTCTGGGCACTTGGACGTTCTCCGTGACCAGTTAGCATGATTACCGGAATCTCTGGATTGCTTTTTTTAATAGATGCTAAAGTCTCTTCTCCGTCCATTCCACCCATACGAATATCGAGAATAACGATATCTGGTTGCTCCTTGATTTTTTCAAGAGCCTCTTCTCCACTTGCAGCCAATATGGTCTTAAAACCTTTACGTTCAAGTATCTTTGCTGTAGTAGTTCTGAAACGCTCTTCATCGTCAACCATCAGAACTTTTATCTGCTTTGTCATTTTTCCCTCCATTGCTGATTGATTTTATCTGCTTTCTACCTATTTTCCATTGTCATTTTTTGCTTTGGTATAGCAATACCAAGTTTTATGCCATAACGATGTAAATCAAGATAAAATTTTTGAAACGGTTATTTGGTTATGGTATAAAAAAGGGATAGACAAAAGAGATAGCAAGATTTATAGCAAATCGCACTATCTTATAATCAACAGGAGTTGGATTTATTAAGGGTGTCATATTTTTTTACACAGTGTAAAAAAATATAGATAAGATATGTAAAACAGCAGTTCTAATTTTATGGTCATAAAAATTTTACAATACTCTTTTGGAGTAATTATGAATTCAAAAAATAGATTTCGGGTTTTAGCCGTTGATAGCAGTGAGGACACCCTTATAACTATTAAAGAGCAGCTCTCCTCAGTTGAATGTGAGGTTATAACTGCTAAAGGTGTTGAGCAAGCTCTCTCTGTTCTTGAGTTTAAGCCTATTGACATTGTTGTAACTGCTCTTCGTATGCCAGAAGGAGCTGACGGATTAGATCTGCTAAGATATATAAAAGATCACTTTTCAACTATTGCAGTGATTATAATTACCGCATATCCTGGCATTGAAAGTGCAGTACAATGTATTAAAGATGGTGCCGAAGAGTACCTTACAAAGCCTTTTACAAAAGCAGATATTATTAATGCTGTAGAGCGGGCAAAGGAGAAAATATTAAGAAGATACTCTATTTCAACAGAGAAAAAAGTAGAGCAATCTTTTGGTATTATAGGCATTTCGCCTAAAATGGAGGAGGTATTTGAGCGTATTGATAGAGCCTCCAAGACAAATGCAAATGTTTTGATATCAGGAGAGAGTGGAACAGGTAAAGAGTTGGTTGCACGTGCTATTCACTATGGAAGTTACAGGTCTGAGTCTCCTTTTGTATCTGTAAATTGCACAGCTATTCCCGATTCTCTACTTGAGAGTGAACTGTTTGGACATGTCAAAGGGGCTTTTACAGATGCTAAAAATTCAAGACAGGGCTTTTTTCAGATAGCAGAAGGTGGAACTATTTTTTTAGATGAGATAGGTGATGCAAGTCCTGGAATGCAAGCAAAACTTCTTAGAGTTTTGCAAAATAAAGAGATTCACATTGTGGGTTCAAGTCAGGTGCATAAAATAGATACAAGAATTATCGCAGCTTCTCATAAAGATTTAAAGTCGATGATTCCAAAAGGGTTGTTTCGAGAGGACCTATACTATCGACTTGATGTTATAAATATCGCTATTCCGCCGCTTCGGGAGAGAAGAGATGATATTTTGCCTTTAGTAAGTTTTTATCTGAAAAAATTTTCAAAAGAGATGGAACTTGCAAACTTGCCAATATTTACTGATAATGCTCTTCAGGCACTTAAAAACTACGATTGGCCCGGCAATGTCAGAGAGCTTGAAAATCTTATTCAGAGGCTTGTTGTAATAGTAGATGCCGATTATATTAGGGTATCTGATCTTCCAGAGCCTATGCGATTTAACTTAACGCAGAAGAGTAGTAAATTTAAGAGTTTAAAAGAGGTTGAAGAGGAGTACATCTCTTTAGTGCTTGCTGGTGTGGGAGGCAATAAGACAAAAGCTGCTCAAATTTTGGGCATTGACAGGAAAACATTAAGGCAGAAGATAGCCTCATCTAAGTTCCATATTTCACTTGACAAAAAATAGCTTCATCTCTATCTATATCAAAAACTCTGGTAGAGGATAGAATATCTCGAGTTAACAGAGAGTTAATCATCATAACTTAGAACCGCTATATTTTAAACTCATGTGATAAATTTAGGATAGCCCACCCCTTTAGACAATAAAAAATGCAATAAATATGGTATTTATTGCATTTATATATTTGGCATTTATGCAATAATCTTTATACAGGAGATAATTATGTTTAAATTCACAAGTAATATAATGCTGGTTGATGATGAAAAAGACTTTGTAGAGGCATTAAGTCTTAGATTAAAAGAGAATGGTGAGAATGTAATTGCAGCTTATAACGGAAGTGAATGTATAGAAAATCTTGATAAAAATCAGCAGATAGATGTTATTATTTTAGATGTTAAGATGCCTGGTATGGACGGTATTGAAACATTAAAAGAGATTAAGAGAAAAGCCCCTCTTGTAGAAGTTATCATGCTAACAGGGCATGGTACTATACAGACAGCTATTGAAGGTATGAAGTTAGGTGCATTTGACTTTATGCTTAAACCAGCAGATTTTGATGCGTTGAACGAAAAGCTAAACAGTGCAAGACAGAGAAGAAAAGAGCAATTGGAACGAATTCGCCGCGCTGAGACAGATTCTATGTTACAGCAGAGCAGAATATAAATAGATATATTTATTACGATTTATCAAGTGAAATCTAATAACTCTTTGTTAAATCGTAATAAATCTCTAATTGATTCTTGAAAATAGCTTTATACTCTCCACTGTTTCCTCTAACATAACTTTCAACCCACCTTTATTAAAATTTAGTTAATGGTAGCGATATGACAAATGAAATAAACATCTTGTTAGTTGATGACGAAGATAGTTATCGTGAAATACTCTCCAAGCGTCTTGCACGCAGAGGTATCCATGTGCTTGAAGCAGAAGGAGGAGAAAAAGCACTTCAGATATTAGAAAAGCACCCGGTTGATATTATAATTTTGGACGTTAAGATGCAAGGAATGGACGGCATTGAGTGCTTACGACACATTAAGGAGAGGTATGAAGGTTCAGAAGTTATTATGCTAACTGGTCATGCCGATATACATGGAGGTGTTGAAGGCATTAAATCCGGTGCTTTTGATTATCTTACAAAACCTGTAGAGTTAGAACATCTGATTCGTAAAATAATGCAGGCGCATAACAAAATAAGACGATGTTTGGCTGAAAAGCAGGAGATTGAATTTAAAGAGCGAGTTAAGCAGCAGATGGTTGTTGCAGAGCGATTGGTTGCATTAGGCACTATGGCAACTGGTGTGGCACATGAAATAAATAACCCTTTAGCTGTTATTAAGGACTCTGCGGGCTGGTTGCAGCAAATTTTATCAAAGCCAGAGATGAGAACTATCCCACGTATAGATGATTTTGAAAAAGGGTTAGAGCGGATTAACAAAGCAGTCAATCGAGCAAGTAAAATTACACAACAACTTCTTCAGGCTGTTAAAACACAAACTATGGAGATGGTGGATCCTTCAACGTTTGTGGAAGTTAGTCTTAAAGAGCTTTTGGAAGAGGCTATAGCATTAGTTGAGCCAGAGGCATCTCTTAAACAGATAAAAGTGTTGTTAAAAAGTGTTGAACCACACCCCATATCTTGGACAGATCCATTTCAGTTGCTTCAGGTGTTACTCAACCTGCTTTCCAACTCGATTCAAGCCATAGATGTGAATAGTGGGCAGATCACCTGCTCTTTAAGCTCCTCTCTTGAGGAGGCTAAGATTGTTATCCAAGATAATGGTTGCGGTATCTCTAAGGAGAATCTTGCTCGAATTTTTGAACCTTTTTTTACTACTAAAGACCCGGGAAAAGGTACTGGTATAGGTCTTTATGTATCTTGGGGAATTATAACCAATCTTGGGGGATTGATCTCAGTAGAGAGTGATATAGGAAAAGGCACAACATTTACTATCACTCTACCTGTTAAAAAGTAGTTTTTGATCTTGATTTTAACTTAAGTTTAACTTTTATCTGATTCTAACCAAGATACACAAAGATTTAAAAGTGTCGTGGTAAAAGTGGTAAAAAATTATTAGGGCTTTATCATGATAGTTGGATAGAGCCCTTTATTTTTACCTTCAGGGTATGGCTGTAAAGTATTGAATGATATGAACTGATTTTTTTGGGCATGTCCTTTGTTTTCACTACCATTAAAAAATGCACCGTTTGCCTCTAAAATATGGTGTATTCTATCTCTGAATGCACCAATAAAACTTCCTCCATTTCCTTCAAAAAACATATTACCCATAGTAAAACTGGTATTTATTTTACAGAACTCCTCAATCGGAATGCTGTGACGTTCAAGATCAGCTTCAGACCTAACCATACCCCAAACTAAATGGTTATCTGGAATATTTAGAGGCACTCGCACATCAATAATTGTGTGTGGCATTATGATTGAGTCATTACCTATTGTAAGACCTTTTCCTGCCGCTCCTCTTAAAAAGCTGTTAAAGCCTACAAAAACATTTGTACCAAGCTCTGCCCCAATAATTTTAGCACCATGGGCAGTCACATTATTACCTTCAAGACGGGAGTTGATAATATAGCAGTTCTCTTGCGCATTTGCCCCTTTGCCAAGCCAAGCATTTTGCAGATATGCTCTTTGAGAGACAAGAACATTTTCACCAATGTGTGTAGGTGGTTTATTTACAGCATATCGATCTAAAGAGGCACTGCTTGGAACAGGAGTTGAGTGTTCAATATTTACTACGTCAAAAACTCTCTGAAATGCCTCCTTTCTATCCTCAACAAAATCGATAAAAATCCCTCTTGGAGGAACTCCGGCTTTAAAGTAGATATACTCGTTTAAAGGCTCAATGGGGTGTTGATACATGAAGTTGAACTCATCTGGATTTCTTATCCAGATTGTTCCGGCAGCTATATTTAGGTGAGATATTTCACCAGCTTGGATATAAGCGAAGTTTCCAATAACACAATCTCTCATTGTTGTTAAATCTACTGTAGAGAACGATCCAACAAAAGAGCCATCTGACGGAGATCCATGAATATTTGCGTAATTGGCAGCTACTGTATTTCTGATAAAAAACTCCTCAAGTGTCTCTGGATCGTGTGAATAGTTATGGACAAGTGTTTTTATCAACATACTGTCTTGAATATAAATCTCCTCATCTCTGCTTACAGGAATCTCAAAGTTCTGATACTGAAAAATACTCCCCTGCTTTTTTAGTTCATCGCCTCTGATATCGCTTTTATATAAAAGTGAATTGGTGATTTTGCACTGCCCTAAAAAATAGCTACCCGCAAGATTTGAGTGTTTGAACTCAAAATTTAGAGGGTGGTGTGGAGATATACCAAAAAAAGCATAAAATTTAACCATCTGCTCAAATGGAATAAGGTTTTTTACGTAAGGGTTTACATCAAATTCTAACTCCCTTAAATTGATATTTACCCTTTGAATAATCCTGTCGTATAGCTTCTGTAGTTCCTGCATTAGTCTATATCCTCTTTTTCGTCTCTCTTCTGATTTTAACCAGATTTTTAATTTAAAAAAAACTTAGCTATTAGTCAATTATGTTAAAAAATTGAATATCATAAATCTCCTTATGGTAAATTTAACTGTATGAATTATACGATTAAATTTTTATCATGTATTTATATCTATATCAAGATATTGGCTAAATAAGCGATATATACTAACTGATTTGTCAGTTAGTGGTCTTAAATAGCAGTAAATAGAATTAATTCAAACTATTATCTTAACCGCCATCTTGACCTGTCTATTGCTTTATGATACCTGACTATTGCTTTATAATGGGCGGGTTCATTTTTTTTAAATAGTGTTGTTTTTTAATAGTGTGTCCGTAAATATACGATTTTTTGAAGTGCGGTTATGCACTTAAATCTATAAACGGTAAGGAGAAAAAAATTGAAGAACTATAAAGTAAAAGAGTTAATGGTATCGCTGTCAAAATATGCGACAGTAGGAGAAGGTGCAACCCTTTTTGAGGCTGTGTTGGCACTTGAAAAAGCTCAAGCAGCCTATCAGGGGACCAAATATCCCCATAGGGCGATACTTGTTCTTGATGCAAATGGACAAGTATTGGGTAAGGTCAGTCAGATGGATGTACTTCGTGCTCTTGAGCCTAAGTACGCAGATATGCAGGAGGGTTCTAATCTTGCAATGTATGGGTTTTCAAGCAAGTTTATTAAGTCTCTTGTAAACTACTATAAACTTTGGGATTCACCTCTTACAGATATTTGCAAAAAAGCGGGGGAGATATCTGTTACAAAGTTTATGAGAAAACCTACAGATGGAGAGTTTATTGATGAGACAGCTTCCTTAGATGAGGCGATTCATCAATTGGTGTGTGGCTATCATCAATCTCTTATTGTAACTAAAGATGATAAAATTACTGGAATCCTTAGACTCACTGATGTCTTTGATTATATCTGTGACTCAATGAAGCAGTGTGGGCTTGATATTGGAGGTAACAAATAATGAATGCTGTAAATGAGCAAAAGAAGGTAAACTGGACTAAACTTATATGTCTTTTTGTTGGTATGGGGCTTTTTGCACTGGTGTTTTACTCTCCAATGTGGCCAGACGCTGTTGATCCTATGGGAAAACATTTTGCACTAAGCCCTCAGGGTAAAGGTGCTATAGCTCTGTTCCTTCTTGCTGGTACATGGTGGGTATTTGAGGTTGTGCCAATAGGCGTTACAAGTCTTGCAATTGGGGTTATACAGGCTCTCTTTTTAATCCGCCCCGCAGATAAGGCTTTTAAAGATTTTATGGATCCATCTGTTATGTTCATATTTGGTTCTATTGTAATCGGGCTTGTATTTACCAAAACTGGTCTTACTAAACGTCTTGCATACAAGATGCTTGCAATTGTTGGTGAGAGAACCAGCATGATATATTTAGGCACGTTTGTAGTGGTCGCTTTATTGACTTTTATTATGGCTCACACAGCGGTTGCCGCTACTATATATCCCTTGTTAGTAGCTATTTATTCTTTGTATGGCGAAGGTAATAAACCTACCAAATTTGGTAAAGGGTTATTTATAGGGATGGCTTATGTGGCAGGTGCGGGTTCTATAGTGACTCTGCTTGGTGCTGCTCGTGGTGCGGTTGCTCTTGGTTTTTTCAAAGATATTGCAGGCAAAGAGATAGGTTTTTTTGAGTTAACCTACTATATGCTCCCCGTTGGTTTGCTCATGGTCTCCGCTATTTGGCTCTATTTTATGATCGTTATGAAACCTGAAAAGAAAACTATTCCCGGGCTTAGGGAAAAAGCTAAAAATCTTTATAATGAGTTGGGCAATGTAACTAAAAACGAGTGGATGGCTGCAATTATTGTTGGCTCTGTTATTATAGCACTTGGATCATTTGCAATTTTAACAGCCTATATTCCAGATTTTAAATCGCCTAATAAAACTGCTGTAATGCTTATCTCAACCATTCTATTCTTTATAACTGGTATTCTTGATATTGACGATTTAGAAGATATCCCCTGGAATATCATCTTACTATTTGCCGGTGCAATGAGTATTGGTTTTTGTCTGTGGGAGACTGGTGCTGCTCAGTGGATGGCTATAAACTGGCTGGCTATTTTTAAAGAGTCTCACTGGTTTATATTTGTCATGGGGATTGCATTTTTCGTAATGGTTATGACTAACGTTATTATGAATGTGGCAGCAATTGCCATATCTCTTCCAGTAGCTTTGGTTATTGCTCCATATTTAGGAGTTAGCGGAGAGGTTATTTTATATGCTGCACTTGTAACTGCTGGTATGCCTTTCCTATTCCTTGTAGGTGCTGCCCCTAACGCTATTGCCTATAATTCAAAACAGTTCACACCCGGTGAGTTTTTTATGCACGGAGTACCAACCAGTATTATTCTCATGCTCATAGTTGGTCTTGCTGTTTATGTTATCTGGCCTCTTATGGGTATGCCTATTCTCATTAAGTAGTTTTTTTGTTAATTAATAAATCGGGGAATTTAGTCTCATTGGGGCATAATTCCCCAGATTCATAATCTCCATTTATTTTTTTGTAATGGTACAAGTTATTTTCACTCATTACATAATGATAAGTTTGGCGTAACCATTGTATTTAATTTATCATTTTTGTTTCAAGCTCAACTACCAAGCATCTATTGGTGGCATATCTATTGCAGATATGTGTAGTTGAAAATTGAGAGCTTGATTATAAAAGGTGGAAATTAGGATAGACGTATTAACACTGGTAAGCCAAACATCCCACCTTTAACCGGCACTATATCTGAGCGGGCGGTAAATTATGAAAAAATCTTTACAGAAAAATGGAGCTGATTCAGATAAAAATATCTCTAAAAGGGATAGAAACTACTATCGAACCCTCTCCAGAAATATCATGTTTACTGTGATTATAGTTTCATTTATGCCTCTGATTTTTGTGGCTGGAATTCTTTTTGTGCAGTTCACTACAACATACTCTGCAAAGACAACAGCCCATCTTGATACTCTTGTGAAAAAACATCGCCAAAATATTGATGTCTTTCTTAATGAAAGGCAGAGTAATATTAATCAATTAGCAGCGATGTCAACCTTTGAGAAACTCAGCGATCACGCCTATTTAGAGCAACAACTTGCTATACTACAGCGTGCTTATGGGGAGGTTTTTACCGATCTTGCGGTTCTCAATGAACAAGGTGAGCAGATTGCTTATGCAGGACCCTATGGGCTTGAAGGAGCGCATTATAAAGATGCTGACTGGTTTCAGATGGCTATTAAACAGCCCCACTATATCAGCGACGTATTCTTAGGAATGAGGGGATTTCCACATTTTACAGTAACAACACGTCAATTTAAGGATGGAAAACCCTGGATACTTCGCACATCGGTTCATTTTCAGGCATTTACCGATCTTGTTGAGAGTATTAGAATTGGTAAAACTGGTGTTGCATTTATTTTAAATCAAAATGGTGAGTTTCAAACCCATACCTCTTTGAAGATTGATAATCCAAAAGAGCTTTATAATAGGATGCTGCAAGAAGATATTATGGTTGAGGTAAAACTTCCTGAGAATGTAGCTGAAATTACTAAAGATGCTTCTTTACAAAATAGCCATAAGGCTGTTAAGCATCGTGATAAAAGTGATCTATCAATTGAGCATAGACATATTGGCAATATAATTTATGTCGCAACAATGCTCCAGAATAAAGACTGGGTTCTAATATTTCAGCAAGATGCGGATGATGCTTTTGCAAATTTGAACCGCATTCGCCTCACTGCATTTATAGCCTTCGTATTAGGAGGTATAGCTATCATAACAATGGCATTTGTTTTGTCTCGGCGTATGGTGGCAAGAATTATTAGATCAGAGGAGGAGAAGGAGATGATGAATCAGCAGGTAATTGAACATGGCAGGCTTGCCGCACTTGGAGAGATGGCTGCGGGGATCGCCCACGAGATTAATAATCCTGTAGCTATAATGGTTGAGGAGGCAGGATGGATCAAAGATCTGCTTGAAGAGGAGGAGTTCCAAAAAAGCAAAAATCTTGAAGAGTTTACCAGAGCGTTAGATCAGATACAGAAACAGGGGTTAAGGTGTCGAGATATAACGCACAAGCTCTTGAGCTTTGCAAGACCTGTAGATAGTGGAAATCATATTATAAATATCAATGAGCTTATTACAGAGACTGTAAATCTGTTTGCTCATGAGGCAAAGTTTTCCAACATCAGCTTTGAGCAGCATTTTAAGCAAAACGATCTCCAGTTCATGGCATCTCAGACAGAAATTCAACAGATACTGTTTAATCTCATAAACAATGCAATGGATGCTATGAGAGATATTGGCGGGAAAATCCTCATCTCAACAGAAAAGGAGGATAAGATGGTAAAGATAACTGTGGAAGATAATGGTTCTGGCATAGCACCAGAGTACGTTGCCAGAATATTTGACCCATTTTTTACTACAAAACCCGTTGGTAAAGGAACTGGGCTTGGTCTTTATATCTGTTATGGAATTATCAATAAGTTGGGCGGCAATATTAAGGTGAAAAGTGTATTGAGTCAGGGTACTGTTTTTACCATAGCAATACCATCAGTTGAAGAGGCTCAATAGTAATCCTAAGATAAGCTCTTTAAATTTAAAAAAGAGCGTAAAAATTTAGATTTATCTATTTTTGTTTAAAGATGAATCTTAATAATCCATAATTTCAAAATAGTAATATATATTCTTTATTTAACATAATATTTTTTAAGGAGGCAACGATGGACGAACCAAGACTACTTTTAGTGGATGATGAAGCACCTTTTATTGAGGCGATAAGCAAAAGGTTAAAAAAACGTAATTTTCATGTAGAGATGGCTTTTAGTGGTATGGAAGCCTTAGAGAAATTTACTGACGATGGCTTTGATCCTGAAGTGGTTATTTTAGATGTTAAGATGCCCGGTATGGATGGCATTGAGACCCTTGAAGAGCTGAAACGTAAATATCCACTTGTAGAGGTGATAATGTTGACCGGACACGCAACCGTTCCATCTGCTATTGACGGCATGAAAAAAGGTGCCTTTGACTATCTTATGAAACCTTGTGATATGGAGATTCTTGTAACTAAAGTTGGCGAGGCTGTTGCAAAAAAGCGGGCACAGGAGAACAAAATTGTTGAGGCTCGAATGAAAGATATAATGCGAAAAAAAGGTCTCGATTGATTATATTACTCCATAAAGGAGAGGAGACAGTAGCATGGAATCAGAACAGATACAACCTCAACCCCCTATTGCTAAGACAGATCAAGGCTCTAATTTTGAACCTATTGAACTTCTTCTGGTAGATGATGAAGAGGGATTTGTAGAGGTACTTTCCAAAAGACTTAGTAAAAGAAACATACATGTCACCACAGCTTTAAGCGGTGATGGTGCAATCCAGCAGTGCAAAAAACAACATTTTGACATAATGCTGCTGGACCTAAAAATGGAGTTTATGGATGGCATAGAAGTTTTAAAAGCACTTAAAGATATTGGTATTACAATGCCAGTCATAATGATTACTGGTCACGGTTCTCTTGAAGATGCTCAAAAGGGTTTGGATTCAGGTGCTGTAGCCTGCCTTCCTAAACCTTATGATTTTGAAGCATTGGTAAAACAGATAAGGACCATTCATCAAGAGAGGAAGAGTCTTAAATAGATAATTTAAGTTAATTCATAGTAGTTCAAACCCACTACCTATGGTGGTGGGTCTATCTTGAAGTAAATAGTCTTTTTAAATTTTTTTCTATAGTGTTGGTTAAATACTATAAATTAATTAAAAACAACAAATGGAGAGTAACAATGAGGGATATTAGAGTAAAAGAGTTGATGGTTCCACTTTCTGATTATGCTACTGTTGACGAAAATGCCACAATGTTTGAGGCTGTTAGTGCTCTGGAACAAGCTCGTGCAAAGTTTGATCCTAAGAAATTGAGACATAGAGCAATTCTTGTAACAGATGCCAATCAGCGTGTAGTGGGAAGAATAGGCTATTTGGATTTTCTTGAGAGCCTTGAACCAAAGTACAGAGAGATTGAAGATCTATTACTAACTATGAACAAAACGATTGAATCCAAGTATAACCTTGGAGTAGCGGTTACTCCTGAAATGATACATTCACAGATTCAGACACACTCTCTGTGGGAGAAACCACTAAATGATTTGTGCGGTAAAGCTGCAAATTCTCATGCTAAGGATTTTATGTATATACTTAAAGAGGCAGACTACATTAGTAGCGATGCCACTTTAGATCAGGCGATTCACCAGTTTATCTTGATTAAAGTTCAATCTTTATTAGTTAAAAATGGTGATGATACTGTAGGTATTCTTAGGCTCAGCGATGTTGTTGAAACTATATTTGGATTGGTAAAAAATTGTAAAATCTGATCTTATTAATTTTACGCATACTTTAAAAAGCCCTTGTATTAGTTTTCCAATAAACTGTGTAGCAGTATAGTTATATAACAACAACTTTGTCATGTAAGGAGAATATTAATGGTCACAATGGTTAAAATGAGAATTATGCTTGTAGATGACGAAGAGCGATTTCTTCAAACTACACAGAAAATGCTCATCAAAAAGGGTTATGACGCACTTACAGCTACAAGTGGTGAAGAGTGTCTTGTAAAACTTGAGCAAGAGTTGGTGCATGTCGTAATTCTTGACGTAAAGATGCCTGGTATGGGAGGAGTTGAAACGTTGAAAAAGATCAAACAGCAGTATCCTATGGTGGAAGTTATAATGCTTACAGGGCATGGAACTGCAGAGTCGGCTGTTGAGGGTCTTAAATCAGGTGCTACCGACTATCTTACCAAACCAGCAAATATTGACGATATTGTTGCGAAAGCAGAGGAGGCATTCAGCAGACACCTTGCACTGGAAGAGAAGATCCGGCTGGTTGAAGCTATGAAACAGGCACACATATAATTTTAATATCAAGGTAATTTAAGTTTTACAAATGTTTTAATAAAGTTTTATATAATTTAATTATTAATTAAGGTCGAACATTATAGCAATTGAAGTTCACTCATAGAGTGAATTAGCAAACATTAAAATTAAAACTTGGAGTGTCTTTATGGCAGAAGTTGAATCAATTAAACCACCGGCAAGCACCCGGTCAATCGTTATAAAAGTAGTAATAGGTTTGGCATTGGGTATTGGGATAATGCTGCTACCCAGACCAGTAAATCTTACTCCAGAAGGGCAAAGATTTCTTGGGCTTCTGGTAAGTGTGGTATTTCTTTGGGTAAGTGAAGCAGTTCCCATTGGTGCAACTGCTCTTTTGTCTGGAGCGGGTCTTATTCTCCTTAAAATACAGTCCGCACAAAACGCATGGGCTCCTTTCTCCAGCCCAGCAGTTATGTTTGTGTTGATGATCATCATGTTTGGAGTTGTTTTAAACGAAGTTGGATTAGCAAATCGTCTTATGTTCTATCTTCTCAAAGTTGCTGGTACTAAGGTAAAACGCCTAAGTCTTATTCTTGCCATAGGCTGTACCATGACCTCAACCGTTTTCCATGATGCAACAATTACAGTTATTATGGTCTTTGCATTTGTCCCTGTATTTATGGCAATGGGAATGAAACCGGGTCAGGGACATAAGTTGCCCACTTTTTTCCTTCTTCTTATTCCTCTTTCTGCTTCTGCTGGTGGTTTTGGAACTCTTCTTGGTGGAGGGCGTAACCCATTAGCCCTTGAAATCCTTAGTAAATTTAGTGAAGGTAATATATCTATAGGATTTTTGCAGTATATTGTTATACAATTTCCAATATGTATTTTAACGGCTGTTGCGACATGGGCTATATTATGGGTATTTATCAGACCCGAAGAGAAAGAGCTTGCAGGGGTTGAACTTGCAGATCCAGGACCTATGAGTCGTGCAGAGTCTGGTGTTCTTGTGGTATTTGTAATAACTTTTATTCTCTGGTTTATGGGTGATTTGACTGGTTGGCACTACAGTGTACCAGCAGCGTTTGCTATCTTAGGCTTTTGTGGACCTGGATGGATAAGTTTTAGAACTATATGCGATAAGTTTCCATGGGAATCGTGGATAGTATTTGGAGCTGGCGTATCATTAGGTGTATCAATGCTTGACAGTGGAGCTGGACGTTTCTTAGCTGAAGCGTTTCTACCACTTTTGAATGGTAAGCCGATGTTTGTTGTATATTATGGCATGGGCTTTTTTGGTTCATTTCTCTCAAGCATGATGTCAAACTCTGCTGCTGTTGCACTTATGTTGCCTATTATGTTGCCAATGGCAGAGATGATGCACATGTCACCTGAATCTGTTGCCATGATAGCACCTATGACTACATCGTTTATCATGTTAGTAATCGGTTGTCCTCCAACTATTATTGCATACAGTACTGGATATTTTACTCAAAAAGACTTTATCAAAATAGCAGTTCCTTGGTGTCTTATCCTTTTAGTAATATGCGTTATAAGTATGTTGGTATATTGGCCATTAATAGGTTTTGTTAAATAGTCGTTAAAACTCCTTTCCTCTCTCTCTCCGATCCTTAAGAGAGAGGGAGAAAGGGGTAAAATGGTGTGGGATTTTTTCTTTAGCTAATTTTTATACTTACTGTTACAATAAAGTTATACAAAGTACTCTTCAGATAACTTAAATCTCCATTTCTTTTCTCACTTTAATATCTCCCACAAAAAAATATTTATCTGTTTTTTATCAAAATTTTTTTATGTCTCCATCTATATTTTATTCCTTAGGCATATAAAAAGATTATTCAAAATATGAATTTAAAACGGCTATGCCGTTTAGTTATATCTACAACGAATCGTTATATATTTACGTATTCGGTTGTAAACTTTTTTGTTTTTTGGGGTTCCTGTGTAAGAGATAGATATGTAAATCTACTCTACTATCAGGATGGTTCACAACAGCAATTTTTATTATGTAAGGAGAGCTAAATGGTTACAATGGTTAGAATGAGGATTATGCTTGTAGATGATGAGGAGAGATTTCTTCAAACCACGCAGAAAATGCTCACAAAACAAGGTTATGACGCTATAACTGCTACAAGTGGAGAGGAGTGTCTTATAAAACTTGAACAGGAGCTGGTGCATGTCATAATTCTTGATGTAAAGATGCCCGGCATGGGAGGTATTGAGACTCTAAAGCAAATTAAACAGAAATATCCTATGATAGAGGTTATAATGCTCACAGGACATGGAACTGCAGAGTCTGCTGTAGAGGGGCTTAAATCAGGCGCTACTGACTATTTGACTAAGCCCGCAAATATTGAAGATATTGTTGCTAAAGCAGAAGAGGCTTTTAATAAACGTCTTGCTCTTGAAGAGAAGATAAGGTTGGTTGAAACTTTAAAAGATTCCCATATATAAGGGAGGAGTATTCGTCAATAGGGTATTTTTTAGTTCTAAGAATATATAGAGCTAAAGCAAACCCATAAGAAATGTAAATTAATGAAAATAAAATGGAATATAGGAGTATAATTTATGGCAGAAGTTGAATCGATTAAACCACCGGCAAGTACAAAGTCAATTGTTATAAAAGTGATAATAGGTTTGGTATTGGGTATTGGAATAATGTTGCTGCCCAGACCAGCAAATCTTACACCAGAAGGTCAAAGGTTGCTGGGACTTCTTGTAACTGTCGTATTTCTCTGGGTAAGTGAAGCAGTTCCCATTGGTGCAACTGCTCTTTTGTCTGGAGCTGGTCTTATTCTCCTCAACATTCAGTCCGCACAGAGTGCATGGGCACCATTTGCAAGCCCAGCAGTTATGTTTGTGTTAATGATCATCATGTTTGGAGTTGTTTTAAATGAGGTTGGATTGGCAAATCGCCTTATGTTCTATCTTCTTAAAGTTGCTGGTACTAAGGTAAAACGCCTAAGTCTAATTCTTGCTATAGGCTGCACTATTACCTCATCTGTATTTCACGATGCTACAATTACAGTTATCATGGTTTTTGCATTTGTCCCTGTATTTATTAGTATGGGAATGAAACCGGGTCAGGGGCATAAACTACCCACTTTTTTCCTCCTTCTAATACCTCTTGCTGCTTCTGCTGGTGGTTTTGGAACTCTTCTTGGTGGAGGGCGTAACCCATTAGCCCTTGAAATCCTTAGTAAATTTAGTGAAGGTAATATATCTATAGGATTTTTGCAGTATATTGTTATACAATTTCCAATATGTATTTTAACGGCTGTTGCGACATGGGCTATATTATGGGTATTTATCAGACCCGAAGAGAAAGAGCTTGCAGGGGTTGAACTTGCAGATCCAGGACCTATGAGTCGTGCAGAGTCTGGTGTTCTTGTGGTATTTGTAATAACTTTTATTCTCTGGTTTATGGGTGATTTGACTGGTTGGCACTACAGTGTACCAGCAGCGTTTGCTATCTTAGGCTTTTGTGGACCTGGATGGATAAGTTTTAGAACTATATGCGATAAGTTTCCATGGGAATCGTGGATAGTATTTGGAGCTGGCGTATCATTAGGAGTATCAATGCTTGACAGTGGAGCTGGACGTTTCTTAGCTGAAGCATTTTTGCCTCTTTTAAACGGTAAGCCAATGTTTGTTGTATATTACGGTATGGCATTTTTCGGTTCATTTCTCTCCAGTATGATGTCCAACTCTGCTGCTGTTGCATTGATGCTACCAATTACTTTGCCGATGGCAGAGATGATGAATATGTCTGCTGAATCTGTTGCAATGTTAGCACCAATGACAACATCATTTATTATGTTAGTAATAGGTTGTCCTCCAACTATTATTGCCTACAGTACCGGATATTTCACTCAAAAGGATTTTATTAAAATTGCTGTCCCTTGGTGTTTGATCCTTTTGTTAATATGCGTTTTAACTACTTTGGTATATTGGCCTCTTATAGGTTTTGTGAAATAGTTTGGTAAAAATTAACGTCCCCCCATCTCTCTTAAAGCGGGGGGACTTAATGCTCAATAAGTTTTTTTGCTGAAAAAATTGTTAAAATTAGAACTTTGAATCTAAACTAAATGACACCTAAAAAAAGTTGACAAACCTCAATTTGTTGGCTATTGAAAATCGACAATAATCATCACCATGAAGGTGTTAAGTAAAAGCTGTAAAAAATAGAAAATTAAAATAATCTAAGCCACGAAGGCATAAAAGACAGATAGAAAATCTGTTGCTTTCGTGGCTTTTGTGTTTTTTATATACTTTCTATTTTAAAAAATTTTCTTTAAGAGGTTAGACTGACAAGTAAAGGAATAGCTAAATGGTAGATATTTTTTCAATTAAAGATATGACAGAGCTTATAGCTAAAGGTGGAGTGCTTATGGTTCCTATTCTTCTGTGCTCGGTGTTTGCTCTGGCTATTTTTCTTGAGCGGCTCATATACTTTGCACGAATAAATAGCAGAGGAAACGGACTCTCTTTAAATATTGCCTCTATGGTTAAGAGAGGAGACAGAGAAGAGGCGCTGGAGTCTGCAAAAAATAGCAAATCTCCAATGGGGCGTGTTCTTGCACAGGCAATTGATGCAATGGCTTGCGATAAAGAGACTCTTGAGACTGTAATTGTCAATGCTACAGAAGAGGAGGTAAGAGATATCTCCTCAAATCTTCAAACATTGGCAACAATAGCCAATATCACCCCAATTCTTGGTCTTCTTGGTACTGTGCTTGGAATGATTAAAGCCTTTATGGTGATTCAGGAGATGGGAGGAAAAGTTAATGCCTCTGTTCTTGCGGGTGGAATTTGGGAGGCAATGCTTACAACTGCTTTAGGGCTTGCCGTTGCTCTGCCTGCTATGGTTGCTCATAGTTATCTTGTATCAAGAGTAAGTCGATATGAAGCTCAACTTCAAGGTGGAGCTGTGACTTTTATAAAAAGTATTTCAGCTCCTACTTGCAATTTAGCTCAAAAGAGTTTTGAATAATACTCTTTTATCGTTCTTTCTCTATTTCAAGTCAAAGTATAATCGTTATTTAAAAATAAGCCGAAATTTAGGATATAATAGTTATGCTGGTTCATCGAAAGGCAAAAATAGGATATCAGATTCAGATGCCTCTAACATCTCTTATTGATATTGTCTTTATGCTCCTTATCTATTTCATGCTAACGGCAAATTTTATAGTGGAGGAGGGAATTGATATAAAACTTCCAGAAGCTAAAGATTCTGCTGTTCAAGAGGAAGATAGTAGTCAAGACATCACAATCTATGTTGATAAAGAGGGTAAAAGCCATATCGGAGGTAAACTTGTTGAAGATGATGAGTTGATGTCAACACTTCAGAAGATGATCGATAAGCAAGAGAATATCGGCACACCCAAAACAGATACGCTCGTCATTATCAAAGCTGACAGAACTGTTGAGCTTAATAGTGCTGTTAAAGTTATGGATATTGCAAAAGCTGCCGGAGCTGGAAGGTTGTACATAGCAACGGAAAAGGATTAATATATTTAATAGCTTTTTAAAAACTCTTAAATATCTATTTTGTAAATATAACGAAAAAAATAGGATTATTTAACTATGGCAACTGTATTGGAAAGAGGAAAACATAGCCCTATTATGGCAATGATGTTCACAATTTCGCTTATAGTGCATCTGTTAATCTCTCTTCATATTGCAGAACGCTATAAGATAAAGCCAGAGATTGAAAAGCCAAAGCCTCCTATAAAAATTGAGATTGTGCTGCAAGAGCTTCCAAAACCTACTCCTATAGAGACTCCACCCATTCCGCAGCACTCGTCGCCCGCAGTAACCGACTCTCTTTATAAGCCTATACAAATTCCCAAGCCTCTACCAGAGCCGATAAAACAGGAGGTCAAAAAGATGGAGATCTCTGAACCATCACTGGTTAAGCCTGTCAAAGAGATAACAAAATCAGAACCTGTTAAAAAAAAGGTTGTTGTTGAGAAGAGAAAAAAGCCTGTAGAAAAAACAAAAAATAAGATACCTGTACCTGTTAATAAAGCTGTGGAAAAACCTCCAATCCAAGAGCATAAAAAAGTTGCACAAAAGATGGTTAATGCTCCGACTCAGACTGCTAAACCTGTCATACTATCTTCTCCAGTAAATGCAGCACAGGCAGTAAAAGTGCCATATTCAGGAAGGGTAAATTCACAGCCTTTAAGTTCCAAATCTGATGAGATATCAGCAAAGGCATATTTTAACACTATGCGTCTTATGATTGAGAAAAATAAACGCTATCCTCAAATGGCACGTAGGCGAAATCATGAAGGTAGCGTCCGTGTAAAGTTTGTTGTTGATAGCAATGGAAATGTGAATGCTCTTGAAATTGTTAAAGGCTCTGATTATGAGTCTCTTAACAAAGCTGCATTGGAAGCTGTAAGAAGGGCAGCACCATTTGCCAAACCACCGTCATCAATTGGTAAAAATGCTTTAAAGTTAGAACTTACAATAAATTTTAAATTGATATAACTGTGAGCATTATACAAACAAATAGAGGAGAGATAGATATGTGTAAATGTTGTGGAGAAAGAAGATTAGATATCATGGAATCTGAAGAGTTTAAACGGTGTGTTGAGTTTCATGGGCACATCTGTCCGGGGCTTTCGATTGGATATAAAGCAGCTTTGGAGGGGATGCGTAAGTTGAATGAAAACCGCTCACCAGATGAAGAGATTGTGGCAATTGTAGAGACAGATGCCTGTTCTGCTGATGCAGTTCAGGTGCTTACTGGCTGCACTTTTGGTAAAGGAAATTTTTTCCATAAAGATTACGGTAAAATGGCTTTAACTCTATTTAGTCGCAACTCAGGAAAAGGGGTGAGATTATCAATGCGTCCCAATATGATGACTCCAAATGAGGAGCATACTGCACTTATTCAAAAGGTAAGAAGTGGAGAAGCTACAGAGGAGGAGCAATCAAGATTTCAGCAGTTACATCACAACAGAAGTAGAGAGATTTTAGAGACTCCTGCAGACCAACTTTTTAATATCAAAGCGGTTCAGATGCAACCTCCACCAAAGGCTAAAATGGAGCCGTCAGAACTTTGTGATATATGCGGAGAGCCTGCAATGAGAACTAAACTTGAAATGGTTGACAATAAAAAGGTTTGCAAAGGTTGTATGTAAGCGGAGGTTGTCGTAATAAGATAGCTCAGATGATAAAAGAAAAAGCCCTGAACTAACAGGGCTTTTTTTTATTGGTTAAGTTTTATAACGTTCTAATGGTAAAATTTTTTTATCGTACTGCTTTAGGTGAGAGATAAAGTGAGCTGTACTCTGTAATTTTATATATATCACCAACTTTTTTTACAGTTGCTGGTCTTGCACTGTCTGCTCCAAGAGTCTCTACATAGAGTTTTATTCTTACTAATCCATCTCCTCCTGAAGCATAACTATATGGATTAGTAAACATTCTAAGTATATAGGGTGGACCAGATGGAGTATAAGAGTTGGTTGGAGATGCACCATCAAAATAGATAAGTGGAAGGAATGGATAACTTTTCATGTTCTCTGTTAATCTGCTAATACTTGCACTATTAATGATTTTTCCACCATAACTGCCTTGAGCTGTTGAATCTGATACTAATGGATCAGTGCTGGTAGCTGTTAGACACATTCTTCCCACAACAGTATCTTTCTGATAGATTCTCATTGCAAGAATCATCATTGCCACTGCCCCTTGAGGTGTATTAGCTATCTGATTTTGAAGAGCTATAAACTCATCAAGAGTATTTGGCATACTGCTAAGAGTGATAGTTGTTATAGATTCAGCTTCAACATATTCAGACTCATTTATAACACCTGATATCTGCTCTGCCACTGGAGTAACTGGAGTGACAAGAGCCATGAGTTGATCAACAGTTCCAATCTCTAAAACACACTGGTTGGAGAGTGGACCAATATAGACAATTTTTGTTTGATAGCTTTTTATAGTAGCTAATATCACATTTGTAGCGGAATAGTATCGAAAAGAGAGAAAGCCATCAACAACCGATTCTACTGGTGGTGATACAAAATTTGGAAAGGTCTGCTCTAACCAGTCATATATTGTGTCAACATCTGCTATCTGCTGAGAGGTTAGATTACCCTGAGGTGGATTGCTTATTAACCAATCATCAATACAACCAGCATTTGCTGCTACACTCTGTCCAGTAACTATTAGAAGTAGCATAAACTTGACCATCGTTTTTCTAAACAGCATTGTAAACCTCCTTAAAAATAGTTGTTAATTGTTGTTTTCTTGCACCCTCGTTAGATGGGCAATGTTAAGAGCCTCATTTAAGGCTATTTTCAACTCATTCATAGTATAAGGTTTGTGGAGAAAAGTCTGGGGCTTTTCAGATTCATCACGGCACATTGCAGATGCTTCATCATATCCGCTTGTCAAAATAGCTGGAATATCAGGTTTAATCTTTCTTATCTCTGCTAAAGTCTCCCATCCATCCATACCCGGCATTGAAAGATCGGTAACTATACAGTTTATAGACTCTCTATTATTTTGGAACAGCTCGACAGCTTCAGAGCCGTTTGTAGCTAATATAGCTTTAATACCAATACGGGTTAGCATAGCTTTTGCCATATTGCGAACCATTTCATGATCTTCTACTAACAATACAGTGGAGCACAACTTCAGTTCTGGAGCTTTATTCAATTTATCTGTTTCAGAAATAGTGTCATTTAAAGAGAGAGGAATAAATACCATAAAAGAGCTTCCATGATTTAATTTACTATTCACACCAATCATTCCACTCCATGATTTAACTATTCCTAATACAACTGCTAAACCTAAGCCTCGACCTGTGAGTTTAGTAGTGAAAAAAGGGTCAAACAGTTTACAAATATCCTCTTGTGAAATACCGCATCCTGTATCTGTAATCTCGATACAGCCATATCTTTCTGAAGATAGAGTGTAACTCTCAGGGAAAATATTAAATTTTGTAATTTCAGATGCTTTTACAATTTTCGTGATAAGCTTAATTGTTCCTCTATTTTGACCAATACTTTCAAAGGCATTATTAACAAGATGTTTCAGCAGGTGCAACATTTGACCATCATTTGCATTGACAACAATCTCTCCATCCATAAACTCTGACTCTACTAAAACTCCTATGGGAGCTGAAGATTGAAATTGAGGAATATTTTTTTTACAGAAATTGGAGATATCAATAGATTCAAATTTTGTATTAGTCTGTCCTAAATATGTAAGCATTGTACCACTTACATCTGAGCAGCGTTTTGTTGCTTTAAGAGCTTCCACTAAATATTCACGCACAAAAGAGTCGTAGGGTAACTCTTCTAAAGCCAACTCTAAATTACCTGCTACAACATAAAGATAGTTATTAAATAGATGAGCAACTCCACCTGCCATTCTACCAAGGCTTTCAGATTTTTGAAGTTGCCGATTAGTTGTTTCAAGCTCTTTTTCTCTTGCCTCTGCCTGTTGTCGTTCTATTATCTCATTTTCAAGTAGAGCATTTTGTGTTGCCAATTGAGAATTTTTAATCTCAAGCTGTTTTCGCAGAGAACTATGGTCTAAGTGTCGTGATATACGTGCAAGAACCTCTTCTGATTGAAAGGGTTTATTGATGTAGTCAACGGCACCCATTTGAAAACCTCTTATTTTATCTTTCCAATCTGTATTAGCAGTGAGAAAAATTACAGGGATATCTTCTGTAGATGGGTTACTCTTCAATTTTTGGCACACCTCAAAACCATCCATGCCTGGCATATAAATATCTAATAAAATGAGGTCTGGTTCTCCTTGGGCTGCTTTACGAATTCCACTTTCTCCGTTACGTGCGACCATAAAGTCAAAACCCCATAACTTAATATGTTCTGTTAACACACTAAGATTGGCAGGATTATCATCTATGATCAAGATAGTTTGATCGTGTTTCATAAATCTTCTCCCTTCAGCTTTTCTAAATATGAACTTATCATCATCACGATCTTCTCATCCTCAAAGGCTGCTGCCATACTACGAACGATCTGTGCAAACTTATGGTATCGCTTGTCTGTTCTCTTTAACTGCTCTGTAAACTCCTCTATTTGTGCTATCTTACCAAGCATGGCAAGCTCATATAGAGTGTTTAAGTCCGCACGGGGTGGAAATATAATGTCAACTTCAACAGAAGAGTCTTCAAACTCTATTTTTTGTTCATCTGTCGTCTCTTTTTGTTGATATGTCCAATTAAGTGAGAGATGTTTAGAGAGAAAGTCGAACAGTTTTAAAGTATCAACTGGTTTAGAGATGAAACCGTTACAGCCCACTTTTAGGCTTTTAGATTCATCTAATGGATAGGTGCTGGCAGATAGAGCTAAAATAGGTGTTTGTTCAAACTCTGATCGCTGACGAATAGCTTTTACAAACTCAAAACCAGTCATAACAGGCATTACAAGATCAGTTATAATTAAATCTGGCTTAGCTGTATCAACCATATCCAATGCTTGTTTGCCATCTTCTGCCATATATACTGTAAAGCCGATTGACTCTAATAGATACATAAGCAACAGTCTATTCTCTAAGATATCATCTATAACTAAGATTGTCTTACGCTCTCCTATATAACCGGTTATCTCTTTTTTAGAGTTCTCTTTTGGCTGTGGTTGTGCCAGTTCTATAACAGGAAAGGATACTTTAAACCAAAAAGAGCTACCTTTTCCGGGAGTGCTTTCAACCTCTATATCTCCTCCCATCAACTCAACAAGCTCTTTGCTAATAGCAAGTCCAAGTCCAGTGCCTTGAGCTTTACGTGCACTATCTCCTACTTGAGAAAAAGGTTTAAATAGATTTGATAGGTTTTCAGGTGTTATACCCACCCCAGTGTCACTTATTTTAAATAAAAAAGAGGCGGTCGAATTTTTTTGCGTCAAAT
This sequence comes from uncultured Desulfobacterales bacterium, assembly GCA_964425195.1. Taxonomy (GTDB): domain Bacteria; phylum Desulfobacterota; class Desulfobacteria; order Desulfobacterales; family Desulfobacteraceae; genus Desulfamplus. Next base: position 28,615 of record CAYRLG010000021.1, read on the forward strand.
TTGCAGAATTATCATCTTTATGCACAGACAGCGTTACTGTTCCATTTTCTGTAAACTTAATAGCATTTCCAAGAAGATTGAGTAACACTTGTCTGAGACGTGTCTCGTCAGCATAGAGCACTTCAGGCAGATTAGTATCAAATATGGTAGCAAGCTGAAGATTTTTTTGATTAGCACGCATTTTTATAATACCAACAATACCATCTAAAAATTGGGTAAAGCTAAATTCAACCGGATAAAGCTCCATTTTACCAGCTTCAATTTTAGAGAGATCAAGGATATCGTTTATAAGGGTAAGCAGATGGTGTCCACTTTGCTCTATTACATTGAGTCCATCTTTTATAAATTGGGTTGTTTCTGAAGAGCGTTTTAAAATTTGTGCATACCCAAGTACTCCATTTAGAGGTGTTCTTAGTTCATGGCTCATATTGGCAAGAAATGAACTCTTTGCCCTACTTGCAGATTCAGCTTTATCCTTTGCAATAAGAAGTAGTTGCTCATTTTCCTTTAGTTTTCTAAACATTAAATCAAAAGGATTACGTAATCCAGTCTCAATGATTGCCCTATAAATAAGATAAAAAGAGACTATTTTTAAAAAATGACCAATCTGATTGGATGGACCGTAGTTGCTAATATAAAGGGTAAAACAGAATTCGCTTCCTGTAGTTGTAACCATTGAGAATATAAGAAGTCGATAGGTAGAAGTGGAGAATGCTTCTCTTTTTTTATACAAAATAAGTGCTGTTGTCATCAAAATTATTATGACAATGTACCCACTTATGATCTTAAAGTTGGTCTGGTAACCTCTGCCATCATCAAACTCTTGTACAAAGCACACTGGAAAACTTTTCCAGTAAAAGATAGACAGTAGAATCAATAACGATATAGCAGCATATACGAAAAATATCTGTATATAGTAAAACTGTTTGTTATTATTAGGTAAGTCGCGGCTGTTAGTTGTTAAAAAAGTAAAGATAAGAAGAGTGAAGCTCTCAAGATAACGTGCTCCAACCCAAAGTTGATTGGCATAAAATGGGTAGTCTGTAAATATATTCATACCTTTGTACGACAACGTATGAAACAGATCAATTATTCCAACAAAAAGATATGCTATACCAAGATAGACCAAATTAGGCTCATCAGTGTACTCTCTGGTGTTCCAAGATACTATGAACAGGGCAAAAGCTATCATAATACTGAAAAGTTCGGCAATATTATGAAAGAGCAGGTAACTGTAACGACTTGACATATATAGTGTTATAGCAACAGCAATCAAAACAGCTATATTTAACCAGATATTTGATTTAAACCTATCAGCTCTATTGCTATTTAACTGATAAGCTAAGACATTTAAATCATTCATATTATATCTCTCCTTATATACTACCCTGTATTTTTGGGAGCCCAATTTTCCGATTAAATTATCAATAAGAGTTAGATCATGGTATTTATCCTAAACTAACGTTAGAGCCAGTTCCCTTAAATCTTTATTTCTTGTTTTATAAAGATAAATATCATATTTTTAAAAAAATGAACTGTAAAAAGATTATTTAAGATCACAAATAGAGTTATTTTATTGATTTTTTGTAAAATATATTACAATCAATAATCAATTCAAAAAAACAGAACCAGTTTCTGATTTAGGCTAAAATATAGAAAATTGTAGAAATTAAAACTTGGTGAACAAATATGAAACAGATAGTACCAGCAGATAGAACTAAAGAGATCACTCCATTTATTGTTATGGAGATAATGGAAAAGATTCGTGATATGGAGGTAAGAGGAGTTCACGTTATCCATTTAGAAGTAGGAGAGCCTGATTTTAATGCACCTAAATGTGTAAGAAGTGCTGTATCGGAGGCTTTTGAGAATAATGAAACCAAATATGCTCATAGCCTTGGAGATATAAGACTTAGAAGTGCAATTTGTGATTACTACAAAGATACTTATGGAGTTGATATTGCTCCAAATAGGATTCTTATTACCTCTGGAACATCCCCTGCAATGATGTTACTTTTTTCAGCATTGATAAACCCCGGGGATGAGATCATTATTTCAAATCCACATTATGCCTGTTATCCGAACTTTATAAAATTTGCACAAGGTGTCCCTGTTAGGGTAGATGTTGAGGAGTCTGAAGGTTTTCTCTACACTCCAGAGGCGATCGCTGCAAAAATAACTTCTAAAACTAAAGGTATTTTAATCAACTCTCCATCCAACCCTACAGGCAATGTTATGTCAAAAGAGAGAATGTCCCAGATAAACGAACTTGCCGATGCTCATGATATTGTCATAATTTCAGACGAAATTTATCATGGTTTGGTTTACAGCGGAAAAGAGCACTCAATTCTTGAAATAACAGATCACGCATTTGTATTTAACGGATTTTCCAAACTCTTTGCAATGACAGGCTTACGTCTTGGATATCTGATTGCACCTGAGTACTTTATTCGTCCACTCCAAATTCTTCAGCAAAACTTCTTTATATCTGCTAACTCTGTTATTCAGCTTGCAGGGGTATCAGCTCTTAAAAATGCTAAAAAAGAGACAGAATCTATGAAAAAAGAGTACAATCAAAGAAGGCTATACATGATTAAACGACTTCGCGATATGGGACTTGGAATAACTGTAGAGCCAACCGGAGCATTTTATGTGTTTGCTAATGCAAAACATATCTCAATGGACTCTTACTCCTTAGCTTTAGATATTGTAGAAAAGGCACATGTTGGCGTAACTCCTGGAATAGATTTTGGACCTAACGGAGAGGGCTATTTAAGATTTTCATACGCCAACTCGCTGGAAAATATTGCAGAGGGTATGGATAGGCTTGAAGGGTATTTGAAAAGCAGACTCTAACCAAAAGGCTTAATAAAAAGATAAACTAATGATTATAAAACAGACCGAATTTATAAAAAGTGCTGCAAATCCATCGCATTTTCCTGAGCCTGAATTTCCAGAAGTTGCATTTGCTGGGAGATCAAATGTTGGAAAATCTTCTCTTATCAACACTATATTAAATAGAAAAAATCTTGTAAAGACAAGCTCAAAGCCGGGCTGCACTCAGCTTATCAACTTTTTTAAGATCAACAACAACACCTTTTTTGTTGATCTGCCAGGATATGGATATGCAAAGGTGTCAAAGTCTGTTCGTTCGCAGTGGGGCTCAATGATAGAGCGATACCTTAACCAAAGAACTAATCTGCTGGGCGTTGTGCTTTTGATTGATATAAGAAGAGAGCCTCAAAAAGAGGAGTTTCAACTAATGGAGTGGCTTGTTGCAAAAGGGATTCCATGCCTTAGGGTGCTTACAAAGGCTGATAAGTTATCACGACAGCAGCAGATAAACCGTTTGAGCAAACTTGCAAAGATAATGATGTGCAAAAAAGAGGATATCATTTTGTTCTCTGCAACTTCAAAGCAGGGCAGAGACGAGATTCTTAAAGAGCTGAATCTCCTTTTTTATGGTGCTGAAAGTTCTGCTGAGTATAATTCTAATGATAATTTATGATAAAAGAGTTGATAATAAAAACGCAGCAGGAGAGGTATAAATTTATGAAACAATCAGGTAATAAAGAAGAGATGATATTTAGATCAGGGTTTATAGCTATTGTTGGAGCTCCTAATGCTGGAAAATCTACTCTTCTAAATCGTGTAACTGGCGAGAAGATCTCTATTACATCAAATAAACCCCAAACAACAAGAGACAGAATACTTGGAGTTGTTGAGCGTCCAGCCTCTCAGATAGTTTTTGTTGATACTCCCGGAATTCATAAGGCAAAATCTCTTTTAAATAGAAAAATAGTGGATCAGGCTCTATCTGCTGTTCAAGATGTTGATGCTATTTTACTTATGGTTGATGCTGCTTCAAAAGATAGTGATTCTGAAGAGATTATAATTAAACAGCTTGAAAGCACAAAAAAATCTGTAATACTTGCGATAAACAAGGTTGATATTGTTTCTCCAGATAGTTTATTGCCTCGTATTCAAGAGTGTGTATCGCTGCATGATTTTAAAGCTGTTGTGCCAATATCAGCAAAAAACGGGATTCAAATAGATGAGCTTCTTGATGAGATAGAAAAGTGTCTGCCAGAAGGTCCAAGACTTTTTCCAGAAGATACTTTGACCGATATGTCAGAAAAGTTTCTTGCTGGTGAAATGATCCGAGAAAAGATATTCAGGCTTACAGGCATGGAGATACCATACTCAAGTGCTGTTACCATTGACTCGTTTAAACCAGAAAAAAAGTTGATAGTTATCCATGCAAGTATCCATCTTGATAAAGATTCTCAAAAAGGCATTGTAATAGGCAAGGGTGGTCAGATGCTTAAAAAAATCGGAGAGCAGGCAAGAAAGGATATTGAGCGTATGACAGGCTCTAAAGTGCTTCTTCATCTTCTTGTAAAGGTTACAAAAAATTGGAGTAACCGAGAAAATATGCTCAGGGAGTTTGGATATTAATTTGAGACTCCCTTGTTTAAGTAGAGATGGCAGCCCTATGGCTTGCCTGTATTGGGTGATTGAGAATGGAATTTTATTTTACACAGGACGACGAGAGCCAGCGGCGCGAAAAACATAAGGCAAGAGAGCTTAGAAACAGTCAATGGTGGAAACGGAAAAGATCTCAAGGTATCTGCCATTACTGTGGTAAGATTTTTCCCCCAAAAGAGCTGACTATGGATCACATTGTCCCAATCTCAAGAGGTGGGAAATCTGTGAAAAACAATGTAGTGCCATGCTGCAAAACATGCAACACAAAAAAGAGAACAATGTTACCTTTAGAGTGGAACGAGTATATGAAAACACTCTCTTTAATCTCATAAATGCTCTTTAATAACTGAAAAAAGATTAAAACTAATGTCCGAAAGAAAAAGATAACTATAGAGCAATTCTGACGGACATTTACCCGTAAACATCTATTTATTCCAATTGCTTTGACCGTAAATCAGAGTTCAAACTAAAAAATATGCTCAGATGTATCTGTACTGTTATAAGGAGTATCTACGGTTTTTTCTGTTGTTGTAACCTCTTGATTTCCTAACATAACAGCACCGCCAGTTATAATCAGATGCGAGCTTCCATTTAAAAACCTCAATGTTTGAGGATAGCGTGTAGCTGGAATTTTAATCAGAGTTCCGCTACTGCTTGATAAAAGATATACTGTTGCACCAGAGCGTCTTATTGTGAATGTAGATGTGCTCTCCTCAATATTGATCTCATTCTCTCCGGGAAAATTTATACACTCCACATTAGCACCAGATTTAACATTAATTATATTTTTGTCAGCAGAACCTATTACTTTTTTATATGCTCCACCTTCAATTGTGCAGTTAGGCGAGCTATCTGTAAGAATGGTATAACAGTCAGTATCACAGGTAAAATTTTGCAAAGAGCTTATTTTGCCAACCGCTAAATCTTGATTCATATTATTGCAGGCATATCTCCCATTAATCCTTGAGTTGCCTACAATATTAATCCCCCCACTCTTGTTATAACTGACAAAAATATCTCTGCCGTCAAAATCTCCTTCACAATAGATGCCCCACCCACTGTTATTAAAAATTTTTGTATTAGATATATCAATATCTTTTACTCCTTTAACTCCCCCCTTACCATTATAACTAATATAACCTAAGTTGCTAATTGGATTACCAAGATTAATATTACCAGCAGATTCAACACCATAGCCACTATTGTTAGATATATTAAACTGCCCTAATATTACATAATCTAAACTTGATATGCCATTGTCTCCATTTTGATTGATCTCAACCCCTTTTCCATAAAAAATATTGCTATTAGCTAAAATACCGCCCATTCCATTATTGCTGATAGTGCTATCTAAAACCGTGATCATTTTTGTCTCTTCAGAATTAGATTGCAAATTATAGATCCCCCAACCTTTATTATTAGTGATGTTGGCTGAAACCAATTGAAGCTCACCCCCATCTATTTCAATACCGTGCTTAGAAAATGAGTCAATTTTTAGCCCTGAAATAAGGGTAAAATCTTTTATTGTAAATGCACTGCTATCTGCCTGCTGAGCCATACTTCCAGATAGCTCTATTGTGCCAAATGTAGGCTGCGTTGTCCCATCAATAACAACTGCTTTAGTAATAACAGGAAGCGGGGTTACAGGTTTAATCACTGGAATTTGAGAAGATGGGATATCAAAAAATATTTTCCCTATAGCCTGAGAGTCTGAAACATTATTTTGCTCAAGTGCTGCTCTAATGGTGCATTCTGGCTCTGAAACGCCATTTCGTATTACTACGTTGCCTGTATCGCATAGCCCATCTGATATATCTTTATCTTTGAAATCCTCAATAGAGTTGACCGTGCGTAACATTAATGGGAGATTATCTTGAGCTGCTTTTGTGCCGTCAGATTTGTAGATAATATAAGCAGTATCGCCAAATCCATCATAATCAGTATCATCTCCTGTGTAATCTTCCCAAAAATTACCACCAATAGATGGTCCGCCAACTATATTTGTCTGGTTGGATTTAGCTATATTCCAAATGTTTGAATCGCCATTATCAATACCACCTTTTCCCCCGCTAATTCTAAAGATATTGTTGTAGATAGTGTTACCTGATCCATACACATAGATACTCTGTCTTAAAGACAACTCTACAATATTATCAAAAATCTCATTTTCAGAGCTTGTCTCACCTCTAATTACAATCCCCTCTTTTTTGCTTCCTATAAGCCTATTAGCTTTTATTTGGTTGTAGTCAGCCTCTTTGTTAGCAACAGGATATAGGTATTTTGATGTGTTTATTTCAATTATAGGTCCACCATTGCTTGATAAAATATTATCCTCAACAACATTACTTTGAGAATTAACTATAATAATCCCCTGTTTTGTGTTGCCCTCTATTATGTTCTCTTTAATAATATTTCTATCCCCTATTGGTGCATTTTGAGTGCTCTGTCCTCCACCAATATTTATACCAGCCCCGCTATTTTGCTCAATCCAGTTGCCTGTAATTATGTTGTTATTAGAACCAGCAGTTAGTAAAATACCATCTGTTCCGTTATATCTGATTATATTGTTAGATATTGTGCTCTCTGTAGTGCCACTTAATCTCAATGCACCATTATATGGATCAAAAAGAGCTGTTGTTCTTTCAAGGTTTTGAATTGTGTTACCTATTATTTGATGAGATGAGTCAAACACCAGCAATCTTTCAACAGTATTGTTCTCTACTGTTTGATTTTTTCCATAAATATAGATTATAGATGCTCTATTGTTTTTTATAAAACTGCTCTCACCAGCTACTTTTATCACTTTAAATAGACAATTTTGAATGGTATTATTATCAGAGCTATTTGAATCATAGCCATAAAATAACTCGCTATCATAACCTCGAGAGTTGATAAGATCAATTTCATTACCAGATATATAGGCATCACCGCCATTGAATAGAAGTCCAGAAAAGGTAAGCCCACTACAATTTGGAACCATAAAATCAACATTTTCAAACAGAGAGTCATCAACTAAAGATTTTACCCCATCTGTTGGCTGATACCCAATAGAGAAAATTACCTTATTTGATATATCTGCTGCTTTTTTAAAGATAACATCTTTGGCTGCTATACTACTTGATTCTGAGGGAGGAACAGGTTGGACACTAAGACCAGCATACATGGTTATTTCGCTATCTGGTGCAATAGTAAGTTGACCCGCTGCAACTGTAACTCCACCTCGATATATATCACCGACATTTATATTGCCGCTCCATGCAATTGGAGATCGTCCAAATTTATTATCAACACTATTATCAAGCTCTCCTGAAGCAAAAGTTGTATCTATAACTTCCTCAGATTCTGAATTAACATACCAAACTGCATCATAAGAATCCCAAGATAACCTTTTTAATAAATATTTATGCTCCCCAACTCCAGCTTCGCTATCTGAAAAGGTGTAGGTTGGACAGGCTTGACCTTCAGGTACAGACCAACTCTTTAACAGCGTTGAATCTCTATAAAATTGATAGCGAGTTGCCTTATCATCATCATTTCTACTAAATACCTCATCATCTCCTATGGAAATATCAACAGTATATTTGTCATAGTAGTAGATACGTAAACTTGCTTGAGCTTCAGCCACAATAAAAATTAAAACTGCTATAAATCCAATAAAGTATCTCATTTTAACCTCCTATTTTAAAATTTGTTAATTTTTAAACAGGCTTCTTAATCGTATTACAATATTTTAACTTGCTGATTTTTGTAGTAAGAGACCAGATACAATAAATGCAAGTCCTATAAATGTTGATAAAAAAACAGCTTCGTTTAAAAAGAATCTTATAAATATAAGTGAGATAAATGGGGTTAAAAATATGAGGTTCACAATTTTACCAGTATTGTTACTAAGTCTAAGAGCTGTAAGCCATATCACAAATGTGAATCCTAACTCAAAACATCCTATCCAAATAGCACCAACAAGCCCTTTAATTGATATATCGGTAATGCTTGAGAACCAGATACACGATAGTGCTGTTAAAGGGAGGCTGAAAATGAAATTAAGTAAAAGACCAACAACAGGATCGCGAGGCATACGAACATTCATGATCCAATAGAGTGCCCATACAATAGTACTTCCAATTGCTAAAAGAAGTCCATTTAGGTTCAAGTTACTTAAACCAGAAATGTCACCTTGTGTAGAGACAATAACAGCACCGGTATAGCATATTAACATAGCAATAAAGTCTATTTTGCCAAATGGGTGTTTTAAAAGAGGTACAGAAAGTAATGTAAGCATTATTGCCCATGTATAGTTTACAGATTGAGCAATCTGTGCAGGAAGCAGATCGTAAGCCTTGAAAATCATCAAATAATAGATAAAAGGGTTAATTAAACCAAGAAAAAAGGAGTTGATATAATCCTTTCGTTCAAGAGAAAATAGCAGGTTAAGCCTCCCTTGAACTCCAAGAATAGCAGCTATTACAAAGGTTGAAACAAGGCTTGCATAAAATAGGAGTTGAGGAACATCTAAATATTTAAGTGAGAGCTTAAAAGCGGTTGCTGAGGTTGACCAAAAAAGAACAGTGAGAAATGCGAATAGATATGCCTTTTTCATTTATATATTTTCCATAGCCTTTACAATTTTCTGTTTTTATCATTCAACTGCTGATATTTTCCTATCACTTAAATCCTATTCCCAACCAAACTTCTATATCCCTGCTCTTCTGCTTGCATATCAAGGTGTATGGTACAAAGTTGCTCTAAAGGAGGATAGAAGGTTCGTGTCAACTCTCTTAAATCGACTATTTTAACATATTGTTTGCAGTTATCACACAAATCAACCCTATACTCTTTCTCCTCTTCATTAAAAAAGTAGTGCTGTTTATCTTTTTCTCTGTTTTGACAGAGTGAACATCCCATTCGTGACGTTTTCCAACGATGTAGGCAGAAAGAGCAGATAAGATATTTTTCACCATTTTGACTAAAACAGCCCATTTGGGCAATGTTGCCACAAATGGGACACGTTCCCTTTTTCCATACACTCTCTTTACCCTCTTGTATCTGTTTTACATCCCTGCTCGATTTAAAATAGTGGCTTAATTGTTCAGAACAGTTTTGGATGCAAGGAGAGATCGCTTCAAATCCAAAGAAGAGCAGTATATCCTCATTTATATCAAGATGCTTTGAAATATTTTTTAATACTTCATAATCATTTTTTAGTAGTGAACTAAAGAGTGGCTCTACTTCAAAATTATTGTTCGATAATTTTGTAATAATCTTTTCTGCTGAATCGTTCAGATGTGGAGCTCTTTTTTTTGCTATATTGCAAAGTTGTATAAGAAGCTCCTTTGCTTGCTTTGAATCAATAATAAATTCAGATGGATCAATAAGAGAGATACCATTATCTATTTTTAGTTTAAACATATCTGGCTTAATGATAATTGGATCAAGATCAAGCTCTGCTTTACTCTCTTCTTGGGCAATGAATATCTCTTCGTAAAAATCAATTAACTCTTTATATGCAGGTCGTAACTCCTTAAGAAGAGAGGCTATTTTACTTATCTGCTCTGAGGTAATAATGGCACTACTATCTATATTCATAAAATCTCCGATTGTACTGTTGAGCGGTTTGGTGAAGATGAAAAAAATAAGGGCACTATACAACGTGCCCCTATTTTTTAAAACTCAAATTTTAAAGAGGGTAAACATTTAAAACAGCTCTCTGCATATTTTATAAAAACTACCTAAATTATACATGCATCAGTGAGGCAAAAGGTCCAAACATCCGTTTTAATGCAACTTTACGGCTTATTCCATTTTCTACTTTGCTGTGTGAAGCAACAGAGTATTCATAATAGAGCTTAGGGTCATGGGCAACAAGATAAATTACATTTACATCATCAGGATTGAGAAGTGTAGCGTTTGGATACTTTGCTTTTAATTCAGCAACCCTCTTATTTGCTAAATCAAGCATCTCCTGACGATCTCCAAAATTCATGGTACCTGTTGGGCATGTAGTTACACACGCAGGTCTAAGACCGTTATGAATGCGATCGTTACACATATCGCACTTGGCAATAGAGCCATCATCCCTTTTTCTGGGTATGTTATACGGACATGAATCAATAATAGCATCTGCATCTAACTCTTTTGTTTTTGCTGTATATAAAATAGCACCAGTTGCAGCGTCACGATAAATTGCACTTTCATTTTCAGCAATCTGTAAACATGGTGCTTCAATGCAGTGACGGCACTGATCCGGAAAAAAGAGCCAGTTGAGCCTATTGTCAATAACCTCTTCTTTCATCCTGACCAATTTATAAGTGACAAAGGAGAGATCAGGGGGATTTTGGAACGTTCCTAAATTTTTAGTCGTTTCAGCAGGCAGATCGTGCCACTGTTTACATGCTACTTGGCAACCTCTGCATCCTGTGCAGATCGTTGTATCAATAAAAAACGATTTTTCCATGCTGATCACCTCCTTTTATAGTTTAGTCACATTTACCATAAATGCTTTGGTTTCAGGAATGCGGGTATTTGGATCACCAGCCGATGGGGTCAAAAGATTTGCACTCTCCTCAGCTCGGCTTTCAGGCCATCTCCATCCAAAATGCCAAGGAACACCAACCTGATGAACTATCCCGTTGCCCACCTTAAACGGCTTAAATCTTTTGGTAACAATGGCTGTACATTCAACGTCAGCTCTTGCGCTGCTAACCTTTACCCTTTCACCATTTTTAATGCCACGAAGTGCAGCAAGCTCTTCACTCATCTCCACAAACATCTGAGGCTGCAACTCCATAAGCCAAGCCTGAGGACGGGTCATCAAGCCAGTTTGCCAATGTTCACACACTCTGTAAGTCGTGCCAACAAATGGAAATCTTGGATCGCATGTTGCATGTGAGTCGTCAGCAGTTGAATAAACAACTGCAGTTGGGTTGACCAATTGGGAATTTAGGTAGTTTTTCTCAACAGGGCACTCCAATGGTTCATAATGTTCAGGAAACGGTCCATCGGCAAGACCTGGACCATAAATCTGACCATATCCATCTTTTTGCATGATAAATGGATTTTTTCCATCTTCACGCTTTGTTCCATCTGGATTCTCAAGCGGGAATGCTCCACCATCTGGAACATCTCCCTCCCACTTGTTTGTTGTCCATTTACCATCTTTTTGTTCACCGGCAAATTTAACAACCCATTTATCTTTATTCCATGGCTCTCCTTTTGAATTAACCGAGGCTCGATTATAGATAATACGGCGGTTAAGAGGCCAAGCCCATGCAAATTTTGGATAGAGTCCAATATTGTTTGGAGCATCTTGGGTATCTCTTCTTGCTGACATATTGCCCTCTTCTGTGTAGCTATTGCAATAAATCCAGTTACCAGAAGAGGTTGAGCCATCATCTTGAAGCATGGTGAAGTTGGGCACAAGAGTTCCTGCTTTATATGTCTTATCCTTTATAGTTACATCTTTAAGAAAATAGCCGTTAATCTGTTTAGCCACTTTATGTGGATCGTAAACTCCATTAGTAGCGTAATCCCATTTAAGATTTAAAATAGGCTCTGGAAACGCTCCACCTTTAGCTTTATTGTTCTTCCCTTTATTTTTTTTCTTACCCGTACCATTTGAGGCATCTTTATGATAAAGCTCCTTTATTGTATGGAAAAGCTCAAAGATAATATCTCCATCTGGACGGCTATCACCCATTGGCTTAGGACCTTGATAACGCCACTGCATCCAGCGACCAGAGTTGATGATGCTACCCTCTTTCTCAACAGAAACTGCTGCTGGAAGCATGAAAACTTCAGTTTTTACCTTAGATGGATCAACGCCCGGTCCATGCCAGAACGAGCCAGTTTCGTTATCAAATAGGTTGACATTGACCATCCAATCGAGTTTTTCAAGAGCTTTTCTTGTTTTGGTTGAATTTGCACCTGAACAGGCAGGATTTTGACCCCATGCAAAAAAGCCCTTAATTTTCTCTTTATACATTGCATCAAATATGTCAGACCATGAGTAACTACCAGTATCATCAGCCTTTGGAAGCCATGAGTAGCCAAAATCGTTCTCTTTTGTCGCCTTTTCGCCAAAAAATGATTTTAGCAGACTTACAGAGTACTTTGGGTAATTCTGCCACCAGTTGATTGATAGAGGATCAGAACTCTTAGGTGTCCATTTTGTGTTGTAAGCTGTGAGAGTATCTTGAGAGGCTTTAATACCCTTAAGATAGCCGGGTAATATGTGCCAGAGCAGTGCGTGATCTGTAGAACCCTGCACATTTGATTCACCGCGAAGAGCATTAACACCGCCACCAGCAACACCCATGTTGCCAAGAAGCAGTTGAACAATAGACATTGTGCGGATAATTTGAGTCCCCACTGTATGCTGTGTCCAACCCATAGCATACATAATTGTTCCAGCCTTTCCAGTTTCACCAGTTGAAGAGTATGCTTCATAAACTTTTAATAAATCTTCTGTTGGTGTGCCAGTAATTAAAGAGACTGTATCCAATGAGTAACGATCGTAGTGCTGCTTTAAAAGCTGAAATACGCACCTTGGATTTTGAAGGGTTTTATCCATTTTAGGAACACCTTTTTCATCAACCTCAAATGCCCATTTTGATTTATCATAGCTTCCAGTAGATGCAGCCCCTTTATCACCTTTTTTGTAACCTGAAAAGATACCATCTTTAAATGAGAAATCTTTGCCAACAATAAAAGATGCGTTGGTGTAAGCAGCAGTATATTCTTTGTTATAAAGCTCTTTATCGAGAATATACTTAATCATACCTCCAAGAAAAGCTATGTCAGTTCCAGAACGTAAAGATGCATAAATATCTGCTTTAGATGAGGTCTTTGTAAAACGGGGATCAACACTGATAAGTTTTGCCCCATTTTGTATCGCTTCGGTTACATATTTAAAAGATATTGGATGATTCTCTGCTGCATTACTGCCCATTATGAGGATGCAGTCACTATTTTTAAGATCGATCCAGTGGTTAGTCATTGCACCGCGTCCAAACGACTCTGCCAGAGCCGCTACAGTTGCACTGTGTCAGATACGCGCCTGATGTTCAACATAGACAAGCCCCAAAGCACGCAGCATTGCCTGATATACCCAACACTCCTCATTATCCATTGCAGCAGATCCAACAGATGCAATCGCTGTAGTTCTATTTACAACTTGCCCCTTAGCGTTTTTGGTCTCAAATGTGGCATCTCTGGTCTCTTTAATCTTATGAGCTATCTTCTCAAAAGCCCAATCCCATGATACAGCCTGCCATTTATCTGAAAACGGTGCTCTATACATTGGTCGTGTTAGTCGATTCTCATTCTCAACTAACTGTTTGAGAGAACTTCCCTTAGGACAAAGAGCACCTCTATTGATGACGTGATCAGGATCCCCTTCAATGTTGATGACTCGACCATCTCCTCTTTGACTTGTGTGGACAATAGCCCCACAACCAACAGCACAGTAACAGCAAATTGTAGTGGTCTCTTTAGCATATTTAGTTTTGAGCATTTGTGCATGTGCCTTAACAGGCATCAAGTCAAATTCAAGAGTACTTACTGCAAGACCTACTGCAGTAGCACTTGTGACTTGTATAAATTCTCTTCTGTTTAAATCCATTGACTATCTCCTTTTATAATGAGCATTAACATAGTTAATTGAGCTCTTAATTGTTAATAAAGCTCACAATTTTTTTGCTTATAATGCTTTGTGCTGCTTAAAATCTTTTAATTTTATTATCCCATATCACAGCAACAGTTACAGAAAGGTTACAGCCACTTTAACTAAATATCCTATCTTCATAAAATAGATCTCACCTTGACAATCTTGATTTTGCATCAATTATTGTTCTGGTTAATTGTTATTTATTTCTGTTATCTATTTATATCTGTATTATAAATGGGATAACTTTATGAAATATAACTCTATTTTTATTAAGACTAATGGGAAAGCTAATATCTATTTACTCAAAATAACCTTTTAATGAACTAACTAAAATATATCAGGAGAGAAAATGAGTAACAAACAAGAAACTTGTGAATTTAAAACTGAAGTTCAGCAGATGCTCCATCTAATTATCAACTCCCTCTATTCCAACCGTGAAATTTTTATCCGAGAGCTTATATCTAATGCCTCTGATGCCATAGATAAAGCACGATTTAGAGAGCAAACAGAGCCAGCTCTGTTTGAAAAAGATAATGATTACCATATCAGAATATCAACTGATCCAGAAAAGAGAATCTTTGAGATATCTGATAACGGTATTGGAATGACATACAGTGAGGTGAATGAAAATATAGGTACTATTGCTAAAAGCGGTACAGCAGCATTTATGGAGGCTTTGCAGAATTCAAAAGAGCAGAATCAGCTTTCGCCAGAGTTGATTGGGCAATTTGGAGTAGGATTTTACAGTGCCTTTATTGCCGCAGATAAGATAACTCTTATAACAAAAGCTGCTGGTGCTGAAAAAGGTGTAAAGTGGGTATCTGACGGCAAAGGTACATATACAATCGAAGAGATTGAAAAGGAGTCCAGAGGTACTACAATAATCCTTGAACTTAAAGAGCATGGAGAGGATGAGCAAGACTTTACAGATGAATATACTATACGCCATGTTGTGAAAAAACACTCTGATTTTGTCACATATCCAATTGTTATGAATGTGGAAAAGAGTGAACCAATCCCTGAAAATGAGATAATAAAAGGAGCTGATGGCAAGCCGATTGGAGAGACCTACAGAAAGGTTAGAAAAGATGAAACCCTAAACTCTATGAAGGCAATTTGGGCAAAAAATAAGGATGATGTAACCCCTCAAGATTATGAAGAGTTTTATCGCCACATAAGCCATAATTGGGATAAACCTCTTGAGATAATTCATAAAAAATTTGAAGGGGTGACAGAATATGATGCTCTACTTTTTATTCCATCTAAAGCTCCTTTTGATCTTTTCCGCCCAGAGCGTAAACACGGTATGCAGCTCTACTGCAAACGCGTTTTTATAATGGATGATTGCAAAGACCTTCTGCCTGACTATTTAGGGTTTATCCAAGGAGTTGTTGATGCCCCAGACCTTAACTTAAATGTTAGCCGTGAGATTTTGCAAGAGGGAAGGCTTGTTAGAAATATCAGAAAAAATCTTGTAAAGAAGATTTTTTCAACATTTGAAGAGATGGATAAAGAGAAGTTTGAATCTTTCTATAATGAGTTTGGGCAGGTTATTAAAGCTGGTATTCCAACTGACTTTGAGAACAAAGATCGTATTGCCTCTCTGCTTAGATATAAAACCACAAAATCTGATGGTAAGTATGTAACTCTTGATGAGTATATCGAAAGAATGCCAGAGGGACAAAAAGATATCTACTACATCACTGGTGAAAATTTAAATGCACTTATAAATAGTCCGCTGCTTGAGACGCTAAAGGCAAAGGATTATGAAGTGCTTTTAATGGTTGATCCTGTTGATGAGTGGGTAACGCAATCTTTGTATGAATATAAAGAGAAGAAACTAAAAAGTGCTGAAAAAGGTGACCTTGATATTGATAAGGTTGACGAGACCAAAAAGGGTGAATATACAGCTTTGTTTGATTTTATCAAAAATAAACTTGATGAGAAGGTTAAAGCTGTCCAAGTTTCTAACCGCCTTAAAGATTCTGTATCATGCCTCTCTGCTGATGATTATGGCATGAGTGCTTACATGGAAAAAATCATGAAAGCCTCTGGTCAGGATATGCCTGCACAGAAACGCTCTTTAGAGCTAAACATCAACCACCCGCTCATTGCCAAAATGAAGCATATATTTGAGACTGACACAACCAATCCGGTTCTAAAAGATTATAGCGAAATTCTTTTGGACGTTGCTATTGTAAGTGAAGGCGGTAAGATTGATAATCCTGCAAGATTTAGCCAGCTTATTGGAGATATTATGGCAAAGTCTCTGTAATTTAAAGACAATAAATTAATTGTAGATTAATTAGAGTTTATACAAAGTTAAAATTTAGATATATCTAATCTGTCGTAGAGACGCACTTCTCTGTGCGTCTCTATAGTTTTTTTATATTAACGTTTTTATATGTTACCATAACTTATGGGAACAACTCTAAATAGTTCCTATAAAATTATAGATTAAAATAAATATGAAAATTTACCTTGAAAGTCTTGGGTGTTGCCGAAACCAGATAGACAGCGAAGTGATGTTAGGGCGACTTGCGTCTGCTAAATATCAAATCTGTATCGATCCTGCAGAGGCAAAAATTATTGTTGTAAACACCTGCGGATTTATAGCATCAGCATCAGCAGAGGCTATTGACACAATTCTTGAGCTTGCTGAATATAAAAAAGCAGGTTCGTGCAGCCACCTTATAGTTACAGGGTGTCTTCCTGAGCGTTTCCGCGATGATACTCTAACCGAAGCATTGCCAGAGGTTGATGCGTTTCTTGGGATCGGTGCCTGTGACGAGATTGTAAAGGTTGTCGATTATCTTTCTGATTATTCTAAAGATAAAGCAGTACAAGAAGAGAGTGGGAAAGTTCCTCTTCTTTTACCAGAGCCATCTGCAAGAGAGTTTCAGGGATATCCTCTTCCTCGAATTCTTACACTAAACTACAGTGCATACGTTAAAATATCAGAAGGGTGTAATCGAAAATGCACATACTGCATTATTCCAAAACTTCGAGGGAGACAAAGAAGCCGATCTATTGAAGATATTGCAGCAGAAGCATCACATCTTATAAAAAATGGTGTTAAAGAGATTATTTTAGTTGGAGAGAATACTACAGATTATGGAATTGATCGTTTTGAATCAAAAGCAGATTTAATTGCAAAACCTTCTTCTCAACTTGTAAACCTTTTAGAGCAGCTCTCTAAGGTAGTTGTATATTCAACTTCTTCAAAAAAAGATAAGAGTGATTCTACTTTGTGGTTGCGTCTGCTATACACTCACCCATCCTCAATTAGCAAAGAGCTTATTGAACAGATAGCCTCTCTTGAAAATTTTTGCACCTACTTTGATGTTCCAGTGCAACATGCAAGTTCAAAAATCCTTAAACAAATGGGCAGAAACTATGATTTAGATCATCTCTATCGGCTATTTGAGTTGATAAAAGAGATATCTCCTGATGCAACTTTAAGAACCACACTTATTACAGGTTTTCCGGGTGAAACTGATTCAGATTTTAAAACCATGCTCAAATTTATTGAAGATATCAGGTTTGATCATTTAGGAGTATTTGCTTACTCAGATTCAGAAGACCTTCCATCACACCATTTAAAAAAACATGTTCCTGAAAATGTCGCACAAGAGAGGCTTGATATCATTATGGCTACTCAATCGCGAATATCTGAAAAGATTAATAAAAAGTACATTGATAAAACCTTGAAGGTGCTTGTAGAAGAGAATCCTGATGAGGGGATTTATATTGGTAGAACAAGATTTCAAGCCCCTGAAGTTGATGGGAGTACATTTATTTATGGTTCAGGTCTTGAAATTGGTGGCTTTGCTGATGTAAAGATTACGGAAACTTACGAATATGATCTTGCAGGAGAACACTCAAGTTATGACCCATGCGTCCAATCAAGAACTACTAACAACGTTGAATCCACTAAATCATAAAGAGCTTAAAAATAAAATCCTATCAAAAGTTGCTACAGAACTTGCCAATATTGAAAAAGCACTTCACGACAACCTAACCCCCCATTTTGATCTAATATCTGAAATTGCAGGACACATTTTGTTTAGCGGTGGAAAGCGGTTACGTCCGCTTTTAATGCTTTTAAGTTCACGTCTATGCAGTTATCAAATTGATCTTCTAAACCCCTCTTTAAGGGAGAACAAAATAAAAAGTGAGTCAAAAGATAGTAGCTCTTTTTTAGAGGATAAATATGCAAACAGACCTCTGATAGATGATCATTTGTTAATTAAATTTTCAACAATATTTGAATATCTCCATACTGCTACTCTTCTTCATGATGATGTTGTTGATCAGGCGCAGATGCGCAGAGGTAAACCCACTGCTCACTCTTGTTGGAGTGTTCCTAAAGTTGTACTTGCTGGTGATTTTATGCTTGCACGATCTTTAAGCCTTGCTGCTAAAACAGAGATTCCCGAAATAATCTCCATTATGGCAGGGATTACAGAAGATATGTCTCAAGGTGAAATCGAGCAGATGGTACAAAAGGGAAGGCTTAATCTAACAGAATCTCAATATTTAAAGATTATTAAGCATAAGACGGCTGTGTTAATTCAGGGTGCTTGCAGAAGTGGTGCAATACTTGCCCATGCAGGTAGAGTCAACTATAAGGCAACTTACAAAAATGGTTATGAGAACTATCAAAATGGATATAAGAGTAAAGAGCAGCTTTTAAGCATAACAAGAGAAGAGGCTTTTGAGCGAGAAGATGCTCTTGATCGATATGGATATCATCTTGGCATTGCATTTCAAATGGCTGACGATCTGCTCGATTACACAGGAGATGCTGCTACTCTTGGCAAAAATCCAGGGGCAGATATACGAGAAGGGAAATTGACATTGCCTCTTATTCACGCACTCTCAAAAGCAGATTCTAAAGATAGAGTAGTGATGGAGACCATCATCACAAGTTGTCTCAATTACGATGGAGAGGTAGATAATTTATCTTCCGATATTGATGAAAAATTAAATAGTGATACTAAATGGTTCAATATTATGCTTGAAAAGATCAATAAATATCGTGGTATTGAATATACTCAGTTGCAGGCAACAAACCATGTTGAAAATGCTAAACGCTCTCTTGATCTTTTTGAACCATGTGAAGCTAAAGAGCTTTTGTTAATGCTTGCAGACTACTCAATTGCAAGAAAAATATAAAAATAGAACTAAAATATGGTGACAAAAGAGAATTGCAATATGAAGTGTATAAAACAGATATTAATATGCTTTCTAACGATTTCAGGTTTGGTAGCATCTCCAACAATGATAATAAGTGCACGACACTCTGGTGCAGGAGAGTTAATTAGGAATGGACAACCAGCAGATACTGAGCAAATAATTCAAAAACAGCCAAGTGATAAAACTGTTGTAACTCTTGGAATCTCTGCAATTAAAAAGAATAGGGCATTGGCAAAGCAAAATGCTACAAATGAAGCGTTAAAAGAGGCTATAGAGCAATCTATTATTCTTATGATGGGAAATGACAAAATTGATTCAAACCTTAGTTTGATATATGAGGCTGTAAATAATCATGCTGAGAAATTTATTGTAACATACACTATAATTGGTGAGCTAATTGAAAAAGATAAATCAATTGTAGCGGTAGAGAGCCAAATCAACAGAGATGCTTTAGTTAATTTTTTTAATCAAAATGGTGTTATTAACAGCAATGACCCAAATACAGAGAAGATAAGTGGTCTAAAAACAATAAGAGCTATAATAGATGGCGATGACTATCTTTCAAGTTTTATAATGTTAAGAAAAACATTGAACAGCATGAATGGAATTAAAGATGTTCAAGCAAGAGACTTAAGCTCTGATCAAGCTGTTGTAACAATATTTTTTAATGGAGATGGAAACAGTCTTGCTAACGAGCTAATGCTTACATCTTTTGATGACTTTAGATTGGAGATATCTTCAATTACCGAAGACTCTTTGACGATCCGTTTTATTCCTAAAGTTTACGGTGTTCCGATTGAGAAGAGTGATATGGAGGGTGCATATATTTCTGAGTAGTATTGATCAACTATTCATGTAACAATTAATAATAAAATGTAGTAAAAAGTCATTTCCTACCATGGTCATTATCTATCCTTCTTTTTGCCTGCTCAATAAGTTCATAAAGTGTGATTACTTTATTCTCTGGTTTTTTAAGAATATTCTCTATCTCATCTTCAGTATAGTTATCCTTCATATAGTCTGATATAGGCAATCTCTCAAACCAACAATCCATAATTTTAAAGCACGCAATACCGTTTTTTGCAACTTTGCAATAGGAAAAAAGCACCTGATGACCAAGCATACGACAATATACAGATTCAGTGTCAAATTTATCTTTATCTATCATGGTTAATTATCCAGTTTCTTAGGAGAACACTTAATAAAATGAAGTGGATAAAAATAGTATTTAACCACTTCATTTTAACCACTTCAATATTGAATAGAATGCTCTTAAATTTGAACCTTTGATTTAAGAGTTAAACTATTGTTATATTAATTTTATAGCAATGGAATAGGATTTCCCTTTACGCTTCTTTCCAAAGTGTCATCAAGCTCTTTTTGAGATAATTCCGCATTTTTAAGCTCTCCAGCCATAAATTTGCTGTAACCATTTAAATCCATCAAACCATGACCACTAAGGTTAAATAGGATAACTCGCTCTTTACCCTCCTCCTTTGCCTGCAATGCCTTTCTTATAGTTGCTGCAACAGCATGACTTGTTTCAGGAGCCACTATAACACCTTCTGTCTTGGCAAATGTCATTGCAGCTTCATAGCACTCAAGCTGCTTTAATGCCATTGGAGTCATCAATCCATGTGCAACTGCCTGAGATACAAGAGGAGCCATTCCATGATACCTCAATCCACCTGCATGGATTGGGGCTGGAATAAAATCGTGTCCTAAAGAGTACATTGGCAGCATTGGAGTCATCTTTGCCACATCTCCATGGTCATAAATATATGGACCTCGTGTCAAGGTTGGGCAAGATGCTGGTTCTACAGGAATAATTTCAATATCTGCCCCATTTATCTTGTCTAATGCAAATGGAAATGCAATACCTGCAAAGTTACTTCCTCCGCCTGCACATCCAATAACAGTATCAACCTTTTTGATGCCAACCTTTGCAAGCTGTTTTTTTGCCTCAAGTCCAATAATAGTCTGATGAAGCATTACATGATTAAGGACACTTCCTAAAGCATAGCGAGTCTGTCCAGTTGAATCAGTTACAGCAGCCTCAACAGCTTCACTGATAGCAATTCCAAGGCTTCCGGGAGTATCAGGATACTTTGCAAGTATATCACGACCAGCAGCAGTCTCAGTTGATGGGCTTGCTATACAGGTGCCTCCCCAAGTCTCCATCATAGTTTTTCTAAAAGGTTTCTGGTCAAAGCTGATTCTTACCATAAAAACCTTGCACTCCATTTTAAGCAGGCAACAGGCATAGGAAAGAGCACAACCCCACTGACCAGCACCAGTTTCAGTTGTAAGTTTTTTAATTCCGAACTCTTTATTATACCATGCTTGGGCAACTGCAGTATTGGGTTTGTGGCTTCCAGCAGGAGAGACGCTCTCATCTTTGAAAAATATCTTTGCAGGTGTCTGAAGGTACTTTTCAAGATAGATAGCTCTTCTCAATGGAGATGGTCTCCAGCGATAAAGCAGATCAAGAATTCCTTCTGGAATATCAATCCAACGCTCTTGGCTCACCTCTTGCTCAATCAGATTCATAGGAAAAACTGGGGCAAGCATCTCTGGGGTTATCGGTTTTCCGTCAGGTCCAAGTGGTGGGTTCATGGTACCGGGAAGATCTGCTGCAATATTATACCACTGTTTAGGAATCTCATCTTCATTTAAGAATATTTTTATTGACACAGTAATCTCCTTTTCTCTCTTTGATTCATTTATTAATTTATATAATAAACTCTGTGAATTTGTAAAAAAACAACATGACAATACTTGTTTCTTTTGATAGAAGCAAAGTCTCAGTTTTTCGTTTTTTTGTCAAGGTGATTTAATTAAAACTATGGTCAACACCTTATAGTTCGCCTATCTACTCACTATTTTAACTTCAAGGAGATTTTAAAGATGAAACGTTTCACAATGTCAGCTAAGGTTCTTTGCTTTCTGGTAGCAATCTTGTTGTCACAGCTATTGGTGCCACTAACAAACATTATACCTTCTTCCAATTTGTATGCTTACGATTTGCCTTCTGTAAATCTTGGGTTTACAAGTTTTCTTGATGGAGGGCCACCAGCTGGACCTGGATTTTATTTTTCCCAATATATCCAGAACTACAGTTCAGATAAACTTACTGATCCAAATGGAGATAGAGCTATTCCCCAATTTGCTGATGAGTCTTTAAATGTATGGATTGGATTAAGCCAGTTTCTCTACCAATCAGATAAAGTGCTCTTTGCTGGCGGCAAGTGGGGAGTTAATTTAATGATACCAGTTGTTGGGATTGATATGGATTATAAAGTAGAAAATAGTGCTTTTCCTCAAGATAATGGAGGAGGAGTAGGGGATATTTTAGTTGGTCCATATCTTCAGTGGGATCCAATTATGGGTAAAAATGGACCAATATTTATGCACCGCATTGAATTGCAGATGATCTTTCCAACTGGTGAATATGATGAAAATAGAGAGCTGAACGCTGGTAGCAACTTCTTTTCATTCAACCCATACTGGGCAGCAACCCTTTTTATTACTCCAAAAATGACAGCATCAACTCGCATTCACTATCTGTGGAACTCAGAAAATGATGATCCTGGAAGAGGTTACAGTGCACTTGGGGCTGATGATACTCAGGCTGGACAGGCATTTCATGCAAATTTTGCTGTTGCCTATGAAGTTATTCCAAATACTATGAGAGTAGGTGTTAATGGCTACTATTTAAAGCAGATAACTGATAGCCAGATGAATGGAAATGATGTAGCAAACAGCAAAGAGCAGGTGTTGGCTATTGGTCCTGGTATGGTCTATCACTTTTCCCAAAACGATCATCTCTTTTTTAATGCCTATTTTGAATCTTCAGCAGAGAATAGAGGAGAGGGAGAGCGTTTTAATATAAGATGGGTTCACCATTTCTAAAAAAGGAGAGAGAGTTGACAGGCAGATTCATAAACATGAAAAATCTTAAGTTTACACTCCATGAACTTATGGATATTCATAAAACCAAAAAAAATGACCCTTTTGCAGGACGGAACAAAAAATCTATTGATCTTGTTCTTGATGCTGCTCTTGAGTTTTCCAAAAAAGCACTCTATCCGATCTTTGAATCAATGGATCGTAACCCTCCTGAGCTTAAGAACGGTACTGTTGCGGTGAATCCAGAGGTGAGAAATATCATGAAAACCCTTGGCAAAGATGGCTGGATTGCTGCATCATTTCCTGAAAAATGGGGTGGTGAGGAGATGCCATCCTCTCTTCTTCATGCTGTTTACTTTATCTTTGCTTCTGCTAACTACTCTGGTTCTGTCTATTCTGGTTTAACTACTGGAGCAGCAAAACTTATTTTTAGTTATGGTTCAGAGTATCTTAAGGAAACCTTTTTGCCATCTATGCTTGATGGAAAATGGCAAGGAACAATGGCTTTAACAGAGCCTGAAGCTGGTAGCTCTTTAGGAGATCTTAAGACATCTGCAAAACCTATAAAAAATATCTCTGATAACTTTTCTAAAGATGGGCAAAATAGCTCTTCTAAAATTAGTACGTCTGATGAGAATATTTTTCTTATTTCAGGAGAGAAGATATTTATTTCAGCAGGAGACCATGACGGAGTTGATAATGTTGTGCATCTTCTCTTAGCAAGAATTGAAGGGTCGCCTGCCGGAGTAAAGGGGATATCTCTTTTTGTTGTACCAAAATTTAGACCTGAGAGTGACGAATTAAGTAGAATCAAGATGGTTAGTAATGACGTAACTGTAACTCAAACTTTTCATAAACTTGGTTACCGAGGTGCTCCTATAACTGCTTTAAGTTTTGGAGACAAAGGGGATTGCAGAGGCTGGCTTGTGGGTGAACCTAACAGAGGGCTTAGCTACATGTTTCAGATGATGAATGGTGCAAGACTTGAAGTTGGAATGGGTGCCACAGCCATTGCAGCCGCAGCTTATGAAGCAGCTCTTGATTACACAAAAACACGTAAACAGGGCAGACGTATATCTGAGGGTAAAGGTAGAGAGCCTGTGGCAATTATTGAGCATCCTGATGTGAAACGTATGCTGCTTTTCCAAAGAGCTGTGTGGGAAGGCTCTCTGTCGCTGATACTTCAATGCAGTATTTACGAAGATATGATTCATGCCATATCTTTATCTCATTCTAAAAAAAATCTGAGCTTAGGCGATTCTAATGAGGAAAAATCAGATAATTCAAAAGATGGGACTTATAGTGTTGTTGATGAAAAGGAGAGATACCATCTTCTCTTGGAACTTTTGACACCTGTGGCAAAATCATTCCCATCTGAGATGGGCATACTTTCCACAAGTCAGAGTCTTCAATGTTTTGGTGGATACGGCTATTGTGAGGATTTTCCTGTAGAGCAACACTTTAGAGATATGAGGATTCATGCTATACATGAAGGTACAACAGGGATTCAAGGTATGGATCTTTTGGGTAGAAAAGTTATAATGCAAGATGGAAAAGCATTAAAGTTCTTTTGCCAAGAGGTTGACAAGGTAGTTGAGCAAGCTCTTTCTTACAAAGATTTAGCTTCAATGGCAAGGGAGATGAGAAAAGCCATAAAAACAGTAAATGATACTACTCAGACTCTTGGAGTTATGGCTTTTGAAAGAGGTGCAGAAGCCTTTCTTGCAAATGCTACTCTATATCTTGAGATGTTCGGATACGTAGTGATTGCATGGCAGTGGTTATCTCAGGCTCTGATGGCAATAAAAAAGCTATCTGACAATCCTGCAATCTCAGTTTTCAATACAGAACCTTTAAGTAGTAAAGCAGATACTATAAATAGGTCAGATAGGCTTTTTTATGAAGGGAAAATTATGGTTTGTAACTATTTTTTTTACCATGAATTGCCAAAAATAGAATGTCTGTCATATACTTTGACAAGAGAGAGCCCTGTTGCCATGGCAATCAACAGAGAGCACTTTGCAGGTTGATTGATATTCAAAGCCGGAATAAATTGAGCTTTTTATTAGGGGTACAGCGTGTTGCACCCCTAATATTAATAGTTTCTGTTATCTGATGATATAACAGAAAACTCAACTTATGATTTTGAACAATATAAGTAGGGATAAAAAGTTTCTTTGTCCCTACTGCCTTCTGTTGTTTGTCCCTACCTTAAATTGTGCCTACTTAAAGTAGTTCAACTCCTGCTTTTTAAGTTAAAAATTCTGTTTGTCCACAATCTTATATTTTTGATCCTCTATTTGTATATGATCAACAAGCCAAGTTTCAATTATCTTCATAATTTCAGAGTTGAGTTTAGGGATACCGTTATCAAAGTCTTGATGTATCCGTTTGAGTTTCATTGAGAAGAGATCATGCTGAAATTTATGTGAAGCAAAATCGGGATAATTTATCTGTTTCATATAGTTCTCTTCAAACTCAAAGTGCATCTCTGCATAAGATTGCATATCGCTTAAAGCATCAATGCCAATCTGTGACAGATTTGAGTAATCGTTGCCCATCATCTTGTCGTATGCTTTATTAAAGATTTCAATCCACTTTTTGTGCTGCTTATCAATCTTATCATTTCCTACGCTGAAAGATTCTGACCAGACTATTTTTGGCATATTTTGTACCTGTCTAACTACACGTTGATTTCAGTTTTTTTGGATTGTATTATGGATAATTCAAACTATTTATTATAATAAATGAGTTGAATATGCTAATAAACATTCTGATTACATGATTTCACTATGTGGGTCAACTTTAATGCTTTCATCTCCTTTATTAATTTGAGGTTATTATGTCTCAATATCATAAAATTACAACATTTGTTATCTTGTTTGTTGAACTTATAATCCCGATGATATTGTTCTCAACGGCTGTGCAATCAGAGGAGATTTCAAACTCATCAATCAAAAAGAGTGTAGAGCCTTATAACCGAACTCTTAAATCAGCAAGCGAGCTTGACTATCCTCCATTTGCCATTGTTCGCAATGATGGTGCTGCTGATGGTTTCTCTGTTGAGCTTCTTAAAGCTGTCACAAATGCGGTAGGACTTCAGGTTGATATTGTTGTTGGTCCTTGGCATGAACTTAAAGAGCGTCTCAAAAACAGAGAGTTAGATCTACTTCCTTTAGTAGCTTGGTCTCCTGAGAGAGAAAAAATATACGATTTTTCTGCACCATATTTGAGAATGAGCAGCATTGCAGTATTTGTTCGCAAAGGTGAAAAAGGAATTGATGATTATGGCGATCTAAAAAATAGAGAAGTTTTGGTTATGCGTGGGGATACTGCTCATGAGTATGCGATCAAAACTGGACTTTCTGACAAACTTATAGTGACTGACACCTTTGAAGAGGCTATGCTCCTGCTTTCAAAGGGGCAGCATGATGCTCTTGTTATTCAGCAGTTGGTAGGTCTTCAACTAATTAAAAAACTTGGAGTAACCAATGTTGTGAATGTAAAGGCATTTGAGGAGACAAGCCTTAAGCCGGCTACTAAGAAGTTGCCAAACTTTGCAACAACGCCAACATCATATAGCGATAAAATAGTTTTAACTGAAAAAGAGAGACAAAACTTTGAACAAAAATTCTGCTTTGCAGTTCAAGAGGGAGACGATCTGTTACAAGGACTTTTGAATGAAGGGCTTGCAATTGTTTTTGCAGATGGAACTTATGATCAACTTTATAATAAATGGTTTGCACCTATTCTTCCACAACCGCCTGTTCCATTTACGCTCATTTTTAAATACCTGATGTTTATTATATTGCCTATCATGCTTATTTTGGCGATTGCTGGAATTTGGTTTCTAAAGAGGGAGATTGCAAGAAAGACTGTAAGGCTTACGATGGAGATGAAATCACGGCAACGTGCAGACGAAAAATATAGAACTTTGTTTAGCAAAATGGTTGATGGGTTTGCTCTGCATGAGATTATCTGCGACTCAAAAGGTAAGCCCGTGGATATTCTTTTTATTGATGTTAATCCCGCATTTGAGAGGCTAACAGGATTACAGGCATCTCAAATTATTGGTAAAACAGTATTAGAGATTATGCCAGATATTGAAAGTCATTGGATTGATAGTTATGGACGCGTTGCCCTTACAGGTGAAGGGATTGTGTTTGAGTATTATTCAAAAAGGATGAAACGACACTTAAATGTTACTGCATATCAGCCTGAACCTATGCAGTTTGCCACTATGATTGAAGATATTACAGAGCGTAAAGTCGCAAGAGAAAAAGAGGAGAGGCTAAAAAATCAGCTTGAACAAGCACAAAAAATGGAGGCTATTGGAACATTAGCAGGTGGGATTGCCCATGATTTCAACAATATTTTATCTCCTATAATTGGTCATGCTGAGATATTGATAGATGATGCCAATGAAATTGCAACATATAAGACTCTTTTGTCCCATAACAGAGAGCAATTTACAAACACTGTTTTGGAGAACATAAATAGCCTTAACGAGATATACAAAGCTGCATTAAGAGCAAAAGAACTTGTAAAGCAGATACTTACATTTTCACGTCAGAGCGATACCGACATAAAACTTATGAAAATGCAGCCTATTATTAAAGAGGTTCTTAAACTTATACGCTCTACTATACCAACTACAATTGAGATAAAACAAGATATTAGTACTCAATGTGGTCCTGTAGAGGCTGATCCTACACAGATTCATCAGATTGTTATGAACCTTGTCACAAACGCATTTCACGCTATGGAAGATAGAGGGGGAGAGCTGACTATAACTCTTAAAGAGATTGAACTAAAAAGCCATGATGCTGCATTAGCAGATCACTATGCAGCCAAAGAGATGTTCAAAAATCAAAGTGGTGTAACTCAAGGACTTTATGTTTCAAGAGATTACGAAGCGTTGAATCCCGGGGTATATGCTTGTCTTGAGATTTCAGATACTGGAATTGGTATGACTCCTGATGTTATATTAAAAATATTTAACCCATTTTTTACTACAAAGGTATCTGGTAAGGGTACTGGACTTGGTCTTTCTGTTGTTCATGGTATTGTAAAAGAGATGAAAGGCTCTATAAATGTTTACAGTGAACCAGGTAGAGGTAGTAAATTCAGTATATATCTGCCAGTTATTAAGAATCAGTTTGAAGATGAACATTTGGAAGAGAGAGAGTCAATACCTAAGGGGAAAGGTAGAATTTTACTTGTAGATGATGAGCAGGCAGTTGTTGAAATGGAAAAAAAGATGTTAGAGCGTCTTGGTTATGAGGTTATCTCAAGGGTTAGCAGTATTGAGGCACTACAGGCATTTCGTGCCAATTTTGATAAGTTTGATCTTGTTATAACGGATATGACAATGCCGGGTATATCTGGAGATAAATTAGCAGCAGAGCTTATTCAAATCAGACCTAATATTCCGATATTACTTTGCACTGGATTTAGCCAAAATATTGCACAGGATAAAGCTGATTCTATTGGAATTAAGGGGATTTTGATGAAACCAATTGTTATGAAAGAGCTTGCTGAAAAAGTAAAAGAGTTGATAGAAGGAGAAAAGTAACTTAAATGAGACCTTTTGATATATTGCTCTCTGAATCTGTAGAACGGCATGGACACCTATGTGCAGGACAGATTATAGGTGTTAGAATGGCTATACTTGGATGCCGCCTTGTGGGGATCGATGACCCAAACTCAAAACAGCAGAGAAAAAGTTTAATAGTGTATGTTGAGATAGACAGATGTGCAACAGATGCAATTGAGAGCGTTACTGGTTGTAAGTTGGGAAGACGCTCATTAAAGTTTAAAGATTTTGGTATCAATGCAGCAACATTTATAAATATAGATACAGGCACAGCTTTTCGTATTGTCTCTACTGAAAAATCTCGGGAATTGGTAAAAAAATATGCACCTGATGAGTTAGACCACTATCGTCAGCAGATGAAGGGGTATCAACTTATGCCTGATAACGAGCTGTTTGATGTGCAGAAGGTAATTGTAAATCTTTGTGGTTACGATATGCCAGGCCCTACGAAAAAACATATAGAATGTAGCTGTTGCGGTCAGATGGTAAGAGATGGAAAAGAGCTTATTGTTGGTGATAAGCCTCTTTGTAAAATATGTGCGGGTGAAAGTTACTTTAAAATTATTGAACCACATTTCAATATTGCTTAAAACAATAAACTTTAGCAAGCCTTATACAAAATGTTATTTATCGAATTACAATAGAATCTGGATAGTTATGAAATATTATGAAAAAGATAAACTAAAGTCGATTCCTGTGCAAGATGCTGTAGGAAAAATGTTGCTACACGATGTTACCAAGATTGTTCCTGATATATTTAAAGGGGCATTGTTTAAAAAAGGTCATATTATCACCAAAAATGATGTAGATAAACTTTTAGAT
Organism: uncultured Desulfobacterales bacterium; assembly: GCA_964425195.1. Classification (GTDB taxonomy): domain Bacteria; phylum Desulfobacterota; class Desulfobacteria; order Desulfobacterales; family Desulfobacteraceae; genus Desulfamplus. The sequence goes on from CAYRLG010000021.1 coordinate 58,290, forward strand.
ATAGGAAAAAAATACATCTATGTTGCTGACCTAAATGGCGAAATCCATGAAAATGAGGCAGCTCTAAGAATTGCAAATGCAGCCTTTGGGAATGGTATATCTATTAGCTCACCTAAAGAGGGTAAAGTGGGTTTTACCGCCATAATTCAAGGTTTGTTGAAAATCAATGTTCAAGGTCTTGAAAAGTTAAATGCTGTCCCTGATATAATACTTGCAACTCTTCATACTGGTCAAAGAGTTGATAAAGGGCAAGAGCTTGCCGGAACTCGTGTTATTCCTCTTTCAATTGATGAAAAATTGGTAGTTGAAGCAGAAAGTGTATGCAGGCAATACTTCCCAATAATTGAGATAAAACCATTTGCAAGTTTCAATGTAGGAGTGGTTGTAACTGGCTCAGAAGTTTACTTTAAAAGGATTGAAGATGGCTTTGGTCCTGTTGTGCAAAAAAAGTTTGAAGAGCTTGGCAGCCGTATTATGAGAAAAGAGATTGTCTCTGACGATATTGACATGACGATCTCAGCTATAAAAAGATTTCTTGATGATGGAGTCGATATGATTGCCGTTACAGGAGGGATGTCCGTAGATCCTGATGATTTAACACCATCAGCCATAAGAGGTGTTGGTGGGGATATTGTATCTTATGGTGTTCCCGTTCTTCCCGGTGCAATGTTTATGTTAGCCTATATTGATAATGTACCGATAGTTGGGCTTCCCGGATGTGTGATGTACTACAGAGCCTCAATTTTTGATCTGATTATCCCCAAACTGTTGGCAGGAGAAAAAGTATCAAAGTTAGATATCATTAAAATGGGGCATGGTGGTTTTTGTTCAAGTTGTAAAATTTGTAGATTCCCTAAATGTTCATTTGGAAAGTAGTGTTCTATCAATGTTTAACTGTCGGATATAAAAATACTGGAAAGTGCTAAAATGAAAGAAATTAATACCGACACTCTAATCTTGAAGGAACAGTAGCTCTGTTAAACAAAAAACAGTAAAAGCAAAATATAATATGATAATAGTGTTTATAATCAGATAGCTGATTGATTTATAAGGTGAATAGATGCCAAGCAAAAAAAAATTATTTCATACTCGCTCAAAAATATGGCTTGAAGATGATGAGGGCAATGTTGTTTTTGGACTTGGAAGGTTAAGGATGTTAAATGCCATCAAAGAGCATGGCTCTTTGATGGGAGCTTCTAAATCATTAGGTATGGGTTATCGTGCAATATGGTCAAGGATTAAATCAACCGAAGATCGACTTGGCTCTCCACTACTAATTACAAAGCAAGGTGGTTCAAAAGGTGGCGGTTCTCAACTTACTCCTTTAGCAGAAGCTCTGCTTGAAGAGTTTGAAAAACTTTATAAAAGTATTGAGCGGATAACTGATGGAGAGTTCGAGAAGACGCTTGGTAATTACTTATCTATTAATAGTCAGAAGTAGTAATTTACAAAGATGCAATAAGCCTATGTATAGAAAAATTGAGTCTGAAAGAGCTTTATTAACATAGATAAAAGCCTCAATAGTTTTTCATTGCTGTTTTAATAGTTATTGACATAAGCCAATATTTTGGTTATTGCCAGTAAACAAAAATAGTTGTTCAGGTGCTTTAAAAGAGAATATTTTATAGAAACGTGACTTTTTATCAAAATACTTTTTTAAAAGCATAATAGGGAACCCTGTGAGAATCAGGGACGGACCCGCCGCTGTAATTGGGGACGAAAGTAGCATTTAAGTCACTGACCTTGTTTTATTGGGTTGGGAAGACGCTGCAAGTAGGGTGATCCAAAAGTCAGAAGACCTGCCTGAGCATACGCACTAATGGACTTACGGACAAGAGTTACGTGCACTGCATTCGATGGATAAAAAAGGGAATCCCCGAATCGAGTTACTTTCGATTCGGGGATTTTTGTTTTTGTAGCCAGTGATATTTGTCGCAGCAAAAAGTCCTTAAGATTATTTTAGCAATCAATATAAAATTGAGAACTTGGTAACTAAAAAGAGGTTTAAAAGAGAAAAAAAGGAGAACGTTTTATGGAGTTAAAAAGTCTGTTTCTTGGGATTCTATTTTCTGTGGGAATCTTTAGTTTTAAAGCTGGATTGGGAATGAACTACCGCCTTAAACAAAAAGGTAATAGAGTTGCAACCTTAGGCTGGTCAGCGTTTGCAGCTGTTTATGCTCTTCTGTTTTATTCAATTGCCGCAGCAGTTGGTAAAATTGATATTATGGCAGATATAGAAAATATCCAGCGATTTGTTCAAGGCGGAATGGCTCTTCATTTTCTCTTTGCCGCCATGCTGATGATCTGGGGCATATATCTGCTGAAAAATACGAAAAAAGATATAAAAAACAGCAATCTACCCGAAGTATCTGAAATCAGGCACCAGCAGAGCTTAAGCTGGCTTTTATTGGTTGTTCCATGCCCTGTCTGCATAACGGTCATTGGAGTCTCCACAGCTTTTCTTTTAGCCCTCTTTCCAGACACCTCTCTTTTTTCAATATCAATATTTTATATATTCTTTTTAGCTTTAAGTTTTCTGACTGCTGTTTTTATGGGCAGATTAGAAGCAAAGCTCAATGTCTCTGCTGAATCTTTTCTTGGATATGCCATGAGTGCCATCTCTGCCTATTTTCTGCTCTCAATAATTATCATGCCTCAATTTTCAGGGATAAATGAGATTTACAGCATTGCCTCAAATAGCTACACAAACCAAGATAACAGTCTAAATTTAATACTATTTCCGCTTGTTATTGCAGCGGCTGGGTCGCTTTTTCTAACTGGTTATCTTTATATGCAAAAAAGAATCAGAAGCTATATATCTAAGCATTAATAGGCGGACAATTTTAATATATCAAACTAAAAAACGGAGAATTTCATGCTCAACATTGGTTCATTTCTAAGCACAACAATTTATCTTATTTCCTCATCACTGCTATACCCGACACTCTTTCTTTTGGTTGCAGGATTTATCTTTACGGTTATCTATGCAGGTTCTTTTTGTGCCGAGTGGCTTGAGAGAGCTAAACTAAAACCCTGTCCTGCCGGGGAGATTCCTTCAGTAATTGCCAGCCGAAACAGTGAGGGTATTTTGCCTCACCGCGTTAGAAACTACATAATTGAGCTTAAAAATCTGCTCAACCACAGAAATCAAAATTGTGAAGATAACAAATGTGATGATATTTGGGTCGAAAACCTTATTCAAGAGTCAACTCTCAAAATAATCAAATCAATGGACAGATTAAGAATCATGGTGCGATTAGGTCCATCTCTTGGACTCATGGGAACGCTTATTCCAATGGGAACAGGTTTGGCAGCACTTGGGCAGGGCGATATGACAAGGCTATCCTCTGATTTAGTGATTGCATTTACAACAACTGTTGTAGGTCTTGCGATCGGAATTACAGCCTATTGCATCTACACAGTTAAAAACCGCTGGATTCAAGAAGATATAAAAAACATTGAGCTTGCAACAGAACTTCTTGTGCCTGAACTAAATGGAGTTGAATCATCTTTTATAGAACAGGAGTCTAATAATCAGCCATGAGATATTTTAGCAGAAAAAGAGGCAGAGGGAATGGTGGATCGGCAAAGCATTATGGAGAACAGAGCTTTACAGACGAAGACCCAATGAACGGAGTGGCAAATCTTTTTGATGTTGGACTGGTCTTTATTGTGGGGCTTATTTTAACACTTTTTTCAACATATAGACTGCAAGATATGTTCAGCGAAAACAGCAAACTTACCATAATGAAACAGGCTGAGAACGGAGAGCTTGAGATCATAAAAAAAGATGGAAAAAAGATAAGTGCGGTAAAGGTTAGCAAACAGACAGCAAAAGGGCAGGGAATAAGGTTGGGAACAGCTTATAAACTTGACGATGGTTCTATGGTTTATGTGCCTGAATAAAAAGGAATCGTAAAATGGATAGATGGATAAATACTCTAATAATTGCAATATGTTTTATGATAATAGCCTCAAATGCCCAAGCAGCAGATGAGGAGAGAATCTCCACAACTCTTGAGACCTTGACAGTAACAGCCGAGCGTTTTCCTGTTCAGGAAAAGGAGAGTTCAAGACTTGTTACAGTAATAACCTCTGAAGAGCTGAAAGAGAGCGGTGCTATCAATGTAGTTGATGCTTTAAAGCGTTCTGGCGGGTTTGCCTACAAAGCCTATGGACCTTTAGGCACAAGCCATGGTGGAATGAACAGCACACTCTCAATAAGAGGAGTTAAAGATGGAGAGCTTATTCTTATAAATGGCGTTCCGATTCAAGGTTCTGCAGGACACGCTTATGACCTTAACACAATTCCAGTTGAGCAGATTGAAAGGATAGAGATTTTAAAAGGGGCTGCGTCAACAATATATGGAGCAAATGCAATGTCAGGGGTAATCAATATCATCACAAAAAAGACAAAGAAAAAGAGTGTTAAGAGTGATGAGACCGCTGTTTCAGGTGATGATGATAAAAAAAAATCTGTAAAAATATCTGCTGAAGCTGGCTCAGAATCGTATCAAAGTCATACAGTATCAGCCTCATGTCCAGGTGTTAATATTGGAGCAAATTATCAGCATCTTGGTGAGCAGGAAGAGATTTCAAGAAGCTACACTAATAAATACAAATACGCCACTGACCCCACAGAGAGATATTCTCTAAACCTAAACGCAAATATGTTTGACAACCTCTACTTTGACTACCTTGCCTCTTTTAACAAGACAGGATTTAAAAAAATATATGATGATCCTAAAAAGGCTTATGAGGGAACAGACCAGGATCAGCTTAAACATTTTGCAGATGTCAGGTATGAGACAGCAGATTTTAGAGCAAAAATATTTGGCAATTATGACATTATGCGCCGCTCTCAATACACAACCACAAAACCAGATGATGATAATAGAAATTTCAACGCAGGTATTGAAGGAGATTACAGATTTAATATTTCAGACTGGAAATTTACAACTGGAGCAAGCCTTATCCATCGTGGTGTAGATTACTCAAATCAGTATCAGGAACACCATAGAAATGATGCCGCTGTTTTTATGGAGATAAAAAAGTCGTTTTTGGAGAATTTAACAGCTACAGCAGGATTAAGAGAGCAGTATATTCAAGGAGAATCTGGAACAGCAGATTACGACCGTCTTCTGCCAAGTTTAGGATTGACCTATAAGATAAACGAACAGCTCAACATTTTTGCAAATACAGGCAAAGCATTTCGTGCCCCGACATTTAACAACCTCTACTATGAAAGTTCATTTATGGTTGGAAATCCAGATTTAAAACCAGAAGAGGGGTGGACTTATGAGACAGGCGTTAAGTATGACACTGATATATTAAGAGTCCGTTTTGCAGCATTCCACATGGCTTATGAGGAGAAAATAGAGATTGACAGAAGAGGATATCCTCAAACCTACTTTAATGCAGGAGACTATGCCTCAACAGGTGTGGAGTGGGAATTTGGAATTTCTCCGTTTGTCTATCAGACAGGCTGGCAGCAAGATATTTTTCTCTACACTGCTGGATATTGGGCAGACCCAACAGCCGAAGATACAAGCGGAGTTGAATACCAATCAGGTCCAAAATTGCAGAACAGCGTTGGTTTTTCATATCTTACAGAACCTCTTACGCTTGATTTGAACTGCCAGATACTAACATCAAGAGAGAGAAATCTTGACAGCTATGCTGCACTCAATTTTTACGGCAAAGTAAAAGCATGGAGAGGCTATGTAACCTTTGGAGTTGATAATATCTTTGATGAAGATGTGCAGGTTACCGGCGATTTAAGCGAAGGAGCATCAAATCTCTATGTTTATGAGGATTTAGGAAGGCTTTTCAAGGTGGGTTATGAAATCGAATTTTGAGATTTTTTTATCTACAGTTTTTAAGCATTACCTGATTGTAAAGGTTTTGGTTTTATCTGCGTTAATATTTGCCTCTTATTCCACAGATATATCTGCAAACTCGAGTAATAAACAGTATCAAATCAGCTTTTTTGTGGGTGATATTGATGCTTATACATGTTTAAAGGCATTGGAAAAAGCATCTGAATTTAAAGAGATAAAAGAGAATCTTGAAGTCAGGATATTTACTGAAGAGAGCATTAATCCCAATCCTTCTGATACAACAACAAATAACGATATATCCAATTTTGTCCGCCTGATGGATATTGCTGTAGTTGATATTATGCCTCCAAAGCCTGGTCAATGGCTTTTAGACAATCGTTCTCTTTTAAAGCCTGATGCAAAAATCTACGCTGTCAGAAGCTCAAGTCATAATCAAGATTTCTTAGATGCCGGGTTTATAATGGATAATGTTGTCAGAACCTATTTCAGCTTTACATCTGCTGAAAATCTATCAAATCTTATCCGTTTTTTAGCCGATAGAGATTTGGGTATTAAGAGTCAAGATAGAGAAATTCTGCCGCCAATAGTCCCGCCTCAAAACGCCCTTTACCACCCTGATGCTCCAAAGCTCTTTTCTGACATTGACGAGTATGTGAAATGGTATAAAGAGTCAGGTCATTTTAAAGAATCTGTTTCTGAAGGTGCTCATAAGGCTAATCAAGAGGGAGTTCAAAAGCCCAATCAAGCGACTGTTCAGGAATCCGTAAAACAACAAGAAGAGGGCAGGGGGTTATGGAATCTTTCAATAATCTTTCCAACCTTTGCAATAGACGGCAAAAATGCACCGTTAGATGCCCTGATTCGTGCTTATGAACAAAATGGCATCAATACAATAACATGGTTCCGCGAGATGAAAGACAGAGATAAAAATCTTTCCGTCCTTTTATCTAAAGAGCCTCTTGCAAGCTCTTTAGGTTCAATCACAGGTTTTGATTTCAAATTCTCTTCAACACTGACACCCGGACTTGCAGAGATTCTGAAACGTGCAGATGTTCCTATTTTTAATGTGCAATATCTTTTTTTCAGCACAAAAGATGAGTGGCTCTCTTCTCCTCAAGGGGTATCAGCAGCAGATATTACAATGCAGTTCTCCACGCCTGAACTATCTGGATTGATTGAACCCACAGTTGTAGGAGTTAAAGAGAAGATAACACCAGCAGATATTTTCAAAAATAGTCAGATAAAATTCGATAACGAGTCTCAATCCAAAACTAACACAACGCCTCAAGATAGTAATACCTATATTTACACGCCTGTAACCCAAAATATTGAAAAGTTGGCAAGACGTGCAGTTAAATGGCACGCCCTCAAGAGAAAATCCAATGCAGATAAAAAGGTTGTTTTGGTCTATTACAACCACGGAGCAGGGAAACAGAATATCGGGGCATCTTATCTTAATGTTTTTAGAAGCATAGATACGATTATCCAAAATCTTAGAAATGCAGGCTATACGATTAATGAAAGATCAAAAGATGGCGATAGCACGGATAAAAAATTGGATAAAACTGAAAAGAGTAAGAACAGCAACAGAGAATTGAGCGAAGAAAAAATAAAAGACCTTCTGATCAAATCAGGCAGAAATATCGGCTCATGGGCACCCGGAGAGCTTGACGAGCTGATTGCACAGGGAAACGCTGCTTTTATTGATATGGAAGATTACAGAGATTGGTTATCAAAGACTCCGCAGGAGTTTCAAGAGGCAGTTGAAAAAGATTGGGGAAAACCAGAAGAGAGCAAAGTGATGGTAAAAGATGGCAGATTTGTCATTCCGTGCGTCCGTCTTGGCAATCTGATGCTTGTTCCACAGCCTGTCAGAGGTTGGAGCGATGATCCAGAAAAGCTCTATCACAGCACAGTTTTACAGCCTCATCATCAGTATATTGCGTTCTATTTATGGCTGCAAAATCAGATTAAGCCAGATGCAATGATAAGCCTTGGAACACACGGAACACATGAGTGGCTGCCCGGAAAAGAGGCAGGTCTTACATGGAAGTGTCCTCCAGAGGTTCTGATTGGAGATATACCAAGCCTTTACCCATATATTGTTGATGATGTAGGAGAGGGGATTCAGGCAAAACGAAGAGGCAGAGGAGTTGTTATTGACCATGCTGTTCCGCCGTTTAAACAGGGCGGGGAGTATGGAGAATATTCTAAACTTGCAGCACTTATCAGCGAATATGAAACATCAGGTTCTGATAAAATACGCTCTGCAAAGTTGGAACGAATAGGCGAAATGGTTCTAAATCTTGGCCTTGATAAGGATTTGGAGCTTTCGGACGTAAAAGAAGAAGATTTAGAAAAGATTGAACACTATCTTTTAACCCTGAAAACCCAAATGGTGCCTTATGGTCTGCACACTTTTGGAATCTCTCCCTCTGGTGAAGGGCTGATTGAAACAGCAAAAGCAATTGCAGACAGGAATGGAGGCGGGCAATCATCTGATGTGATGCAGAAAAAAACTCTGTTACCGTTGAATGTAGAGAAAGGGGAGCAACATGCAGGTGATAAACAAGAAGATAAAAAAGCATCATTTTATGAAAAACAGCTTTCAGCTTGCGGTCCTTCAGAGATGGCAAGCCTGATAAATGGGCTTAAAGGAGGATACGTTCCAGCAGCGTCTGGAAACGATCCAATCAGAAATCCAGAGAGCCTCCCGACAGGCAAAAATTTTTACGGCTTTGACCCTGAAAAGACGCCATCAAAAGAGGCTTGGGCGAATGGGAAAAAAGCAGGTTTGGAGATAATCGAGAGCTATCAGAAAAAACATGACGGCAGATATCCAGAACAGGTAGGCGTTATTCTCTGGTCAGTTGAGACAATAAGAGATGAGGGGATAAACATTGCAACTGCACTCTATTTAATGGGAATGCAGCCAGTATGGGATCATCGGGATAAGGTGAAAAGTGTTATGCCGATTTCAGGAAAAGAGTTGAACCGTCCCCGCATTGATGTTCTTTTGCAGATGTCAGGGCTTTTTCGGGACACATTTCCTACAGTTGCACTTATGCTCGATAAAGCTGTAAAGCAGGTAGCAGCACTAACAGACGTTGAAAATTTTTTACGCAAACACTCTTCAGCGATTGAAGAGTCGCTTATAAAAGAGGGACGCACCAAAGAGGAGGCAAAAAAACTCTCTTTAATAAGGCTATTCAGCGCACCTCCCGGAGCTTATGGCACAAAGGTTGATGATATGGCAGGAGCAAGCGGATTGTGGGAAAAAGATGATATAGTTGCAGAACAGGGTTTTGTCCAGATGCAGTCTTATGGCTATTCGTCTGATATGTGGGGAGAGAAGGCAACTCCTGTTTATAGAAAGCATCTAAAAAAGGTTGATGCAACAGTCCACACAATATCATCAAATCTTTACGGCACAATGGATAATGATGATATGTTCCAATATTTAGGCGGTCTTTCAATGGCAGTAAGGAAAGAGTCTGGAAAAGAGCCTGATGTATTTGTCTCAATGCAGCGGGATAAAGGCAACGCTTATATTGAATCTATCGGCACTACTTTGGGAAAAGAGCTGCGTTCTCGTTATCTTAATCCTAAATGGATAGAGGGTATGAAAAAAGAGTCTTATGCAGGTGCAAGAGATATGGCAGAGTTTATGGAAAATATGTGGGGCTGGCAGGTTACAACTCCTGACGCTGTAGATGCTGCAAAGTGGGAGCAGACATACGAAGTCTATGTGGAAGATAAATATGGACTTGATATAAAAGAGTTTTTCAACAAAGAAAATCCTTGGGCATACCAATCAATGACAGCAAGAATGCTTGAGGCTGTGCGCAAAGAGTATTGGAAGGCTGATGAAAAAACCACAAAAAAACTTGCTGCTGAATATGCGTTGAACATTGTGGAAAAAGGGGTTGCCTGCTGCGACCATACTTGTAATAATCCTATGCTAAATCAGATGGTGGTGAATATTATCTCAATTCCAGGTGTTTTATCTCCTGAAATTGTCGAAAAATTCACAATTGCAATCGAACAGGCAACTGGTGCTGCAATAGACAAACAGGTGAAAGATAGAAAAGAGCTGCTTGAAAAGCTGTCAAAAACTTCTTTTAAACCAGACTTAGTTTCTGATGCAGATAAAAGAGATGAAATCGCTAAAAAAGCTGAAAAAGATGGAATTAACAAAAATCCTGATTCTGATAAAGCCTCACAAGATTCTGAAAACGCCCCTGAAATTGTAGAGGGCTATAAAATGGAAGAGATAAAATCAGAAGATAAAAAGAGTTTAGTTACAACATCTGGGGTTCAGTGGTTTGCAGCTTTTTTTGTTCTTACGCTTATCGCCCTTTTTATCATTGGAGCACAGAGCAGCAAAGCAAGGAAATAATAAAATGACAATCCCAATTGTTATAGTCGCTTTTGGCACAACTACCCATGCACAAAAGACTTACGCTTTTATGAATCAGCGTTTTAAAGAGGGCTTTCTTAACCACGAAATACGGTGGGCATTCTCTTCTCGTATGGTAAAAGAACATTCAAATAAGTGTTCTTGTAAACATAGTGCAAAACATTCAATGGAAAACCTCAATAGTAAATCGGCAGATAGCTCAAATAGCAAGCCTCCAATAAATATTCAAAGTCCTACAGAAGTTTTAAAAGAGCTTTATGAACAAGGTCATTCATGGGCAGTTGTTCAATCACTTCACATTATTAATGGACATGAACTTTACCGCCTTGTTGATGAGGTAAAAACAGTGCCGATAAGAACAAGCATCGGGCTGCCGCTTCTTACATCTTATTCTGATTACTCCTCTTTAGCTGATTCAATGCTCTCTAAATATAAAACTCATATTTCAGAAAAAGAGGCTGTAGTGTTTGTGGGGCATGGCACTGATCATCCAGCTTGGTCATCATATTTGGCTTTTGAGTCTGTTATGAGAAATAAAATTTCTACTTCTCTCATATCTGATCGTTCTTTGAACAATGACAATAAATATAATCTGAATAAAGAAGAGAGTCTCAATCAAGCAAAAACATATCAAAACAGAATATTTATGGGGCTGATTGAAGGAGAGCCAGAGCAGCCTGAGATTATTGAGGCTGTTATAAAATCTGGAGCAAAAAAGGTATATCTTGTTCCATTTACGCTGGTTACTGGAGTTCATTTTAAAGAAGATATTGCAGGTGATGAAGATTCTTGGGCATCAGCATTTGAAGATGCCGGATTGAGCGTAGAGATTGAACAACATGGCATTGGGTATCAGGATGCGGTTGTTGATATATTTATGGAGCATATTCAGGAGGCACTTTCTATAATTCCTGAATAGATGAAAATGAAAAACAAATCTAAAGGAGAGTTAAAAAATGGAGAGTAAAGTTGTGAAAAAGAGTATTATTTTTGTCATGGCAATAGTTTTTATTTCTATCTTTATTAATCTTGGCGTGGCAACTGCAAATCATGGTGAAAAAAAAGAGGCTAAAAAGGGAATTCTGCTTGTGGCATTTGGTTCAAGTGAAGAGAGTGCACAAGTCTCTTTTGACAACATTGAGAAAAAGACAAAAGCTGCATTTCCTGATGTTCCAGTCTATTGGGCTTACACATCGCACATAATCAGAAATAAACTTGCAAAACAGGGTAAAATACTTGATGCTCCTGAAGTTGCGTTGGCAAAAATGCACACAGAAGGATTTACTCATGTTGCTGTGCAAAGCCTTCATACAATTTTAGGAGAAGAGTATGATGATCTTAAAAAAATTGTTGATTCATTCAAATATATGGGAGGATTTCAAAAGATAATATTAGGTTATCCACTTATGGCAACACAAGATGATATGGTTAAAGTTGTTGATGCAATTTTGGAAAATATCCCTAAAGAGAGAAAAGCAGATGAAGCAGTTGTCTTAATGGGACATGGTTCTCCGCACCCTGCAAATGCCTTTTATGCGGCTTTGATGTTCCAGATTCAGCTTAAAGACCCAAATATATTTGTAGCAACAGTTGATGGTTATCCCTATATCGAAGATATAAAACCTTTTATGATTAATAAAAAGATAAAAAAAGCATATTTAATGCCTTTTATGTCTGTTGCTGGGGATCATGCAAAAAATGATATGGCTGGAGATGAAGATGATTCTTGGAAGTCAATTTTGACCAAAGCTGGTATAAAGTGCGAGCCGATCTTAAAAGGGACTGCTGAGTTTGACGATTTTGTGAATATTTGGGTTGAGCATATTAAGGTGATTATGGCTCATTTTTAGCAATTTAACGAGCTTTTAAAGCTAAATTTTCATAGACTCTCCTGAGATTTAAAATTAAAAATATAAAAGTGTTATTGCCACTTTCTATTAAATTGGTGTAGAAGTTTCTAAATTTCAGGAGATTTTAAATGATCAAATGGTTGCCAATAGGCTTTGATGAAGCCTTGAAAAAAACGGTTAAGACAATTACTCCGCTTGGAATAGAGATGGTATCTCTATCTGAAAGTCCAGGACGTATCACAGCAAGAGAGTTGCTATCTAAGGTAGATTCTCCCTCAATCAACGCATCATTAAAAGATGGATATGCAGTAAGATCGGAAGATTTAGTCTCTGCATCTAAACAAAAACCTATAAAACTCACTCTTGTAGGTTATGCTGCTGCTGGAGCAGAGCAGCAAATACCGTCTCTGTATTTAGAATCAGGTAAGGCATTTCGTATTTTAACTGGTGCAAAACTTCCTGACGGAGCTGACGCTGTTCTTGCAGAGGAGTATGTTGATATTGAGAGTGATACCACAATTATTGCAAATAATATTGCAGAACTTGGCAGAAATATCCTTCCTAAAGGCTCAGATGTTACAGCAGGTCAATGTATCGTAAGGCAAAATCAAGTTGTTACCCCGGGGATTGCGGGTCTTCTTGCGGCTGCTGGATTTAGTGAAATTCCTGTTTTCAGGCAACCTTCAGTTGCAATTATTGCCACTGGAGATGAGGTTGTTGCCCCGGGATTACCTCTCCCAGATGGGAAGCTCTATGCAAGCAATATGGTTACTCTTAGTGCTTTTTGTCATGACTATGGTATGAAAACTATCACTGTTACGGTTAAAGATAGTGTAGAAGAGATAAAAACTGCTCTAAATTATGCGTTAGATAATACAGATTCTCTGATTACAAGCGGAGGTGCTTGGACTGGTGACAGAGATATGGTTGCAAAGATTCTTGTAGATATGGGGTGGAAACAGGTATTTCATCGTATCAGAATTGGTCCTGGAAAGGCGGTTGGATTTGGGATATTACGAAAAAAACCAATTTTTATTCTTCCGGGAGGTCCGCCTTCAAATATGATGGGATTTCTACAAATTGCCCTACCCGGTCTTATGCGACTTGCTGGTCATCCACTTCCCGGTCTTTCAAAAAGAGTGGTTCGTATCTCTTCTGATCTTTATGGTCGAGATATTGATTGGACACAATTTATTTTTGGTGTTGTTAAACAGAATCAATCTGATGGATATCCTCTGTTTTACTCACTCCGTCAGAAGGGAAGACTTCAATCAATGGCAGAGGCAAATGCAATTGCAACGATTCCAGAAGGAGAGACTGTAATCCCTGCTGGAAGTATTGTTCCTGTGCAGATTATATCTATATTTTAAAATAGTTAGCAGGTAAAAATAATGGATAAATTCAGTGCTGTTATTGTGGCAGGTGGATTAAATTCACGAATGGGGGGAAGAAATAAGGCGTTTTTAGAAATTGGCGGTAAAACAATTTTATCTCGACTGATTGGTACTTTACAGCACTATTTTGATGAGATATTAATCGTAACAAAAAAACCAATGGATTACATAGATTATATAAACTTAAATGTTCAGACCGCTAACAATATTTCAAATAGCCAGATTAAAAGCTGCACAATCAGAACAGTGACAGATCTGTATGGTGATCGCTCTTCTCTTACAGGGATTCATGCTGGTATTTATCATGCAAAAAATCATTTCTCTTTTGTCACTCCTTGTGATGCTCCGTTTATTCAACCTCAATTAATTAGACTACTTATTGACTCTATTGAGCCTAACTCAGATCTAATTATTCCCCATTACGATGGTCATTATGAGCCTCTTTGTGCTCTATATTCAAAACATTGTATCGCAAAAATAGAAGAGCTACTCAATTTAGGGGATTATCGTATCTACAACCTTTTCCATAAGGTCAATGTAAAGACGATTAGTAAAGAGGAGTTAAAAAAGGCTGACTCTAAAATGCTCTCCTTTTTTAATGTCAACACGCCCGAGTCTCTCCAAGAAGCTGTTTTACAATCAGATCAACTACACCTTTGACATCATTAATATTATATACAGGCACATCCATATCAATTTTTGTATCTGATACCATGGCGATAAGAGGATGTAGATCGCCTTTTTGGTAAATTGGAAATTGATGGGCGGAGCTTCTGAATATCTCAACCTGAGGTTTATTTGCATTTTTATACCCCTCTGTAATCACAATATCAACATCCATAAAGTAGCTTTTCACAATCTGGTCAAGAGTCATCTCTTCACTGACATCTTTTATTATCGACACTTTCCACGGAGAAGAGATCGCAACTGTATCAGAGCCTGCCTGTTTATGTTTGTATGTGTCTTTACCTTCATGGTCAATATCAAAGCCGTGTGTATCGTGTTTCAAAGTCCCGATTTGATAAACCCTCTTTTTCAGCTCCTGTATCATCTTTACAATAAATGTGGTTTTCCCAGATTTTTTCTTGCTTATTATAGAAACAACAGGAGGGGGAAATTTCCTATCTATAGAAACGTTTTTACGATTAATCACAACTTCTGTAGAGTAACTACTTTCTATTTGCTCAACAGCCATCTCTTTCTCCTCCGAAACTTAGGATTTTACTATTTTTTCAAAATCGTGATGATTTAAGTTGGTAGGCACTATTTACAATCTCCAGCAGTTTATCTATATCAACTGGCTTCATTATATAGTCGTATGCACCTAATTTCATTCCATCAATACCTGAATCTACAGAGCCGTGACCCGTTAAAAGAATCACCTCAATATTGCCATTAAATTGTTTTATCTCTTTTAAAGTCTCAATACCGCTTAAACCCGGCATCTTGAGATCAAGGATAATTACATCATACTCCCTCTGTTTAATCTGTTCTAATGCCTCCATACCGCTGTTTGCAGTATCAGCTTCTATACCTTTTTCTTTCATAACTCTTTTTAGTGTAGAGCAAAATCTATCTTCATCATCTACAATAAGTATTAGTGGTTTAAGCATGGTTAATAGTCTTTTATGTTTGTTGGTTTATAATATAGTGTCCTATTAATTGAGTAATGGTTGATACCAATATCATCCATATTTTTTATTTTGATTTGACATATTTATATCTTATATGATAGGCAAAAGTTACTTATTGATTTCAATCATATTTTTTAATACATTGACTTTATAATAAATTATCATGGTATTTTTTACCTGATATTAATGTAAAAAGCAACTTATCAGGGAAAATTGACCTGATAAGTGGTGATTTAGGGCGTTATCAGGAAAATTTTCCTTGATAACATAAGTTTTAAGGTATTATCAGGGCAAAAAGACCTGATAAACATGGGGTCAGCAGCTTTGCGTGCATCCACATGTTCATTGCGTGATACCAGCAATAGGTTGGAATCAAGATAAAAGTGAGTTGGTTCGCTCAAAGTATGAGAGAAATGACTTTCTGT
>CAYRLG010000022.1:0-72193 GCA_964425195.1 uncultured Desulfobacterales bacterium
AGAATATAAATTATTCTCTCCAACTAATAATCACTAACCAGTTTTCAAAGATCAATTTCTTTTAGGTTTTTATCTTTGATAAAAAACCAGAGATAAAAAACCTGACCCTTATAATCTCAATTTTAACCAGTGTCAAGCATTTTATGCTTTAAATTTGAAAAAGAAAAAATGCAAACACATAATTATTAAACCTCGTTTGCATAAGCAAAACAGTTATATTAGCAAGCCGCTGCAAACGGGGTCAACTTATATCCAAACGCTATTGTATTGTCAATAGTTTTTTCTGGCTTAATATCATTTTACATTTATCAATATGCTATAAGAAGTTTATGAAACTTTTTCTTTCCAGCTCTAAGTAGAATTGTACCTTCGTGTATATCTGATGAACTAATCTTCTGATCAAACGAACTAATACGTTTTCCATTAATATACCCACCACCTTGGGAGATAAGTCGTTTAGCCTCGCTTTTAGATTTTACAAGATTGGCAATAACAAATAAGTCAGCAACTGAAACACTATTTTCTTCATTGGCATTAATTAAATTAGACGGACATAAAGATGTTGGTAGTCCATCTTCCTTACCATAAAAATTAGTGATTTGTCTGGGAACAAGGCTGGAAGGTATAAGATTGTCAGCAATATTGGTGGCTCCAAACATGGCAACAGTAGATTCAAAGGCATTTAAAGCCTCTTCCTTTCCATGTGCAATTGACGTTGCTTCAAAAGCAAGTATGTTTTTAGCAGCATTAAGCTCTGCACCTTCAAGTTCTCTAACAGCACAAATCTCCTCCATAGGCAAGAAAGTAAAAAGAGATAGAAAGCGTATAACATCAGAGTCATCGGTATTTACCCAAAACTGATAATATTCATAAGGTGTTGTTTTTTCAGGATCAAGCCATACAGCCCCTTTATGAGTTTTTCCCATTTTGATTCCACTGCTTGTAGTTATAAGGGGGAATGTGATGCCAAAGGCACTTTTTTGCTGGGTTCTTCTAACCAAATCAATTCCAGAAACAATATTTCCCCATTGATCACTTCCTCCCATCTGAAGCATACAGTTATAACGTTTGGAAAGTTCCATAAAATCATACGCCTGAAGTAACATATAATTAAATTCAATAAAACTTAATCCATCATCAGAATCGAGCCTCATTTTATAGCTTTCCGCCTTAATCATACGATTTACACTGAAATGTCGCCCGATATCTCTCAAAAATGGAATATAATGGAGAGAGGTAAGCCAATCACCATTATCAAGCAGCAATGCTTTACCATCTGAGAAATCAATAAATCTTGAAAGCTGCTTTTTTATACCATCTTTATTTTTATTGATCTCTTCTTGCGTTATGACTTTTCGCATCTCTGTCTTCCCACTGGGGTCACCTATTAATCCTGTGCCACCTCCTACTAAAGCTATAGGTCTATGTCCCATTCGTTGCATATGAGCAAGTGCCATAATACAGACAAGACTTCCTACGTGAAGGCTTGATGCAGTAGGATCAAAACCAATATAACAAGTTACTTTATTACCGTTAATATAATCTCTTAACTCATCTTCATGGGTAACAGCCTCAACAAAACCACGCTCCCTTAATACATCAAGAATATTCACACTAACGACTCCTTCCTTATTTTATAGAAATTATCAAATTCGAAAATATCTCTATCTAAATAGATTATTTGTTTGTATATTCTACCGCACGAGTCTCTCTTATAACAACAACCTTGATCTGACCAGGAAAGGTTAAAGTTGTCTCGATCTTTTGAGCAATATCTCTACTTAACAAAACCGCATCGCTATCAGAAATTTTATCACTCTCAACAATAACTCTTATCTCTCTTCCTGCTTGAATTGCATAAGTGTTTGAAACGCCTTCAAAAGAGTTTGCAACACTTTCTAACTCTTCAAGACGTTTAATATAATTTTCTAAGGTCTCTTTACGCGCCCCTGGTCTTGCTCCTGACAATGCATCTGCTGCTTGAACAATGTAATCATATACACTTTCCGGCATTTTATCCTCATGGTGGGCAGCAATAGCATTTACAACTGCATCCGATTCCCCATGTTTTTTAGCAAGCTTTGAACCAATAAGAGCGTGAGGACCATCCACTTCGTGGTCGATCGCCTTGCCAATATCATGTAGAAGTCCCATTCTTTTGGCAAGTTTAATATTAAGCCCAAGTTCAGCAGCCATCACACCAGATAAAAAAGCGACCTCTACAGAATGTTGTAAAACATTCTGTGCATAACTTGTACGAAATTTAAGCTGACCCAAAACCTTAATTAGTTCAATACTAATACCATGCACACCGAGATCAAAAGCTGCTTGTTCTCCAGCTTCCTTTATTATTAACTCAACCTCCTCAGTGACTCTTGCAACAACATCCTCAATTCTTGCCGGATGAATCCTACCATCAGATATAAGTCGAGTTAAAGATAGCCTTGCAATCTCTCTACGTACAGGATTAAAACCAGATAAAATAACGGCTTCTGGCGTATCATCAATAATTAAATCAATACCAGTAGCGGCCTCGAGAGCGCGGATATTTCTACCTTCTCTACCAATAATTCTCCCTTTCATTTCATCGCCCGGTAACTGTACAACTGAAACAGTACGCTCTGCCACAAAATCTCCAGCATATCTTTGAATGGCAGTTGAAATAATCTTTTTAGCCTCTTTATCTGCACGTTCCTTAGCCTCACCGGTGATTCTTTTAACAAGCATTGCTCCTTCATGACGCGCTTCATTCTCCATAGCTTTAAGAAGAATCTCTTTTGCTTGTTCAGATGTTAAACCAGAAATTTTCTCCAGCTCTTTTTTAGTATCATCCAGTAGTTGGAGATACTCTTGCTCCTTGGCTATTATAATTTCACTTCGACTATTTAACTCCCTCTCCTTTGTTTGAAACTCTAATTCTCGCTTTTGAAATTGATCCTGACGCTTATCAATATTCTCAATTCTCTGCAGCAAACGCCTCTCTTCTTTTTTTAGCTCTGCTCTTGCCTCACCAGTCTCACTATCAAAAGCATTTTTCATCTCCAGAAGACGACTTTTAGCTTCAAGCTGAGCATCTTTTATAAGCGTTTCAGCTTTTTTTCTTGCATCTTCAATAATACGAAACTCTTCTTTGGCAACCTCTTCTAATCTGTACTTTAACTGCTTTATTGTAAGCCAGTATGCAGTACCAGCCCCAAGAGCTACTCCACAGATTGAACTTAATACAACAACATATTCCATTAATTTATGCTCTCCTCATATTTCAACTATTAATAAAAATAGTTACTAAAACACAGGTATATTTAATATTATGATAAGTGATGACAAAGGGGATAGATGGATATTATACGCAACATTTTTCACTTAAAAAGCTAATGAAAAACACAACTATAAGCAGTATAAAGTAATAAGATTGAAGGAGTGAAGGGCTATAATACAATGAAGAATAAGAGATGCTTTTCGAGGATTTATAAAAACCCCCACATAGTGCCGTGTTGCCGATGTCTTTGAACCGAGGTTCAATATATGGGACTCCAGTAATACTTTAAGGCTTTTCCATCTTATAGTGGAACATGCACACCGGTATCAGTGTGAAGACCCTTTCTTTTATAATGTTAGGCAAAGGACATAATGCAATCACAAACATAGCAGGGGTAATAAATTCTCAAATAAAATCAAATAACTTAGAAGTAAATTGCTATTTGATAAAGTTTAAAATTGAATAACAGATACTAATAGTCAATCGCAGATTTGATTCTCAATCTTATCCAGTAAAGATATGGCCTTATCCATTACATGGGACTCAAAACGAGAATACTGCAACTTAAGCTGAAGAAAATCATTAGATAGATTCATGGCGGCTAATAATATAATTGCCAATTTATTCCTATCAGATGCTGTATATTTAATATGCTTCTCTGCACTAAAAATATACTGATTTAGCTTATCAATAATCTGCTCAGGGTTTTCAACATTATTATCAGGCTTAAATTTAAATTTGATACCATAGAGATCAATAGTAATAATGCCATCCATGGATCTCTCCATACCTATAGAACCTGTAGTTTTTACTATAGACATCTTGTTTAAAGTATCTCAGAAAAGTTATCAAGTTTGGAGAGGAGTTTATCTATTTTGGCCTGGATAGCGGTCTGCTGTTCAGACTGCAGAGTCTCTTTTTCCCTTTTTTCTCTTAGTTCAGATTCAAGAATTTCAACTTTGGATGTCAACTCGGCATTTTCAGCCTGTAAAGTTTGACATAGTTCTATTATAAAATCGACTTTTTCGTCAATGTCATCAAATTTTTTATCTATTGCTTCATTTTCCACTTCAACTACCTCACAAATATTGGGGTCAAATATAATTCATAGCATTTCACAAAGTCAAGTGAATTTATTACTGATCAAAACTACAGACTCTGATCAGATGTTCAACTTTTTTCAACTCATCTAAAGTATTTACTCCGATGACTTCTTGATGATTCTTTCCAAGAAAACATCCTGTACTATAGTTGTTTTTAAAAGCTATAGAGATGAGATCGGTCAAATAGTACTCTTTTTGCACATTATCAATATCTATTAAATCAATAGCATAAGAAAGAAAATCTTTTTTTATGCAATATATCCCTGAATTTACTATTTTGATTTTCTTTTGATCAAAAGTTGCGTCAGACTCTTCACAAATAGAGATCAATTTATTGTTTTCATCAAATATAAGCCTTCCATACCCTGTAGGATCGTCTACTGTAACGCCTAAAATAGAGATATCATGATTATTCTTTAAATGATAGGTTATAAAATCTAAAATAGTATTTTTCTGAATCAAAGGGACATCACCACATAACACAATAACGTTTTCTATATCACCATCTAAAGAAGGCATAGCAGCCCTTACAGCATCACCTGTGCCAAGAAGTTGCTTTTGCAATGCATAAGAGACTTTAAAATATTTATCTATTTCTTCTTTTACCAATTCAGCTTTATGGCCAACCACAACAACAATTTTTTCACCAAACAGAGAAGCTGCACATCTTAGCACTAAACTTATCATTGTTTGACCATTAATTCGATGAAGTACCTTAGGAATATCAGATTTCATTCTGCTACCCTTGCCCGCTGCAAGTATAATAACACCAACTGCTGTTATATCCATTACAAATCCTCAAAATATATAGATAATATGGAAAATGTCTTCTATCTTCCAAAAAGTTTATAGCTTTTAAAATAGTGTTAAAAAAAGAGGGATACCCAAAATTAAGCGTATCCCTCTTTTAAATAAAATCTGAATTACAAAAATTAGCAAATTTAATAATACAAATTGTTAACAAAAATTATTATCTAATAAATATCAGATAGCCCCTTTTATTGAGAGTCTATGGATAGCTCTTCTTAAGGCAGCTTCAGCTCTTACAAAATCAATATCAACTCCGGCTGATGCAAGGCGTTTTTCAGCTCTCTCTTTAGCTTTTCTTGCCCTCTCTACATCAATATCTTTTCTTCTTTCTGCAGACTCTGCCAGAACTGTCACTTTATTTGGAAGAACTTCGGCAAAACCACCACTGATAAAAACAGCTCTATCCGTTCCAGAGCTATCTTTATATCGAAGTGTTCCAAGTTTAAGTGAAGTTAAGAAGGTTGTATGTCCTTTAAGAACACCGAATTCTCCTTCAGAACCCGGAGCCACAACAATTTGAGCTTCTTCACTGACAACAGCCTTTGAAGGGGTGACCACTTCTAAAAATATATTCTCAGCCATTTTTTCCCCCCTGTGTTATTTAGCCTCTCATTTTAGCAGCTTTTTCAACCGCCTCTTCAATAGAGCCGACCATATAGAAAGCACCTTCGGGAAGCTCATCGTGTTTGCCTTCAATTATCTCTTTAAACGATCTTACCGTATCTTCAACTTTTACAAACTTTCCGGGCATACCTGTAAAGGTCTCTGCAACATGGAAGGGCTGAGATAGAAATCTTTGCAGCTTTCTGGCACGCTGAACTGTAATTTTATCTTCATCAGAAAGTTCATCCATACCAAGAATTGCAATAATATCCTGAAGTTCTTTATATTTCTGAAGAGTCTGCTGAACTGTTCTTGCTACAAGATAGTGCTCTTCGCCAATGTATGCGGCATCTAAAATTCTTGAAGTTGAATCAAGAGGATCCACTGCCGGATAAATACCAAGCTCTGCAATTTGACGGGAAAGAACAACGGTTCCGTCAAGATGAGCAAAGGTAGTTGCAGGGGCAGGGTCTGTTAAGTCGTCAGCAGGAACATAAACACACTGAACAGCAGTAATAGAGCCTTTATCTGTTGATGTGATTCTCTCTTGAAGCTCACCCATATCTACCGCAAGTGTAGGCTGATAACCAACAGCAGATGGCATACGACCAAGTGTAGCCGAAACCTCTGCACCAGCCTGAGTAAAACGGAATATATTATCAACAAACAGGAGCACATCCTGTCCTTCTTCATCACGGAAATACTCAGCACATGTCAATGCTGAAAGAGCAACTCTTGCTCTTGCTCCAGGAGGCTCTGTCATCTGACCATAAACAAGTGAACATTTTGGGAGAACGCCAGAATCTTTCATCTCATGGTAAAGATCATTTCCTTCACGGGTTCTTTCACCAACACCACCAAAAACAGAGATACCACCATGCTGCATAGCGATGTTATTAACCATCTCCATCATAATAACTGTCTTACCTACACCAGCACCACCAAACATTCCCATCTTACCACCGCGTGGGAATGGGACAAGTAGATCAATAACCTTAACACCGGTCTCAAGAACTCTTACGCTGGTATCCTGGTTAATAAACGCTGGGGCTGGCTTGTGGATTGGTCTAAGTTTAGAGCGATCAATATCTCCGAGTCCATCAACAGGCTTTCCTACAACATTCAAAACTCTACCAAGAGATGCTTCACCAACAGGCATCATAATTGGATTACCTGTATCTTTGACAACCATACCACGCTGAAGACCATCCGTAACATTCATACCGATACATCTTACAACATTATCACCTAAATGTTGAGCAACTTCAATTACAAGGTTATCCTCTTCATCGCTGATAACAGGGTTTGTAACTGTAAGTGCAGTTAAAAGTGGTGGAAGTTTTCCTGGTTCAAATCTAACATCAACAACAGCACCCAATACTTGTGCTATTTTACCTATATTTTCAGCCATGTATCCTCCTGTAAAAGCTGTTAAATTCTTCTGTATATTCAAATTATCTTTAATTTGAGATTGTATCATCATTATAAAGTCAATATTACCCTTTAAGAGCCTCGGCACCACCCACAATATCCATCAAATCTGATGTAATGCCTGCCTGACGTCTCTTGTTAAAGATGGTCTGCAACTCCCCAATCATATCCTGACATGCTTTAGTTGCATTTTCCATAGCCTTCATTCTTGCACCATGCTCACTGGTTGAGGTCTGAAGCAGTGCATCATATATCTGAATGAAAATATTCTTTGGAAGCATCTCTCCAAGTATGGCATCTGACGATGGCTCACAAATATGCTCTGCAAGATAGGCACTCTCTTTATCTTTATCTGCCGATGCATTAGCATCATTTTTTACCATATCGTCAAGCGATGGAATGGGCAGAAGTTTTTTTATTACAGGCTCCTGTCTTGCCATGCTCTTGAAATGTGAATATACCAGATATACCTCATCAACAGCTCCTTCAAGAAAACGATTAATCAGTTGTTGTCCTGAAGTTGATGCTACGCTGAAATCAAATTTACCACCTACAACGCCTATATACTGATCGTCAATTGTCATTGGGACTTTTTTAGCCCAATCTCTACCTTTTTTTCCAAAACAGGTTAATGACACCTCTTTACCAGTAAGTTCGTTCTTGATAAATTTATCAGCCTTTTCGATAAGGTTAACATTAAAACCACCGCAAAGCCCTCTGTCAGATGTACAGAGGATAACACTCACCTTTTTTACCTCTTCCTTAGGAACTAAAAGAGGGCTTGCCTCTTCCCCAGCCTTTCCAGCAATACTACCCAGAACTTCAGAGAACTTTGACGCATAGGGCTTAAAAGCCTCCATGCTCTCTTGGGCACCGCGAAGTCTGGAAGTAGCAACCATTTTCATGGCAGAGGTGATCTGCTTGGTCTTCTTTACGCTGCTTATTTTTGTTTTTACTTCCTTTAACGTTGCCATAAATCTACCTTTAAAGCCTTTGAGTTAATAACAATACTATTAAAATCCATTACCTAACCTTAATTGACTTTAATCTTAATATTTAACAATCAATCTTATCATACTGTCTCTTTAAACTCTTCATCATAGGCTTCAAGGGCTTTTTTCATTATGGCTTCAATATCGGCTGTAATCTGTTTTTTGTCAGCAAGTGATGTTAATACTTCAGGGAATCTATTCTCGACAAATGCGTAAAGACCTTTTTCATATTTTGTCAAGGCAGTTTTTGGATATTTATCAAGATATCCTCTTGTTCCAGCATAAAGAATAAGAACTTCTTTTTCCATTGGAAGAGGTTGGAACTGAGGTTGTTTCAAGATTTCAACAAGTCTCTCACCACGAGTTAGCTGTCTTTGTGTAGCAGCATCAAGATCACTTCCAAATGCAGCAAATGCCTCAAGCTCACGATACTGAGCAAGATCAAGTCTCAATGTTCCAGCAACCTGTTTCATAGCTTTTACCTGAGCAGCACCACCCACGCGTGAAACTGAGAGACCAACATCGATAGCGGGTCTGATACCTGAGAAGAAAAGACCTTTGTCAAGATATATCTGACCATCAGTAATTGAGATAACGTTCGTAGGAATAAATGCAGAAACGTCACCCTCTTGAGTCTCGATAATTGGGAGCGCTGTTAAAGAGCCAGCACCAAGCTCATCAGATAGTTTTGCAGAACGCTCAAGCAAACGAGAGTGGTTGTAAAAAATATCTCCAGGGAAAGCCTCACGTCCTGGCGGGCGTCTGAGAAGCAGTGATACCTGACGGTAAGCAGCCGCCTGTTTTGAAAGGTCGTCATAAATAATAAGGGCATGTTCACCTTTATCACGGAAATATTCACCCATAGCACATCCAGCATAAGGTGCAAGATACTGCATAGCTGCAGGCTCACTTGCACTTGCAACAACAACAGTTGTATATTCCATTGCTCCATGCTCTTCAAGAGCAGCAACTACCTGTGCAACTGTTGATTTTTTCTGACCGCAAGCAACATAAATACATTTTACGTCAGTATTTTTCTGGGCAATAATAGCATCAACTGCGATAGCTGTCTTACCAATCTGACGGTCACCAATGATAAGCTCACGTTGACCTCTTCCAACTGGTGTCATACCATCAACAGCTTTAGACCCCGTATAGCAAGGCTCATGCACAGATTTTCTTGCAATAACACCAGGGGCAACAAGCTCCATGTTCATAGTCTTTGTTGCATTAATTGGTCCCTTACCATCAATTGGCTCACCAGTAGTTGTAACAACGCGACCAAGAACTGCCTCTCCTACTGGAACAGATGCAATACGATCAGTTCTCTTTACAATATCGCCTTCCTTGATCTTTTTATCTTCGCCAAGAATAGCAATACCAACATTATCCTCTTCGAGGTTAAGGGCAAGACCTAAAATACCACCAGGGAACTCAACAAGTTCCATTGCCTTTACCTTCTCAAGCCCATAAACACGGGCAATACCATCACCCACAGAGAGGACCACACCAGTCTCGCTGAGTTCCACCTCTTTATCAAAATCTTTGATCTGCTCTTTTATAATCTGGCTTATCTCTTCAGCTCTTATTTCCATTAGACAATTTCACCCCTTTTTAATGATTCTCTCATATTGAACAGTTGAGTTTTTACGCTGCCGTCCAGCACAAGGTCTCCTATCTTTGTAATTATGCCACCGATAAGAGAGGGATCTTCCTCAACATCTAAAAGAATATCTTTACCAGTTCTCTTAGCAAGTCCTTGTCTTATCTTTTCAGTAGCCTCTGCAGACAACTGTGTCGCAGAAACAAGAGTTGCATGGACAACACCTTTTAACTCATCAGCAAGTTGTTTATAGAATTCACATATTTCACGCAAAAATCCAATACGTCCCTTATCAAACAACAACATTATAAAGGACTTGATGATACGGGAAGAGTTAGTCTTTGCCAGAACAGCCTCAAGAACTCTTCTTCTATCGTTTTTATCAAACAGGGGATTTGTTATTGCCTTTTCAAGCTCTTCACTGTTATCAAAAAGTTCAATAAAAGTATTGAGTTCATAAGTGTACTGCTCTGCTTGACCATCCTCTCTACCAATAAGCATCAACGCTTTGGCATAACGCCTTGCAACGGCTAAATTTTTCATGATGCCACCACCTTATCCAGGTATTCATCGACTAATCGATCCTGATCATCAGAAGAGATTGACTCTTTAACAAGCAACTCTGCTTGTTTAAGTGCTTTTTCCGCAATCTCTTGCTGCAATTTAAACTTTGCAGATTTAAACTCCTGTTCAATATTGCGTTTAGCACTCTCTTCAAGTTTAGCAGCCTGAGCTTCAGCTTCAGCAAGAATTCTCTTTTTTGCATCTTCACCCTGTCGGATATAGTCTTGCACAATTCTTTCAGATTCTTTGGTTAAATCTGCAATTTTGTTCTCATACTCAGTAAGAGTTTTCTGTGCTTCTGCCTTTTTCTTCTCAAGATCAGAAAGTTGCTCTTGGATACCTTTTACACGTGATGAAAAAAACTGTGCAACAGGTTTTTTAGCAATATAGAAAAGAGCTCCGGCTAAAACAACAAAATTAAGAACCTTATAAGTGTCTGTTACCACCCAACCTTTAGGCGCAGCATCATGCCCCCCAGATGCTGCCAAAGCAACACCTACAAATGCAAAAAATATGGCAGAAACGGCCGGAAGAGTTGTTTTGCAAAGGTTTTTAACTATTCTTGCAATCTTCATCAGCACGCCCTCCCAAGTATTTTTTCGCTAATTGCTTTAGCAAAAGTATCAATCTCTTTTTCCAGTGCAAGTCGAGCCTTTTCAGTCTCTTCAGCTACCTGATTACGAATTGCCGCAAGGTTTGCCTGAGCCTTTTTGTTGATTCTTTCAAGTATCTCTTTCTCTTCTTCGGATGCCTGTTCTACAAAAGTCTCTTTCTGTTTGAGACCTTCTGCTCTGGCACGTTTAACACCTTCCTTATAGGCATTGTCCTTCTCAGAAGCCTTGGATGAAAGAGATTCGACCCCTTTCTCAAGACTATTAATCTTCTCCTTACGTTCAAGGAGAATTTTACGGACAGGTTTAAACAGAACCAAATTTAGGGCATAAAGGAGAAAAAGGAAATTGATGATCTGAATAAACAGCGACCCATCAACACTAACCATAGATTTCCCTCCGCCAGTTAATAATTAATATTACAATAAACACACTATTCAATGTACCAGACCATTTTCATGGACATGGCTTAAATACATACTATTTACAAAAATTATTCAACCCGTTGATATTTATTGCTTAACCAGACAAAATAGGTAAAACAGGCAAAATTCAAAAAAATTGAGTATCACCAAGATGCTTTTTTGTCAACATGCAAATCACACAATAACAAATCTTCTCATACTTATATTAAGCAATACTCCAATTCCAATCATGTTTGTTATAACAGAAGAGCCACCATAACTTATAAGTGGGAGAGGCACACCAACAACCGGCATTAATCCCATCACCATAGCAATATTAATGAAAATCTGCCAGAAAATCATGATAGTTACACCAAAAGCAAGGATCGATCCAAACATGTCTCGGCAGCAATAGGCAATGTTAAGCCCCCATAAAAGAAGCATAAAGTAGAGAAATAGAAGAACACAACATCCAATAAGTCCCCACTCTTCTGCTAAAACAGATAATATAAAGTCAGTATGCTGTTCAGGAAGAAAAGCAAGAGCATTTTGAGTACCTTTTAGAAAACCTTTACCAGATAGCAACCCTGAACCAATGGCAATTTTCGACTGTATAATGTGATAACCAGCACCTAAGGGATCTCTATCAGGATTAATAAAAGTCAATACTCTTCCTTTTTGATAATCCTTTAAAACAAATATCCATGCAAGTGGAATAGCTAAAATAGCGATAACAGCACAAGATAAAAACACACTTTTTTTTACCTTTACAAACAGTGTCATTGATGTTGCAATAAAAAGAAGTAGAAGAGCTGTACCAAGGTCTGGCTGGAGCATTATCAATGCAAATGGTAAAAAAAGAAGCAGAGCAGGTTTTATAAGAGATTTAAAAGGCAGTCCAGATTCGGAAATAGTAGCTGAATAAACTGAAGCAAGTACAAAAATAAGTGAAAGTTTCATCAGTTCTGAAGGCTGCATTGTAAAAGGACCCAAAGCAAGCCAACGCCGAGCACCTGCAACATATTTCCCAAAAAGCAACACGGCAACCAAAAGAGTAATACAAATTAGATATGCAATAAAACTTCCCCTGTCAAATAATTTATATGGAATAAAAAGAGAAAATAAAACAACAGTAAAGCTACCTAAAATCCAGATGATCTGTTTTTTAAATAGCAGATGCATTGCTCCACCAGGATCTCCTGCATTAACAGCACTGTAAAGCACACCTAAACCAACAATACCAATAAGGAGAGTTATAAAGAGCAATCCCCAATCAAAATTTTCAATAAGCCGTCTATCAAACACAGAGAAACATCCAAAAACTTAAGTTAATATTACTATTCTACCAATCATTTACTAATGCTTGGAAGCATTCCCTTAATTTCCAACCATGTTCGTACAATTTCACTTGCAACGGGTGCTGCTGCTGTTGAGCCATGTTCCCCATGTTCAATAATGATGGAAACAGCAATAACAGGATTCTGAGCAGGAGCATAACAGACAAACCAGGCGTGATCTCTTAAATGGCGGGCAAATTTACGCTTGCTATCTCTATCACTCTTTTTGAGTGTAAAAACTTGAGCGGTACCTGTTTTTCCTGCAATATCAACTCCTTCTATACGAATCCGCCTGGCTGTACCTCCCTCACTTTCAACAACGTTCAAAAGTCCTTCTTGTACCAAATTTAGAGTATGCTTGCTGGCAGGAAGTCCACCTAATATCTCAGGTTTTAAAACGTTTTGAGTATCTATAGACTCATTGTAATCTTGAATCGATTTTAATATTCTTGGACGGTAGATAGTCCCACTATTTCCTACAGCAGCAAATACAACAGCCATCTGTAGAGGAGTAGCTAAATTAAATCCCTGACCAATAGCTATTGAAAGAGTCTCTCCTCCTTGCCACGGAATACCAAAACGCCTCTTTTTCCATTCTGATGTTGGCACAAGTCCGGGGCGTTCGTTTGCAAGCTCAATACGGGTAAGTTTGCCAAGTCCACAACCATTAGCATACTTTGCGATTGTATCAACTCCGAGCGATTCGCCAACACGATAGAAAAACACATCACAAGATGCCTCAAGAGCCTTTACAGTATTAACTCTGCCATGTCCACTTTTTTTCCAACACCTATATTCTCTATTTCCATACTTATAATAGCCGGGACAAAAATGTGTTGTATTTATATCAATTAGCCCCTCTTCAAGAGCAGCAATTGCAGTTATAACTTTATATGTAGATGCAGGTGGATACTCTCCTTGAATAGCCTTGTTTGACATTGGTTTATCAGGGTTTGAGATAAGAGCATTCCATTTGTCGTTTGATATTCCCCCAATAAAATCATTTAGATCAAATGAAGGGGAACTAACCATAGCCAATATATCTCCATTTGATGGATCAATAGCCACAACAGCCCCGGTTTGCTCTTCCATTAACAACTCTGCTTTTTGTTGAAGGGTTGAGTCAATCGTTAAAAGAACATTCTTTCCAGGAATAGGATCAACAGTGGTGATAACGCGTACCAATCTACCACTGGCATCAACCTCAATCTGTCTGCCTCCACGTTTTCCACGAAGAATATCTTCAAATGCTTTTTCAGCACCATATCTACCAATTGAGTCTCCTGATTTTACATCAGGGTAGGTATTATTCTCAACCTCCTGCGAATTTATCTCCCCAAGATACCCGATTACATGAGCTGCGCTCTTTTTATAGATATATTTTCTCATAGGTTCCACATCTACTTTAACGCCGGGAAGATCAAAACCATGTGCCTCCACTACAGCAAGCTGCTCTCTTGTAATATTTCTTTTTAACAATAGAGGCTTATAGATAGAAAGCTTTTTACCCGTATCAACACGCTCCATAAGCTCTTCAACAGGTATTGAGGTAAAATCTGCAAGTTTTTCTATAGTCTCATCAATTGGATTTGCATCTTGCGGTATAATCTTTAAATCAAAAGATGGTATGTTATCAACCAGCAGAACTCCATTTCTATCATAAATCAATCCTCTTGGGGCTGGGACACTCTGAAGTCTAATACAGTTGTTATCTGAAAGTCTCCGATACTCATCTCCTTCAACAACTTGTAAATAGACAAATCTTAGAAGAAGTAGAGAAAATGCAGCCATAATTATCACGGCCGCATTCATAAGCCTTTTTTTAATCCACTCTCTTTCAGGAGCTTTCATACCAAACCTTTTAAATCTAATTTATCACATATACCATGTAAAGTATGAATAACTACAAAGCAGATTGGAATTAAAAAAAAAGCCAATAGACCCTGCTTTCCTGCATCAACTATATCTTGTACTGAAATAGCGTCTCCTCCATATCTAACAAAAAATGAGAAAAATAGAAATCCATTTGCCATTAGAACAGAAAAAGCACTTATACAGGGGACAAAAATAATATTACCTCGATGTATAAACCTTTTAAGAAATTGTACCAGTATAAAAATCCATATATAACTGATAGTATAAAGTCCTAAAGGGGCATCAGAAATAGAGTCCATACACCAGCCAAGAATAACTATTACAACCACCATAGCAGAATAGGAATACATCAAAGATAAAAACAGGATAACTATGAGCAGCAGATCAAAACAGTTAGAAAACAGTGGGATATATGGAAGAATAGATGTTTGAATTACAATAATGCTAAGGGATAAAAAAGCGTGAAAAAAAAATTTTATCATTGATTATCACTGGTTCTCTCTTTTCAGGGGTTCTTCTGACTCCTCTTCCTTTTTTAAGCTATTTTTCTGCCCAGATGAGGCATTTTTAGTAGATTTTTTAATTGTTCTGGGCAAATTATGGTTTTGTTGAAGAGTTATGCTATCTTGCTTATAAGATATTTTTGTAACTTTATCTTTTTTTTCATTTTTAAGTTCAGAGATACTACTGTCATCTTCAGCTCGTTCAGAAGTTCTGTCTTTATCATTTTCTATGGCATAAAAGTTGTTGTTACTTAGAAAATTAACTGGAGTGCTAACTACAAGTACCTCTTCCAACTTATCAAAATCGACAAATGTTTTAATAGAAATCACCTGAAAAAGATCAGAGTTATCTTTTTTGATCTCAAAAACTTCTCCAATACGTAACCCTTTTGGGAAAACCTGATCTAGACCAGACGAAATTATAACATCTCCTTTAGAAACATCATCTTTTCTTAAAGAATACTTAAACAGACACTCATCTGTGTTATTACCTTGAACAATTCCTCTGGCTCTTGAGCTTTGTACAAGGGCATCTACAGCACTATTGCGATCTGTTATTAAAAGTACTCTGGAAAACCGTTCTGAAACTTCTATAATTTGACCAACTATACCCTCTGAAACAAGCACTGGCAACCCTTTAACAACCCCGACAGACGCTCCTTTATTAATCATAAGGGTTTTAAACCATGGTGATGGGTCTCTTCCAATCACTTTAGCTGCAATAAAAGCATCATCAGCACCATTGTTTAGATCAAGCAAGCGTCTCATACGACCATTTTCAAGCTCAATCTCCTTACACTGGGTTTGGTCAGCCATTGCAAGTGCAAGCTCTCTTTTTAGTTGCATATTTTCTTCAACCGCAGAGACATTTGAAAAATAGACACTCCATATATCTGCACACCAGTTAAAAGAAGCTGAAGCCAACATTTGAAATGGAGAAATAATAGAGATAGCAATTTGCTCAACACTATTTTCCGACAGAGCATTTCGACTGCTTACGGTTAATATTGTAAAAGATGTTGCTATAAAAATGACAATGCCTACGAGAAAAGCAGTTTTTTTTGAGAACATTGAATTAAGTAATCACCACTTCTCTTAAAATATCCATAGCATCTAATGCTTTACCACAACCAAGTGCCACTGTAGAAAGGGGATCTTCTGCAATAATAATTGGAAGACCAGTCTTCTCTCTTAAAAGTTTATCTAAATTTTTCAAAAGAGCTCCGCCACCGGTTAGTACAATACCGTTATCAACAATATCTGCGGCAAGCTCTGGCGGTGTCTGCTCCAACACAATTTTAACAGTCTCTACAATAGCTTCAATCTGTTCGGAAATAGCGATACATATCTCTTCAGAATCAATCTCCAATATTTTGGGAACTCCAGAGACTAAATCTCTCCCTTTGATCTCAATTGTCTCTACCATATCTTCATCAGGGTAGGCATTACCAATGGTCGTTTTGATGATTTCTGAGGTTCTCTCACCTATAAGAAGATTGTACTTTCTTTTGATATGCTGTGATATTGCCATATCCATCTTATCGCCTGCCACACGTATAGATCTACTTGTTACAATACCAGCAAGTGATATAACGGCAACCTCTGTTGTTCCTCCTCCAATATCAACAACCATATTGCAAGTTGCCTCTGTGACAGGAAGACCAGCGCCAATAGCAGCAGCCATTGGCTCTTCAATCAAGAAAACCTCCCTTGCCCCTGCAAGCTCTGCTGATTCTCTAACTGCCCGTTTCTCTACCTGTGTAATACCAGAAGGAACAGCAATTACAATTCTTGGTCTTACAAGTGTCCTACGGTTATTATGCACTTTTCTTATAAAGTGCTTTAACATCGCTTCTGTAACTTCAAAATCAGCAATAACACCATCTCGCATTGGACGTATTGCAATAATGTTACCCGGAGTTCTTCCAAGCATCTTTTTTGCTTCAATACCAACAGCAAGTACTCTATTTTTTGCTCTTTTATCTGTTCTAACCGCAACTACAGATGGTTCACTTAGAACTATTCCCTTACCTTTGACATACACAAGTGTATTGGCAGTTCCAAGATCAAGTGCCAAATCGCTTGAGAATATACCAAGAAGAGAGTCCAATATAAGGTTCATATTACCCCTTCCAATGAAATATATAATATACTTAAAATCATATAAAAACTTTTTTAAAAACTTAAGAACTTGACAAATAAAACCTAAATGTAAAAAGCCATGCCATAATATTTAGAAGCCTTCTGCTAACAGAAAAGCAACTTTTTTACAAGAACAAAAAATATAGATTGGATAAGCTAAACTTGAGGTACAATTCAAAACATATTAATATCATTGTAAATATTATCTAAAAAGAGTTTCTACTATTACATCATGTATCTTTGGACGAAATTCTCTGATTTTCTGATTATTTCTGGTTGGATGCACCCTGTTAGACAAAAGAATAACTATAATCGATTTAGCTGGATCGAGCCAAAATGATGTGCCTGTAAAGCCAAGATGACCTATACTTTCTGATGAAAAGTATCTGCCAGAAGAAGAGCCTAATAATGAAGGAGTGTCAAATCCTGCAACCATATCAAATCTATTATATATATTACAACTATCACTCTGCCCTTTAATGCCATGCCTCTTCTCTAAAAAAGCTCTCAAAATATCTCTATTTATAAGATTGCTCTCTTCCCCATGTATGAGCTTCATCATCTCAATAAGAACTCTCCAGACGCCTAAGGCTGTCCCAAAAAGACCAGCATGCCCCTCAACTCCTCCAACAGCCCAAGCATTATCATCATGTACCTCTGCTCGAAGCATCTTGTTTCTCCATGAACAGATTTCAGTTGGAACAAACATTACCTCTTTCTTAGAGTCTATCAAATATGTTTTGTTTTGGCTCAACTGTTTTTGCTCGGAGAAATTTTTACCTTCTATCTGCTTATCTATATCAGTTGGCATAAAGAACAGCTCTGTAACGCCAATTGGTTTATATAGTTCTTCATAGGCAAACCCATCAAGCCTATATCCTGATATCTTTTCAATAATCCATGCAAGAAGTATATAACCAAGATCGCTGTAAATCTGCTTCTTTCCGGGCTTTTCCACTAAAGGGTCCATTAAAACAAGTTGCCTCATAAAATCTCGCCGCTCTTTTTCTGGCTTAAAAATAACCTGTTTATAAAAGGGTCTATAGGCTGCAAGTCCGGATGTATGCCTTAATAGCTGATCTATAGTTATATCTGCCTTATCTTTAATAGTAGTTATTTTATCAACCCAAAACGTCCCTATTTGAGGCTGAAATATCTCAGTAAATGTTTGACTAAGTGTATTGTTAATAGCAATTGCCCTCTTTTCAACCAGCTTCATTAAACAAAGTGATGTGGCAAGAGGTTTGGTAAGAGATGCGAGATCAAAAATAGAATTTCTCTGCATCAACTGTCCTGATTCAATATCTGAAAGTCCAAAAGCTTGATGCAACAAAATATTTTCTTTATGGGAAACGAGCAGAACTGCACCAGGAAAAACTTTACTATTAACAGCACTTTGCATTGTCCGAATAACTTCATTCATACCGTTTTTTTATCTACACCATAGGCTTTTAGAATTTTAAAAAAAATATATATCGTTTTCAAAAAGATATCTCGACAGTTGAAGCAAAACGCAATGATAGATTGGTCCTGCCGTGACCTGAATCAAATCCTAAAATTATTGGCTGTGCAGGATTATCAAATATCTCCAGTATAATCTCATCAATAACTGATGTAGCCGGAGAAATAGAGCCAACAATAACACCTTTAACCTTTTTCAACATACCTGTAAGTTTCATCTGTGTGAGCATTCTATCTATCTTGTAAGGGGGTTCTCCAACATCTTCAAGAAATAGAATAGAGTCATCAAAATTTGGCTGAAATCTTGTTCCTATAAGATGGCACAAAGTTGTAAGATTGCCTCCAGTCAGTCTGCCTGAAGCATAACCTTTTCTTAATGTTCTATATTTACTACAAAAGTTCTGATTTGACGAGTTAAAATCTTTAGAAAAAGGGTTATTAAGATCAGCGTAACAAGAAGATGTTAACTGATCATAAAGGGATTTTAGTGTGGATTCATTAGTATCTGCAAGTGATGTAACCACAGGACCATGGACAACCTGTAGATTGCTGATTTCATAAATAGCTATAAGCAAGGCTGTAATATCACTAAAACCAACAAACAGTTTAGGGTTGGCTGCTATGAGATCATAGTCAATATAATCAAGAGTTCTTAATGATCCAAAACCTCCTCTTGCACATATAATCCCTTTAATATCTCTATTTTCAAAAAGTGAGTTAATCACATTTGACCTGACCCTATCATCACCTGCCATATATCTTTTTTGTTGATATATGGCATCTGGAATATGAATGTTAAAACCCATTGATTTGAGCACATCTACCCCGATATTGAAACGGCTAACATCAAATGCTCCTGATGGAGCACAAATCCCAATTGTATCGCCCTGCTTAAGAGGTGGAGGTGTCTTAAAGTTATTTATAACTAAAGCAGATTCCATAAATTGTTTAACCTTATTTATATATTCAAAAATAGAGATTCATGGCTGTATATCTATACAATTTAATTTTTATAAAACTTCCTAAAATGTTCATTATTGTACTTGCAAAGTTCATTATTGTACTTGCAAAGAGGTTTATTTTGCTTACAGTATGACTAAATTATATTTTAAAAGTGTAATTTCAGGCTCTCTAAAAATTGATGTTCTCTAAAGAATGTAGCTTGACAGATAAGGAGACAGTTTGGTATATGGGCAAAACTAATTGAAAACGGGGCGTAGCGCAGCCTGGTAGCGCACTTGTCTGGGGGACAAGTGGTCGCTGGTTCAAATCCAGTCGTCCCGACCATAAAAATCAAGGGCTTACATCGATTTAACTAAAAAGGTGTAAGCCCTTTGTTACTTATAAGGTAGTTTACTATTATAACTCACAATTAACTTAAATGTTCAAGCACTATTCTTAAAATTCTACGAATTGGCTCAGCCGCTCCCCAAAGAAGCTGATCTCCTACTGAAAACGCGGTAAGATATTGAGGTCCTAAGGTCATTTTTCTTATCCTACCTATAGGCACTATCAATGTTCCAGTTACTGCCGCAGGTGTAAGATTTTTTATTGAATCATCTTTTGTGTTGGGAATTATTTTTACCCAATCGTTATTTGCCAAAATAATCCCATTTATCTCGTCTAATGGAATATCTTTTTTAAGTTTGATTGTAAATGCCTGACTGTGACATCTCATAGCGCCAATACGCACGCACTGTCCATCAATTGGAACAGGATTATTCTGTCTTCCTAAAATTTTATTTGTCTCTGCAAAACCTTTCCACTCTTCTCGAGTCTGCCCATTCTCCATTGCCTTGTCGATCCAAGGTATAAGATTGGCAGCAAGAGGAACAGACCAGTTATCTACAGGTAAGGCATCTGAATGGATAGTTCGAGTAACGTTTTTATCAAGCTCAAGTATGGCAGAGTCGCTGTTTCCAAGGTATGCTTTGGCACGATCTCCTATTACCTTCATCTGATTAACAAGTTCTCTCATATTTTTGGCTCCAGCACCTGAAGCTGCCTGATAGGTCATAGAAGTTAGCCATTCAACAAGATCATTTTCAAACAGCCCACCAAGAGCCATAAGCATCAAAGATACAGTGCAGTTGCCTCCAATAAAATCTTTAACTCCAGAATCAAGCCCGTCATCAATCACTTTACGATTCACAGGATCAAGCACAATAATACTATCTTTTTCCATCCTTAGAGTTGAAGCAGCATCAATCCAATATCCTGACCACCCCTTTTTTCTAAGCTCCCCATAAACTGATTGAGTGTAAGAGCCACCCTGACAGGTCACAATAATGTCCATTTTTGAGAGAAGATCGAGATCATTAGCGTCCATAAGCAAAGGAATATCAACACCGATATCTGGTCCTTTCTCGCCAGCTTGAGAGGTTGAGAAGAACAGTGGCTCAAAGCCACTAAAATCTCTTTCTGCCACCATCCTCTCCATAAGAACAGACCCAACCATTCCACGCCAGCCGACAAACCCTACTCTCATCACAATTTCCTCCTTGCGTTTTTATGATAATTAATATTTGTATTTTATCTTTCTCCAGAAGAGGACGCTCTTTTATGATAGATCAGCAGAGCACTCTTTAAAAATATGCCCCATTTTCAACTGTTTACATCTTAAATAACCTTTATTGTAATTATTTGGCTGAACTTCAATAGGAACTTGCTCTACAATGCTTAAACCATAACCTTCAAGACCAATCATTTTTGTGGGATTATTAGTCATAAGACGCATCTTTTTAATGCCGAGATCAGCTAAAATCTGTGCTCCGATACCATAATCTCTCATATCTGCCTTAAAACCAAGCTGAAGATTAGCCTCTACAGTATCACAGCCCTGTTTTTGAAGTTCGTATGCTTTAAGTTTATTTACAAGACCAATACCACGCCCTTCTTGCCTCAGATATAAAATAACGCCGCTGCCTTCATCATCAATCATTCTCATCGCTTTATGAAGCTGGGCTGCACAATCACAACGCATTGAGCCAAAAATATCACCCGTCATACACTCAGAATGAACCCTTACTAAAATGGGTTTTTCTGGGTCTATATCACCTTTGACCATAGCAATATGGGTCAATTTATCCAAATCGTTTTCATAAGCAATAATTTTGAACTCTCCTCCAAATTCAGTCGGAATAGTACTTTGGGCAGCTTTTCTGACAAAAGATTCAGTTCTAAGTCTATATGCAACTAAATCAGCTATTGTACAGATTCCTATATTGTGAAGCTCGCTGAATTTTTCCAGAGAAGGCATTCTTGCCATTGTGCCATCTTCGTCCATAATTTCGCAGATAACTCCGGCAGGTCTGCATCCTGCAAGTTTGGCAAGATCAACAGAACCTTCTGTCTGACCAATTCTGACCATAACCCCGCCGTCTTTTGCTCTTAATGGGAAGATATGACCAGGTCTTGCAAGATCATCTGCTGTAGTGTTATCAGCAACTGCTACTTGAATTGTTGTTGCTCTATCAGCCGCTGATATTCCTGTGGTAACACCTTTTTTTGCCTCAATGGAAACTGTAAACCCAGTTCCAAACTGAGATGTATTATCCTTAACCATTAAGGGGAGACCAAGTTTATCAGCCATTTCAGCCGTCATTGATAGACATATAAGCCCTCTTCCATATTTTGCCATAAAATTAATAGCTTCTGGTGTTACAGCCTCTGCTGCCATAGTAAGATCTCCTTCGTTTTCACGATCTTCATCATCCACCAAAATAACCATTTTGCCAGCTCTTATATCCTCAATAGCCTGTTCAATTGTAATGTGCGGCATTTTTTTATCTTTTAACTCCTTAGATTTTTAACTTCATAAACTTTTATAAATTAGTCTTTTTTTGACCAAAGTTGTTGATGAACATCAATAATTAAAAAATATTATATTCATGAGATTTTTGCAGTATCAACTCTCTATTTTTACAGTTTTCAAGAAAATAGAAATTGTTTTTTAAAGGCTCAAGTATTCCAAATCCTTTACTCTTTGTTCCCCAAACCTCTATGAGAATAGTTGGTATGAAATACATATCAAAAGCACTATTATCTAATGGTTTTAAACCTATGACAACATCAGAAGTTGTTGGGGATTGTATGTAAGTTTTTACATCAGATTTATATTCTCTATCAACCCCGCCTCTTGTACCACCAGTAAAACTTACACTTGTTCTTGCTGTTTTTACTTGTGCCCTGATTATATCTTCACCACCTATTTCAAGTTTTCTAACAATTATTATGTCGTAAGGTGATAAAGGCAAATTCACAAGAGAAACATTCTGATATTTTTTCATTAAAAGACCAACAACAATATGCTCGTTTGCAAATCCTTCTATTGACGCTTGCCTTCCCCTCTCTTCTGTATTTGGCATACTTTATTTCCTTAAAACTATTATCCAATCAGTATCTATTCTTTCTTGACGAGGAACTTTTATAAAATGTTTTATAATCTCTG
Organism: uncultured Desulfobacterales bacterium; assembly: GCA_964425195.1. Taxonomy (GTDB): domain Bacteria; phylum Desulfobacterota; class Desulfobacteria; order Desulfobacterales; family Desulfobacteraceae; genus Desulfamplus. The sequence continues at coordinate 23,149 of CAYRLG010000022.1, forward strand.
ATGCAAAATAATTTTCAATTTTAAAACCAATATTTTGGGCTAACTCCATTATATATTTCCAATTCTCAAACAGCTCTCCTCTAATTCTGTTATTACCAACAACTATAACATATCTTCCGTCTTTTTTGAGAGCATTATAAACAGCGATTAGATTCAATCTCATATCATCTAAATATTTAAAAGCTATATACGATCTTCTTGGGTCTTTTGCGAAAATGTTAGAGAGTATTATGTCTGCCTCTTTTACTCCAATATTATGCAATACTTTATAATCATTTGATGAAACGCTCTCTGTTCCAATATGTTTTTTCTTTAAAGGGGTCAATGAGCCGTTGGTTAATCCCAACCAATAGCTTTCTAATTGATGAGTCCTTGGATAGTCAACCGCATTTGCATAAGGTGGTGAAGTTACTGCTAAATCAAAATAGTATTGATAATCAATGTTTCTTGCATCCATTGCCTCAGGAAAATTAACTGTTATGTTTACAGGGTAGTTTTGAGAGAATTCTATTATTTTTGGAATATTTATAAGTATGGCTTCAACAAATTTTTTGAGGGCATCAGCGGGATAAACCATTTTATTTAGCTTTTTTCGTATTACTGTCCTTGTGCAATTATCATCTGCGTTAGAGATGCCTCGAATTATTGAAGAAAAACAGACTTTAAAAAAGTTCTTTGTATTTTCAGATATATCGAGATTGCCTATTATTTTCCTTAAATATGCAAGCTCAAAAATAATCTCTTTATTAAACCAATTATCTATATATGGAAACGTTGGTATCTCTTTTTGATTAATGTATGATGAGCTATAGTTCAATATAAGTTTTAAAAGAGCTTTTTGAGCAAAATGCAATTCGTTTGTATCTAAAGGAGTTGTTTTAACTTTAGATATGAAACGAGAAAAAGGATCAACATCAATACCAACAGAATGCCTATTTTCCAAAAGTGCTTCTATGTTTGTTGTCCCGCTTCCAGAGAATGGATCAAGAACTTTATCGCCTTCTTTTGAATAACGTTTAATCAGCCAACGGGGTAGTTCGGGAAAAAACTTGGCAGGATATTTGTGTAAGCCGTGGGTAAGAATGCTTTGATCATAGCTTATAAATAAAAATCTATCTCCATCTTTAATTGGCAGGTCAGGCGGAATCTCTCCATCAATTCTGATAATTTTCTCGCCAAACTCATTTACTATCTCTTTAACATTATTTGGCTTTTCATTGCTAAACAGAGCAAGTTGTTGAACCTTAGTATTATTAGATGAAAGGTTGCGTCTGCCATTTTTTTTACTAACTTTTGTTCGTATCTCATCTAAAGAAATTGGATAATAAATTGGCTTTAATGCTGTCTGCATTTTTTTATTTTTTAACCCCTTTAAATGCTATAAAAATCCGTTTTGAGCCAACAGTGTCATACTAATATCTTTTTTAACACCATAACCGCTCTGCTTATCAGAATAGCTATGTTTATAAAAATCGGCATTACCTAAAGCATCTAATCTCAAAAATTTTTTAACATACTTTCCAAGCATGTCAGTCTCAATATTAACCTCATCGCCAACATCTTTAAAACCAATCGTTGTAATTGTGGCAGTATGAGGAATTATACTGACCTCAAAATCATTATCAGAGCAGCGGTTGATAGTTAAACTTATACCATCAATCGCCACAGAGCCTTTTGTAATCATATCAGAGGCAAGCTCATTTGAAACAGCAACGGCAACAATAACAGCATTACTCTTTTTCTCTTTTGATTTTATTACGCCTGTTCCGTCAATATGCCCTGACACAAGATGACCATCTAACCTGTCAGAGAGCCTTAATGCCCTTTCAAGATTTACCCTTGCACCTGATTGCAGCTTTTTAAATGTTGTCCGCGATACTGTCTCAGGCGCCATATCAACAGAAAAAGAGCGGCGTTCAAGCGTTACAGCAGTAAGGCAGGCACCATTTACAGCTATGGAATCTCCGATTTTACTCTCAGAAAGATCAAGATCAGTTTCAATCGTAAGAATTTTTCCTTCGCCTTTAGGCTGTATTCTTCTTAAAATGCCGAATCCTTCAATAATTCCTGTGAACATACTCTCTTTTCTCCGATCTATTCTGATTTATATTTATCCCAATAACTTTACCCGCTATTTAAGATAACCTTGAACAAGAATATCATCGTCAAATCTTAAAATATCAACATTTTTAAGCTGCAGTGAATCTTTCATCAAAAGAGATCCTCTGCCTCTGCAAACTGGAATGCCGTCATCACCACCCAAAATTTTAGGTGCAATGAAAAACAACACTTTATTCACAATACCGCTTGATAAAGCAGCGCCGATAACGGTTGCCCCTCCTTCTATTAAAAGGCTCATTATCTTCATCTTGCCAAGTTGCTCCAAAAGTTTTCCAAGATCAAGAAAGTTGCCTTTTTTAGGAATTTCCAACACAGTTACACCCATATTTTCTAAAATAGAACGTTTTTTAGAATTAGCATCAACAGAGGCAGCAATAATGGTATCTGCGTTTGATTTTTGAGTTAGCAGTTTTGCATCTAAATTGATAGATAGGTTTGAATCAAGAATAACTCTTCGTGGGTCTTTGGCTTGTAAATATATAGACGAATCATTGCCTGATTGGGATTGGCTATCAGGAGATGTAATATTGATATTATTTTGAATACGAGCCGTTAATGAGGGGTTATCTTTATGGACAGTGCCAGAACCAACAAGAATTGCATCATAAGCATGTCTAAGCTCATGGACATACTGACGTGATTTTTCGCATGTAATCCATTTAGAATCGCCTTTTGAGGTTGCAATTCTGCCGTCAAGAGTTGATGCACACTTTAAAACCACAAAAGGTTTTTTATCGTTTTGAATATACCAGATAAAATCTTCAATCAGATTCTCAGCTTCATCTTTGCATACTCCTAAATCAACTTCTATGCCGTTATCTCGAAGGTAATCAATTCCTCCGCCTTTAACAAAAGGATTAGGGTCTTCAATAGCTACTACAACCCGCTTTACTCCTGATTCTATGATCTTTTTTGTGCACGGAGGAGTCTTGCCATAATGGTTGCACGGCTCAAGAGTAACGTAGATATCGGCTCCTGCTGCATTTTCGCCTGCATCATTGATAGCCTCCACCTCTGCGTGTGAAAGCCCGTAAGCTCTGTGCCAACCTCTTCCAACTATCTGATTATTTTTTACAACAACTGCACCAACCATTGGATTTGGCGATGTATATCCTCTGCCATTTGATGCTAAAGTAATCGCCTCTTGCATGTAGCCAATATCGGTAGTTAATTGAGTGTAAGATGGGGGGAGGTTTTTAGAATCGAAATTGCTACTATCCATTGTGTTCACTTGTGGGCTGCTCATTAGCTGCTGTATGAAGAGCCATATTATGTCCAGACTCTGAGTTTAAGACCTCACTATTTATTGATTCTTCTGATCTCTCAAAATAGTGCTCTTCTAAAGTCTGATTATTTAATGTCCCAAGTTTTTTTAAAGCATCAATAAAGTCATCAACACTGCTAAACTCTCTGTAAACAGAAGCAAACCTTACGTAAGCTACATCATCTAACCTGTGAAGATGCTCCATAATTTTCTCACCTACAACTTTAGAAGATATCTCTTTGTCGTTGAGGTCACGCAGTTCACGCTCAATATTATCAACCAAATCTTCAATTTGAACCATACTGATGGCACGTTTTTCACACGCTTTTTTTATACCGGCTAAAATCTTAGCACGAATAAACTCTTCTCTACGTCCATCTTTTTTAACAATCATAACAGGGAGGTCTTCTACTGTCTCAAAGGTTGTAAATCTGCGAGAGCACTCTTGGCACTCTCTGCGTCTTCTAATCTCTGTTTCAGTCCGGCTTAAACGGGAATCAATGACCCGGTTATTTAACTTACCACAAAAGGGACATTTCATAACAGACCTCGTCAGTTAATAAGCGTAATTTAATCATAGCCGTAAAATTAGCCTAAGAAGATTTATAAATGATAAATCAACAGTAAAACAAAAGGTTTACTATAATTTGAAGGGAATAAGCTCAACACCCGCCTCTTCCATCATTTTTGTAGAAATTGGGTCATTATACTTATTTCTAAAATGAACAGATATAATACCTGCATTAATTAGCATTTTTGTACAAATAGAACAGGGTTGATCGGTACAATACAAAGTTGAACCATTAACAGATATTCCATGATAAGCAGCTTGAATAATAGCATTTTGCTCCGCATGAACTCCACGACAAAGCTCATGTTTCTCTCCAGATGGAATTTTCATCTGATCACGCAAACAGCCACTCTCAGTACAATGAGCAACATTTGATGGAGCACCGTTATAACCACTACAAAGAATTCTTCTATCCTTTACAAGGATTGCACCTACTTTACGGCGAATACAGGTTGAACGAGTTGCAACTAAATCCGCTATACCCATAAAGTATGCTGTCCATGATGGGCGTTCAACTAATATTTTATCTGCATCCATATCCATTAAAATCAATCCATACCGCCGCCATAAAGAGGGAACGCCTTACAAAGAGCCATTACACGCTCCTTTACAGATACAGGCTCGCTTTTTTTATCAAGAACATCGCATATACATGCAGCAACTTCTTGCATCTCATTAGTTCCCATGCCACGAGATGTTAGAAGTGGAGTTCCAATACGTATTCCGCTTGTTACTAAAGGACCAAGCGGATCGTTAGGAACGCTATTTTTGTTAACAGTTATACCGGCAAGTCCAAGCATGCCTTCGGCATCTTTGCCTGAAATCCTTTTATTGGAGAGATTAACCAACATAAGATGGTTATCTGTCCCGCCAGATACAAGGCAAAGACCTTTTTGCATAAGAGCGGACGCAAGAGCTGCTGCATTCTCAACAACTTTTTGCTGATATACTTTAAATGATGGTTCAAGAGCCTCTTTAAAGGCAACTGCTTTAGCTGCAATAACGTGCATAAGAGGACCGCCTTGAATACCCGGAAATATCTGACTTCTTATTTTTGCTTCATATTCCTTCTTGGATAGAATTATTCCACCTCTGGGACCTCTTAGAGTTTTGTGAGTTGTAGAGGTAACAATATCTGCCAAAGGAATAGGAGATGGATGCACTCCACCAGCTACAAGACCAGCAATATGAGCCATATCTACCATAAAAAGCGCCCCATATCTTTTTGCAATTTCAGAAAAACCCTTAAAGTTCAGTTCTCGGGGATAGGCACTTGCACCAGCAAGAATAAGTTTTGGTCTGTGTGTTTTGGTAAGAGATTCAACTTCATTAAGGTCAATCATCTCAGTTGTCTTAGAAAGACCGTAATGAACAAAATTAAAGAGTCGTCCTGAAAAGCTGACATTACTTCCGTGTGTAAGATGACCGCCATGAGATAGATTCATTCCAAGAACTGTATCACCAGGGTCAAGAACAGCAAAATATGCTGCCATGTTAGCACCAGAACCAGAATGAGGCTGAACATTAGCATAATCAGCACTAAAAAGTAATTTTAACCTTTCAATGGCAAGCTGTTCAACCCTATCAACATGAATACAGCCGCCATAATACCGTTTTGAAGGATATCCCTCTGCATATTTATTAGTAAGAACAGAACCCTGAGCCTCCATAACTGCTCGACTGGCAATATTTTCAGATGCTATCAACTCAAGTCCATTATCCTGTCTAAACTCTTCGTCTCTGATAATCCCTGCAATCTCAGGATCAACTTTTTCAATGTTGCTTATACTCAAACCAAAACTCCTGTTACTTTATAATTGTTTCAATTGACTGAAGTCTCTCAAGATGCCTACCACCTTCAAAAGGGGTATTAAGCCATGTTTTAACCAACTCAAAGGCAAGCACATCGCCAATAAGTCTTCCTCCAAGTACAAGAATATTGGAGTCATTATGCTTGCGACTCATTCTTGCAGAGAGTAAATCATTGCAAAGAGTAGCTCTTACTAATGGAAACCTATTGGCAGCGATAGACATTCCAATACCAGTTCCACAAAGAAGTATTCCTCTTGCAAACTCTCCTCTTGAAACTGCACCAGCAACTTTCTTGGCATAATCGACATAGTTCGTTGATAGCTCATTAAATGCACCCGCATCTTCAACATCAATGCCAAGAGATTCAATAAAAACTCGCACCTTCTCTTTAAGCTGAAATGCTGCATGGTCACTGCCAATAATAATCGGTTGATTCATCTTTATATCCATACAAGTACCTTACGATCTTGACTTTATGTAATCAATGACATCTTGAACAGTTTTGAGCTTCTCAGAATCATCTTCATCCATATCTATCTCAAATTGCTCTTCCATTGTCATCATAAGTTCAACAAGTGCTAAAGAGTCTGCACCAAGATCATCTACAAGGGAGGCTTCAGGAAGTACATCTTCAATATCGACCCTTGAAAGTTTTTCTGCTATTATCTTTCTTACCTTAGTTTCAATAGTCATAAATTAAAAATTCTCTATAATGCAGAGTAAACCACTTAACAGTAACCCAAGTATTGGGTAAGCTGAATATGGTAAGCCAACGCCAACATAAACAAAACATGCTCCTGAGAACTGTTAAATGGTTACTCTGCTTGAAAAGTTTGTCTTTAAAAGTTTATTCTTCTTCAACATTCTGCCGAATTATATTTCTTCCACGATAGACACCACATGCAGGACATGCTGCATGTGGTAATTTTGCCTCTTTACATTCTGGACATGTTGTATATGTTGGCATAGCAACCTTCTGGTGAGTCCTTCTTTTTCTACCTCTACTTTTTGAAACCTTTTTTTTAGGTACAGCCATTTCTCTTCTCCTAACTATCTAATTTATTTTACAATAATTAACTAAGGGTATTCTACCAAATAAACATAAATTTCTAATTTAATTAAAAAGAATTGTCAAGTTAATTATCAACTCCTTAAACTTAGAATCGCTGCTTAAGTGCTATTTATATTGACATTATTTTTTGTTTGTAAAAAGCCTTTTGTAAATTGTGTTTAATTTATTAAATATAACTGTAGGTACTTACATCGGTTAATATATACTTTTTATTATAAATCTATTTTGTACCACAAAAACATCAAAGAGACTTTCTATAGGAGAAGGAGCTTAAAATGCTCACTATTAAGGATGTTTCATAAAATTATTGTAAAAATATTTTTCAATTAAACCCTTACATTCCTTACATTAAAAAACCGTTCAAAAATCAATTGACACATAATTTTTTAAAATATATAAATTGTAATTCAATAAAGCATCTTTAATATCAACAAGATATTCCATAAATTGGTTTCGATTTACCATAAAAGGGAGTTCTACATGGGAGACACAAGCAACGATTCTATAGATTTAAAGAGAGATGAGTGTCAAGAAAATACTCTTTCCAAATTTTGCATTGATCACGCATCATTAGAAAAACAAAGGTGAATATAATAACATATCATGAATTTAAAAAAATTAGGTTTTAACAAATGGTTTTCAGATAGAGCAGATTCTTCAAAATTAGCCGATTATCAAATATCCAGGGTTACTGCTGTGAACAAAGACAGTTTTTTGATAAGAAACAACGAAAAAGATGTTTTTGCTGAGTTAACTGGAAAGCTCCTTTTCAATGCAGATTCTCCCACAGACTTTCCGACAGTTGGAGACTGGGTATATGCTCAATTTTATGATAATGAGTCATTTGCGGTTATTAATGGAATAATTCCAAGAAAATCTATTCTAAAGAGGAAAACAGCAGGCAAAAAAACAGAATACCAGCTAATTGCTGCAAATATTGACACTGCTTTTATTATTCAATCATTTGGTTCTGATTATAATCTGAGAAGATTGGAAAGATACCTTGTTATGGTTAATGAAGGTAATATTGAACCTGTTGTACTTCTCAGCAAAAGCGATCTTTCAACTAAGCATGAAAGAGACAGAAATATTGCTAACATTAAGACATTAATGCCAGATATTAAGATTGTTGAATTCAGCAATATAGATCATTATGGAATAGACATAATCAAAGATATGCTTATTCCAGAAAAAACTTTCTGTCTTCTCGGGTCGTCCGGAGTAGGCAAAACAACCTTGTTAAACAACCTCACTGATGATTATCTGTTTGAAACAAATGAGATCAGAGAAAAAGACGGTAAGGGAAAACATACTACTACACGGAGGCAGTTGATTATACTGGAAAATAATGCAATGGTAATTGATACCCCAGGTATGCGGGAACTTGGAAATATCGCAGTTTCAACGGGAATTAATGAGACATTTAATGAAATATATGAGTTATCAAGACAATGCTTCTATAGAAACTGTTCTCATACAGATGAAAACGGATGTGCAATATTGCAGGCTTTAAAAGATGGCGTAATTGTGGAAGAGCGTTACCGTAATTTTATCAAGATGAATAAAGAGGCAGATTACAATGAAATGTCTTATTTTGAAAAAAGAAAAAAAGATAAAAACTTTGGGAAACTATGCAAGTCAGTAATTAAAAACAAAAATATGCCTAACCTAAAATTTCATTAAACTCAAGGAATATCCCCTCCACATACTTGCCCAAAGCTATCTACTGTGATAAGTACAGCCACTTTATTTCAACCTGATACTATTAAAAAATATAACAATGGAGAAAATATGGATACTATTATCACCCGATTCCCTCCAAGCCCTACCGGATATCTGCACATTGGAGGGGCAAGGACAGCTCTTTTCAACTGGCTCTATGCGAGACAAACTAATGGGAAGTTTGTTTTAAGAATTGAGGATACTGATGAAGCCCGTTCTACAAAAGAGTCTGTTGATGCGATATTTGAGTCCCTTGAGTGGCTCGGTATTGACTGGGATGAGGGTCCCTACTTTCAGACTCAACGGTATGATATATACAAAGAGTATATCCAAAAACTTGTTGCATCAGGTCATGCTTACTACTGCGACTGCTCTCCTGAAGAGGTGGAAGCAATGAGAGAAGAGGCAAGAGCCACCGGAAAAAAACCTATGTATAATGGCAAATGCAGAGATATGAACAAAGAGGGTAAACCGGGAATGGTGGTTCGTATAAAAGCCCCTAAAATTGGTTCAACAGTTGTTGATGATGTTGTAAAAGGAAGCACAGCTTTTCCCAACAGTGAAATTGATGATTTTATTATTCAAAGAAGTGATGGAAGCCCTATGTATAACCTTGCTGTGGTGATTGATGACATAACCATGAACATAAACACCATCATCAGAGGAGATGACCATCTTGTGAATACCCCTAAGCAGATTATAATATACAATGCACTTGATGCACCTTTGCCTCTTTTTGCCCATGTACCAATGGTTCTTGGTTCTGATAAAGCAAGGTTGAGTAAACGTCACGGTGCAATGTCTGTTAGTGAATACAAGGATATGGGTTTTTTGCCTGATGCAATGCTCAACTATCTTGTGAGGCTTGGTTGGTCTCATGGGGATCAGGAGTTTTTTACAAGAGATGATCTAATTGAAAAATTCTCCTTAGAACATATTGGACGCTCCCCATCTATGTTTGATATGGATAAACTCACAGCGTTAAATGGTAAACATATACAGAGTAAATCTCCATCAGAGCTTGCTCCTATTTTGTTGTATTACCTTGAAAAAATTGGAATTACACCTCAAGTTGCTGTAGATAATAGAGAACTAAATCTTAAAGCTGATTCAAATATTAATAGTGGCTTCAATTTAGAAAAGATCATTGAAACCCTTCAACCAAGAAGTAAAACAATGGTTGATATGGTAGAAGCATCAAGATTCTATTTTCAAGATACAATTGAATTTGATGATAGTGCAGCAAAAAAATTTCTTAAACCTGATATTGTTGAGACTCTAAGAAAATCGTTACACTATATTCAAGCTATTGCCCCTGCTGATTTCTTAGAAAAAAATTTAGAAGATGCCTTTACAAAGGTGATGGAAGAGACCAATCTTAAATTTGGCAAAATTGCCCAGCCAATAAGAGTTGCATTAACCGGAACAACTGTGAGTCCCGGAATATTTGAGATGATTATTGCATTAGGTAAAACAAAAACTATTCAGCGAATTGAGCAGGCAGTAAAGTATATAGACTCTTTAAATCAGTAAGAGAACAAAATCCCGGAGTACCCAACAAAACTAACTCCGGGATGTTTGTCATAACTTGTAGTATAATCAAAGGCAACACCCTTTACCGCACCCATCTTTTTTGCAGCAGCCACAGTAGCAGCCACAGCACCAGAGCAGCATAAATTGCGATTTTTAAGCCCTTCATAAATTATATCAGAACAGTTCATAGAGCATATAGCGTTAATAGCTTTGGGATCATTGTCGTTTTTCACCCAACCAAGAGCCTGTATTCCTGAACCTGCCGGAGTAAAACCATAATTGCTTCCATAATGAGTCATATCTGTAGAACCCAAAACTACCACATTAAGCCCAAGTTGTTTTGAAGTTTCAGCAGCGATCTTGCCCACCTTTTCCGCTATACCTGAAGGAGGTACCCCAACCGGAACAATTGCAGCGTCAGGAAAAAAATATTTAATAAATGGAAGTTGCAGTTCAATTGTATTCTCTTCAGGAAATGAATCAGGAGAGTCTATTCGTGCATCTATTGCTGGATTTTTACCAAACTCAGTAGCAAGAGATTCATGAATTAGCAGCTCGCCAAAAGGGGTTTCCCATGCACCACTTGTCATTACACGAGGTTTATCTTTAGGGTTAAGATGCATTCCAAAGATAAATATTGCATCAATTTTTACTGGCATTAGTCTATTTGAATGCCTCTCTTCTTCTATTCCGGCTACAGACTCTAATGTTGATCTTGCAGATAAAGCAATTGATGCAATTACACGGCAGGCAATCGAACCTGAAAAAAACCAGCCTGCATGAGGTACAACCCCACCTACAAACTGACCTTTGATAGGTCCATACTTCTCACTTAAAAACTGCTTTACATGCTCTTCGCACCTGTTAGTATTTGCAGGATACCAAGAGCCTGCAAATACTGCTTTTTTTATCTTCATAATCTCTCATCTCCAACCATAAAGCACTATTACATTGAAGTTTTACTTTTTAACACAAGCTGAAATCCACTCAATCCATGGAGTGAATCCCTCTTCTGTTTTTGCGGATAACTCAAATACAGGCATTCCAGGATGTACTCGTCTCATGTTATCTACAGCTTCCTTTGCATTAAAGTCTAAATATGGCAACAGATCAATCTTGTTCAAAATAGCAGCATCTGCAACCTGAAACATCAGAGGATATTTAAGCGGCTTGTCCTCTCCTTCTGTTACGCTAAGAACAACAACTTTTGCATTTTCTCCAATATCGAACTCTGCTGGACAGACCAAATTCCCAATATTTTCAACTATCAAAAGATCTATATTATCGAGATCAAACTCTTTTGCTGCCTTTTCAATCATATTTGCAGAGAGGTGGCAATCTCCTCCAAATTGGTCTGTATTTATCTGCACAACTTTTACACTTGAAGCCTCGAGTCTATCAGCATCATTTCTTGTGCAAATATCTCCTACAATCACACCTGTTCTGATTTTAGGCATTATCATTCTTAATGTTTTACAAAGGGTTTCTGTTTTTCCAGAACCAGGAGAGCTCATCACATTAAGAACAAATACATTTTTATCTTTAAAATTTTTTCTATTTTTATCAGCCTGATTCTCGTTAGCTTCAAGAACTTTTTTTTGAATATTAATCTCCATTTTTTATCTGTTTTCCTTATTATATCTATTTGTAAATATTATTTAAGCAACCTCAATTGAAACAATTTCAAGCTCTCTGCCAGATATAACTTCAATACCACTATCTTTGCACGATTGACATGAAAAAATAGGTCCATCAACCTTCCAAACCTTATTGCACTTCTTACATCTAACCTGTACAGGAACATGCTCAATTACAAGTTCTGCCCCCTCAAGTGCAGACTCTTTTGAGATAATTTCAAAGCAGAATCTAAGGCTCTCTTCAACTACTGCTGCCAAGTTTCCAATTTTTAGGTTGAGCCGTTCAACCTTTGGATTGATAATATCGGTTGGTATTGAGGCAAGTGCGATATTTATCATCTGTTGAGCAACTCCCATTTCGTGCATAAATTTTAAACCTCCTGGTTAATTCATCAAATATTGGATATTGAACAAACCCTAAACCATTTTTATTAAGCAAGTCGAAATCTAATAGCAAGCTCTTTTAGTGATTCAAAAGTGTTCAAAGTTGGTTCATCTAACACACAATCAAACAGATAGCTCATAACCTTACCAACTTCAGGACCTTCAGAGATATTAATAATTTCCATTACATCATGTCCTGAAATGGCAAGTTCTTTCATGGAGAGTGGCAGTTTAGAACCTTTGAGTTGACTACTGTTAAGCTCATTCCAAATCTTTCTCACCCTAAGTTTTATATCTTCTCTGCTATAAGGATGTTTTGCTAAATTGGCAGCTTTATCAGCTATTCTCATCTGCATGAATATCTGCCATTTGACATCATGTTCTTTTAAGAAAGCCAAAAGCCTTCTGACAGCCTTTGGTGTTGAATCTGGGGTAAGAGGACGCATGTGGGTTCTAATTACAGCACCAATAAACTTTATCTCTTCACTGCTAAACCTTAATTTATGCAGATCGTAAATTACAGTATCAACCATCTTTTCATGATCTGGAAAGGTGAGATAACCATCTTTTATCTGTGCTGCTTCATATTTACCAGCATCGTGAAGATATCCCGCAAGTCGTAAAATGGGATTAATAGCAGATAGAGCATCACCAGTAAGAAGGCAATGTTCCATCACACTCTCACCATGATGTGGTCCTCCATCAAGAGTGTCACAACGACTAAGAGAGGGAAAGATCAACTCAAGAAGTTGAACTTTATGAAGATTTCTAAAAAATAGAGAAGGCTTCTTATGAGACATTGCCTTTATAATTTCGTACCGTATTCTTTCTGGGGCAACTATAGTGTTATTTGAATTTAAAAGATGGCGATATTTTATAATACTATCTAAGCTTGAACTATCAATAGTACCGTTAATTAAAGAGGCAAATCTGCATACTCTCACCATTCTTAACGGGTCTTCTAATATTCTATCATCAGGTGAACCTGTAAACCTGATAACTCTATCTACAATATCTTTTTTACCTCCAAATGGATCAATAATCGCTCCAGATATTGGATCAAGTGCCATGCTGTTAATTGTAATATCTCTGTAAGAAAGATCACATTCAGGAAAATGAGTATATATTTGTGATGATTCTGATAAATCAGATGCCAAACCTAACGAGGAGTCTTGTAAAGTTCTATATGAATCAGAACGACACGATGCAACCTCAATACCGTTGACTATACAGACAGAAAATGATTTTCCAACCTGTTTCACTTTTTCTCCGGCAAAAATACTCATAATTTTATCTAACGGGGCATTGGTAAGAATATCAAAATCTGAAGGCTCATGCTCCTTTCCCATCATTAACATATCCCTGACAACTCCGCCGACAAAAAATGCTTTAAATCCCTCATTTATTAATCTTCTGGCGATATGAAAACTTCTATCTTTTTCATCATGTATCTTCATTTACGTTGCTCTTTTTAAATCAATTAGAACGCCTTAAATGTAAGAAAAAATCCTTATTTTTATTGAGCTTAGTTACTTTTATGATCCCATCTTTGCACAAGGTTATGCTCAACACCAAGATGATCCAGAATCCTTGCAACCACTGTATCGCAAAGCTGTTCAATGGTTGAAGGAGATGTGTAAAATGACGGGCAGGCAGGCATAATTGTAGCGCCTGCTTTGCATAATCTTATCATGTTTTCAAGGTGAATGAGATTAAAAGGTGTTTCACGCGGTATAAATATCAAAGGTCGTCTCTCTTTAAGGCACACATCTGCTGCACGAGTGATAAGATTGTCTCCTATCCCTGAAGCAATTGTTCCAAGTGTTTTCATGGTACATGGAGCAATTACCATTCCATTATGTATAAATGACCCACTTGCAGGTGCTGCAACAGCGTCATATTGAGAAAACACTTCAAGGGTAGATGCCTCGTGAAATAGAGTTCCTTCAAGTCTCAAAAAATCTTTAAAAGAGATCTCATCATTAAATATGGTCTCATGTTTAAGAACTTCTACCCCCCCGTCTGAAATGATAACCATTACGTGATATGGACGTTCGAGAAGTGCTTTTATCAACCTGATGCCATAAATTGAACCAGATGCCCCGCAGATGGCAACAATGTATTTTTTAGGAAGTGTCAATTAAATATTATTCTCCATTAAAAAGCAGAGTTCCGAACTCAAGGATACTCATTTAGCTTAAGTTAAATCTCTCCATCACTCTTTTGAATGCTGGCATTGATTTTATAATAGTCTCATCTTCTACGCAGAATGCAAGCCTGAAATGTCCTGGTCCTCCAAAACCGCTTCCCGGAACAGCAAGTACAAGCTCTTCTTGAAGTGCCTGAACAAACTTGACATCATCTTCAATCGGGGAACGGGGAAAGAGATAAAATGCTCCGGGAGGTGTTGTAAAAGAGTATCCAGCTTTGGCAAGCCCTTCACAAAAAATATCTCTCTTTCTTCTGTAAGCATCAATATCTACACTTGCATCTTTAAGCAGAGGAAGGACTCGTTGCATCATGGCTGGAGCATTAACAAACCCTAATATACGGTTGGTAAGAGCTAATGCCTGTCTTAACTTATCTCGGTAAGTAGCTTTGGGATTGATAGCAAGATAGCCAATTCTCTCACCTGGCAAAGATAGGTCTTTTGAGTGAGATGTGGCCACAATACTTTGGGCATAACAGGGAAAGACAGAAGGAACATAAGTATTGTCAAACACAATTTTACGATACGGCTCGTCAGAGATAAGATAGATAGTAGAACCATATTGATCGCTCTTTTTTTCCAATAACTTTCCTAGATCTTTAAGGCTCGATTCAGAATAAATCTGTCCAGTCGGGTTATTTGGAGAGTTAATAAGCATTACTCTTGTTTTAGGAGTAATCGCTTTTTCAATTTGGTCAATATCAAGCGTAAAATCATCTTTTGATGGAACAGTTTTAAGTATCCCTCCATGGTTGTCTGCATAAAATGTGTATTCAACAAAAAATGGGGCACTGACCAAAACCTCTTCACCCGGATTCAAGAGAGCTTTAAAAACAACATTAAGCCCTCCTGCAGCACCGCAGGTCATAACAATATCATCAGCAGTTATATCAACGTTTTGTTCTGCGTTGATCTTCTCTGCAACTGACTTACGAACAAATTCAAATCCACTATTTGCCATGTATCCATGTGCCCATGGCTCTTTTTGTGTAGCAACAGCCTCAAGTGCACTTTGGAACTCTTCAGGCGGTTGTAAATTTGGATTTCCGATACTAAAATCAAATACATTTGCGCTGCCATATTTAGCTTTTAGGCGGCTACCTTCTTCAAACATCTTTCGTATCCACGATGATTTTGCAATAGTTTGCTCAATTTTTAATGCTATGGTCATAATTGGATTATCTCTCCTAATATCTTAAATTACATTTCAAAATTAAATCTAACTTTTATCCTTAATTTATTCGATCAATTTGCTAATAGATATAAAAAACTAAATAAAGTTCACTCTAAATGTTTCAGGGAATTATACTTAAAATAGCTATCAAAACAAATATATTTCTTGAAAAATAACCTTTGAGCCATTAAGTTAATAAAAATAATGATGAACATGTAGGCATAATAGCAATCTTTTGTTATTCTCTCTATCTAAAAAATTAGAGATCAAAACTTTTGATACCTACAACTTTATACAAACCAAAATGCACATTTTTTTATGACAACAAGGAGTTAAAAACAATGAAACTATTTAAATCTAAAAAATTTTGTTTAGCAATAAGTTCAATACTTTGCCTCTCTATCATTTCATGTGCAGGCACTACAAATCAACAAGTTAAAACCCAACAAGGAACTCTTGTTGGAGCTGGTGTCGGGGCTGTACTTGGTCAAGTTATCGGTGGCAACACTAAGGGAACACTTATCGGTGCTGGTATAGGTGCAGCATTAGGCGGCATTGCTGGTAATCAGATTGGGGCATACATGGACAGACAAGAACAGGCTCTACGAAATGTTATTGTGGAATCTGAGCAGACTACTGTTGTAAGAACAGAAAATGTCCTTACAGCAACTTTTCAGTCCAGCATGTTTTTTGATACTGATTCTGATATATTAAAAGCAGGAGCATATTCAGAAATGGACAGAGTGGCTGGGGTTTTAAGAGACTATCCACAGACAAGAATAAGAGTTGAAGGACATACGGACTCCAAAGGCTCTGATGTCTATAATCAGGCTCTGTCAGAGAGACGTGCTCGATCTGTAGCTAATGCCTTGATACAAAGAGGAGTTGATCCGTCAAGAATTGAAGTATTTGGTTATGGCGAATCTCAGCCCATCTCTTCTAATGATGCAATGAACCGTAGGGTAAATATTGTTATTATTCCTATTCAAGGATAGAAGCTATCCATAGTAATCTAAAAAATTTACATTCAACATGACAATAATACAATGAAAACATCTTAGACATATAGTGTTATGTCTAAGATGTTTCTGCGTAGAATAAGGATATCAAATTATGTCGATATTTGAATTGATAAAACAGACCAGAAGTTTTAGAAGGTTCGATCAATCTGTAAAGATAGATATAGATACATTGAAATCATTGGTTGAACTTGCACGTTGTTCTGCCTCAGCAGCAAATCTACAGCCACTTAAATATATTCTTTCTGTTGACCCTACTATTAATGAACGAATATTTTCTTGTCTTGCATGGGCTGCGTATCTTAAAGATTGGGATGGTCCAAAAGAGGGGGAAAAACCGTCGGGATATATTGTAATAATGGGCGATAAATCTATTACAGATAACTTCCGTTGCGATCACGGCATTGCAGCACAATCAATTATGCTTGGTGCAAGAGAACTTGGACTTGGAGGCTGCATGATTGCTGCTATTCATCAAAGAAACATAAGGTCATGCCTAAACATAGAGCCATGTCATGAGGTTCTCTTAATCCTTGCTCTTGGAAAGCCAATTGAGGAGGTAGTAATCGAGCAAGTTGGCTCAGATGGAAATATTCGTTACTGGAGAGACTCCAATAAAGTTCATCATGTGCCAAAACGCCCTCTTGATGAAATAGTAATATCATCATACAGTTGATAACTTAATACAGTTCTATTTGTACTTTTTGCAACATAAAAACAGTGGTTTTATAAAACAAGTGCTCTAATATAGTTCATATTTTACAAGTACCCCGTCCAGTCCACCTGCTTTTAATGGCAATTTCCATGAGGATTTAAGACCCATACTTTTTGTGTATTCAGGGTCTCCAAAATAGATAAATGCCTTAGATCCTTTGCACCGTTGCTTGAGAAAGTCTCCTAAACTCTTATGAAGTAGCTTTAAATCTTGGTCTTTTCCAATCCGTATCCCATAAGGTGGGTTTGCAACTATGATACTATTCTCAATTGAAGGAATGTCACTAAAATCCATAAGTTTTATGTCAACATTGCTGCCAAAATGAAGCCCCATTAGGTTTGTTTTAGCAGCCTTGACAGATTCTTGTGATATATCACTGCCCGCAATAAGATTTAGTGGAAGCTCTTGTATTTGAGCATCAGCCTCATGTTTAACTTGATGCCACAGATCTGGATTGTAATCAGGAAGCATCTGAAACCCAAATTTATTTCTAAAAATAGCTGCCGGAATGTTGCACTTACTCATTAGAGCTTCGCATAGCAAAGTACCAGAGCCGCACATAGGATCATAAAGAGGAACAGTTCCATCCCACTGAGATAACCTTATAATGGCAGCGGCAGTCGTCTCCTGCATGGGAGCGGCAATTGACTCCTCCCTATACCCACGCTTGTGAAGAGCACCGCCTGACGCATCAACGCTAATATCTGCTATATCTTTCCTAATGTGCAGATTTATTATTATATCAGGGTTTAATGTATCAACATTTGGACGCTTGCCCGTTCTCTCTCTGAAATAGTCAACAATAGCATCTTTAAGACGCAAAGCTGCAAATTGAGAGTGCTCAATAACACTATCTGACACGTTAGAGACTATTGAAAATGTTGTTTTTTTGGATATAATAAGCTCCCATTTAATCTTTTTGGCATTTTTATATAAAATATCTGTGTGGTTGCATAAAAACGAGTCAAGAGGTGCAAGAACTCTTGATATCAACCTTGTCATATAGTTAATTTTATAAAAAATAGCTTTATCAGCACTAAAATATATTCCCGTATATCCTTGCTCAATATTTTTTGCGCCTAACATTTCAAGCTCTTTTACACCCTCTTCTCTCAAATTTTCTCCAATTTGTGCAAAATATTTGGAATCTTGCTGATATTTGAATCCTGATGCGTAGCGTTGATGTTCTCCTGCTCTTTTTCTTATTACATGTTTGATGTTATTATCTTGCATATTGTATCTGTCCATATTTTGAAATGTCAAAAAATTGTAGGATAAAGTGCTATAATTTACTCTTATAGTTTTCCATAACAATGAAATTGTGTTTGTGATATACACAATTTGATATAAAGTATTTTGTCCGTTACAATCTTGATAAATACTCTATTATTGTACTACTGGCAATTGATGTTCCACCCTGTTTGGTTGCAATATAATTGAGACTTGTTTTGATAATATCCTCTCTATTAGGAGGATTTTTTAAAGTTGAGACTATAAAATCTACTATTTCATCTCTGTTAGCTGCCTTTTTTACTATGTTATTAGTAAAAATCTCTTCTCCTACCCAAGAGAAGTCATCAATAAATGGTCCTGTAACTGTAACTGCTCCACAGATGAGCGGTTCAATAAAATTGTGTCCACCTAATGGTCTTAAACTTCCTCCAACAAAAGCCACAGTTGCAAAAGAGTAGGCTCTTTTTAGCTCTCCAAATATATCCCACAGAACAACTGTTCCAGATACAATAGATGTCTTTGTATCATGTATCTCAGATAAAAGCTGCCATTTATGCTCTGTATTTGAAAGATGTCTCTTCCAGGCATCAATCCTATGAATATGTCTTGGAAACAGTCCTATTATCTGATCTGGAAATTTTTCAAGTATCTGGTTAATAATTGCAACAACATCCTCTTCCTCCTCTTTTCTTATAGATGCCATGATAGAAAAAGGGATATTATCCAAAGGTAGTGAATCAAGTAGGACAGTTGAAGTTTTAGACGATACTTTAGAGTCAAAGAGTGTAGGGAAATTAGAGGAAGGTTTTGACTCCATGTTGCTAAATATTATGGAATCAAACTTCATATTTGGCATTACACAAATTATAGAGTGTGGAAAAATATCTTTAAATCTTTGTGCATCTGTATTGCTAATTGCAAAAACAGCATAAGGCTCAATTTCACTCCATAGCCATTTAGTAACCATATAGTTTCTATGACTTTTTTTTGACATTCTCCCATTTATCACAACAACCCTCACTCCATTTTTTTTTGCAGAAAAAAGAAGTGAGGGCCAAAGTTCAGTCTCAAGAAGAACAATAAGCAAAGGTTTCACCTTACAGATGACACTATCCATTAACTCACAAATATCAAACGGAAAATATTCTATATTAATAGCGCTAAATATATTGTGATTTGAAATATTATAATCCCTACTGGCAAGAGTTGAAGAATATAAATCAGAATAGCTTTTAGATAGCAACTCTAAACCTTGAGCTGTAGTTGAGGTAAGTAAAAGCTGTTTTGGCTTATCAAAACAGCTATGACGTTCAAGAAGAGGCTTATAGCTTAGATTTTTTACAAGCTGAATGGCAAGGTTGCACTCACCTGCTGACGCTGCTTGTATCCAAACATCAGCTCTCTTAAAATGGTCAGATGAGATTCTCTGTTTGATACTGTCACGTAATCGTGCATTTTTCTTAAGAATAGGAAGAGCTATCCGCCACAGCAAGCGGTAAAATTTCAAAAATAAAAATAGTATTGTGCTCTTTTTCATATTAAAGTATGGTCTCACATTTTTTTAATATTGACAATACTTCTGAACACTGAATTAAACAATTAAAGATACCTTTAAAGGTAAAACAGATTATCAAGTATAGTAGATATCACACATAATAAAATAGACTTTATGACAAATTTAATTTTCAATATACCAAATAGACGGAACAGAGAGCGTTATAAAGCTCTTTTTAAAATTATAGTAGAGCACTGGCAAAAACTATTTTTTGCAATGCTTTGTATGATTGTTGTAGCAGGCTCAACCGCTGCTTCTGCATATCTTGTCAAACCTATGCTTGATGATATCTTTGTCAACAAAGATAGAGCTGGACTTCTTTTTATTCCAATTGCTGCAATAGTTGTCTTTCTTTTAAAAGGGCTTGCAACTTATGGTCAACATTACTGTATGAGCTATGTTGGAGAACAGGTTATCAAATCATTTAGAAATGCACTTTATGAAAGGATTATTGATCTTCCTATTGCCTATTTTCATCAAGAAAAGACAGGTACTTTAATGTCAAGAATCACCAATGATGTTAATATTGTTAAGGGCATGGTCTCAAGTGCTGTAACAAGCCTCTTACGAGACTTTTTTACTGTAATTGGCCTGACATGCGTAATTTTTTATATGGATTGGAGACTTGCAGCATGGGCATTTTTGGTTCTTCCAGTGGCGTTCTATCCAATTGTCGCTTTTGGCAGACGTGTACGCCGTTTTAGCACAGGATGTCAAGAGGCAATGGCTGATCTTAATGTCTTTTTGCACGAAACTTTTTCAGGTGCCAAAGTTGTGAAGATATTTACAATGGAGACTTATGAAAAGCAACGATTTAAAGATAAAACTGAAAAGCTATTTAGGCTTGAGATTAAATCTGTTGTTGCAAAATCACTCTCTTCGCCTGTAATGGAGTTTTTAGGAGGAGTTGGAATTGCATTTATAATCTGGTTTGGAGGCTCAAGAGTTATCGCTGGCTCTTCAACTACTGGAACTTTTTTCTCTTTTCTCACGGCAGTGATGATGCTCTATGATCCTGTGAAAAAACTTACTAACCTTAATAACACAATTCAAGAAGGGCTTGCTGCTGTAACCCGTATTTATGATATACTCGAGCAAAATATTGAAGTTGACCACTCTAAAATGGTTCAATCTTTAGACGAGTCAAAGTTTGATCAAAGTATAACAAAGATAGAGTTTGATAATGTCTATTTTAAATATAGCAATGATAAAGATAGTGTATGGATACTGAGTGATATTAACCTAAGTGTTAAAGCAGGAGAGGTTGTGGCACTTGTTGGAATGAGTGGAGGTGGAAAAACTTCTCTTGTCAATCTGATTCCAAGATTCTACGATGTTACAGAAGGGAATATTACTGTTGGAGGTAAGGATATCAGAGACATTCCGCTATCGCTTCTCAGAAGCAAAATCTCTATTGTAACCCAAGAGCCGATTCTCTTTAACGAGAGTGTCAGAGATAATATCCGTTATGGTCGTCTTGATGCCTCTGAGCATGAGATTGAACAGGCTGCAAAATCAGCTTTTGCTCACGATTTTATAACAGCTTTCCCAAAAGGATATGATACAATAATAGGTGAGCTTGGAAACCGTCTCTCTGGCGGTGAACGACAAAGAATCTGCATTGCAAGGGCATTGATAAAAGATGCTCCAATCTTGATTCTTGATGAGGCAACTTCAGCACTTGATATTGAGGCTGAACAGGTAGTTCAAAAAGCTCTTGCCAATCTGATGAAAGGAAGAACAACTTTTGTAATTGCCCATAGATTATCTACAATAGCCCATGCAGATAGAATTATAGTTATTAGTAATGGTAAAATAGTCGAGACTGGTAACCATAAGGAGTTAATGCAGATAGGCGGTGACTATTTTAAGATGCAGAATATGCAGACAACGCAAATACAGAATCAACCCGTTAAGGTATGATCTCTAAATATTAAAAGCAGATAAACTGCCACTATAGGAGGACTATTATGACAATTTCCCAACAACTTCTTGATATTTTAGTCTGCCCCAAATGCAAAGGGGATATATATTTAACTGAAGGTAAAGATGGGCTTGTATGTGAAGCGTGCTCTCTTGTCTATGAGATACGAGACGATATTCCAATAATGCTTATTGAAGAGGCGACACCTTTAAAAAAATAAGTAACCTTATAACGAAACTCAGATGTAAGAAAAACAGAAATTGAAGAGGTAAAATTTTTATAAAAATGAGTATTCCAAAAGAGCCAGACCCCGCAAAATTAGTTATCAGCCTTTTTATGAACAGTAAGGATATTTTTAAATCCGCTCTGATTGAGCTTGAAGCTCTTTTTGGCAATGTAGATATGGTAAGCAGTTGGTTTAACTTTGACTTCACTGACTACTATTATGCTGAAATGGGTTCCCCTCTATTTCGTAAAGTTGTTGTATTTAAAGAGCTTATTCATCAAAGTGACTTAGCGAATATAAAAGAGAAGACAAATCTGTTAGAAACAAGATGGGCAACTTACAATGGAACAGACGACACTCTAAACGATAGAACTTTATCACTTAAAAGAGCACTAAATATCGATCCTGGTTATCTTCTGCTTTCAAGATTTATCCTTGCAACTGGCAAAGATTATTCACACAGAATATATATTGGCAGAGGAATTTACGCTGATCTAACATTGATGTATAAAAAAGGTGGCTTTAAGCCTCTTGAGTGGACATATCCTGATTATGCATCATTAGAAATGTGTAGTTTTCTTGAACAGGTGAGGACACAATATGCAAATGATTTAAGATGGTTAAGGAAATACTAATGATAAAAAGTATGACTGCCTATGCAGAGGCATCACACTCTAAGGAATCAATCAGGTGTGATGTAGAGATACGTTCATATAATAGCAAAAATTTAGACATTGCCCTCTATCTGCCAAGAGCTTTTAGCAGATGCGAAGATGGGATCAAGAAACTTATTGCAGCAAAGCTCTCACGCGGAAGGATTGAGATTCGTGTCGTAATTGAAGATCAATCTGACGAGTCAATACAGTTTCAAGTTGATATGCCAAGAGTACAGGCATATTACAAAGCACTTATAGAGTTAAAAGAGAGATTAGATACCCTCTCTATTGATTCAAGCTCCCCAATTAATTCCGTTATTACAATAGCACAGCTACTTGATGGAAAAGAGATGATTAAACCATCTGAGAACTGTGATGGCAATGCTCTTTTAATTTGGGAGGTTGTCTCAAAAGCTGTGAATAGTGCTTTGGATAGCCTTGAAAGTATGCGTGCAAGCGAAGGAGGAAATCTTGCCAAAGACCTTTTAGAGAGAATAACTTATATTCAAGGTTCTTTGCTTAAAATTGAGTCAGAGGCAGCCTTAATGCCCCAAATATACAGAGATCGTTTGATGGAAAGAGTTGCTGCCCTTATGAACACAAATGCTGTAAATAGTGATATCAAAAATATTGAATCTCTTATTGATCCTGTAAGGATTGCTCAGGAGGCAGCAATTTTAGCAGACAAGAGCGATATTTCAGAGGAGATTGTTAGAGTTAGAAGCCATGTAGCCCTTTTTCGTGATATAATAGCTTCGCCTGAACCAGGAGGAAGAAAACTTAACTTTTTAATTCAGGAGCTTAACAGAGAGTTTAATACAATGGGATCAAAGTCTGGCAGAGCTGAGCTATCTCACATAATTGTTGATCTTAAATCTGAGCTTGAAAAGATTAGAGAACAGATCCAAAATATTGAATAGCTACCTCGCAAGAGCCTTACAGTTCGGTTCTTACTCTAATATAAAATATTACAAATTATTTATAACAGGGATTAAAAAAACAACAGATGAGTTTTAGAAAACAGGTTAAATTACTTATGGAACAGGAACTTCTTAATATCGGTTTTGGAAATACTGTGGTTGCAGATAAAGTTGTGACCATATTAACCCCAAATACATCTCCCATGAAAAGACTAAAAGATGAGGCAAAAGAGGATAAGCGTCTAATTGACGCTACCCATGGACGTAAAACACGTTCAATAATCGTGACAGAGAGCAATCACATTATCCTCTCTGCAATTCAAGCAGAGACAATTTCTCAAAGATTTATAGCACTTAAAAAAAATGAAACTGAAGAGATAGTTTGAGGATTCTACATTATGGTGCAACAAAAGGTAGAACAAAATAAAAAAGGTAAAATTTTTGTTGTCTCAGCCCCTTCTGGAGCTGGGAAAACTACATTATGTACAAAAATAGTTGCTAAGTTCCCAGAACTTGCATATTCCGTTTCCCATACTACTCGATTACCAAGAGCAGGTGAAAAAGAGGGTGTTGATTACTTTTTCATAACTGTAGAAAAGTTTAAGGAGATGATAGAGCAAAATCTCTTGGCAGAGTGGGCAGAGGTTCATGGGAACTTTTACGGTACATCTCTTAAATTTATAGAAGATAAAATCTCTGAAGGTAAAAGTCTGCTCCTTGACATTGATGTTCAGGGTGCAAAACAATTTAAAAGAGCATTTCCTGAAGCTATTACTATCTTTATCATGCCTCCATCAATTGAAGTTCTTGATCAGAGGCTTAAAAGAAGAGCAACAGATTCTGAGGATGTTATCGCAAAACGTCTTGCAAATGCAAAGATAGAGCTTGAGCAGCGATTCTTTTATGATAATATAGTTGTTAATGACGATCTCGATAGTGCAGTAGAAAAGATGGTTAATATTATCTCTTTTTAGTATTTTTTACTCCTCATAACAGTTATAAGAGATTATAAGCAAAATAACTCAATCTATAATGATCTAATAATTTTAAGATGTAAGGCGTAAACCATGACACCTGATGACAAAAAAAATTTACTATCAATTATCTCTCGTCTTTTGGTGTGGTCTATTTTATTCTCAATACTGTATATTTTGAGATCATTTTTTCTACTTATTTTCCTAACTTTTGTATTTGCCTACATCCAAGTTAGTATTGTCAGCTATATAAAAAGATGGAGATGGTTAATTAATAGAAAGCTGCGTGTTATTATAACTGGAGTTGCTCTTCTGTGCTTTTTTATATCTGTAATGCTATTTCTTATTCCAAGCGTAAAAAAGCAGACAGAAGTATTTATAAGCCAGTTTGGCAGTTACATAAACCGTGTTGATCAAGAGGTTTTACGATTAAGCCATCAATACCCATCTATAAACAGGATAATTATTCAATTAGAGCTTATAAGTATAAATGATATCTCACTCCCCAATGGTTCTGTCGATAAGTCCAACGGTATAAAAACACCAAAATCAGAAGCTGACAAAGAGCTAAAATTTGAAACGGCAAACCACCAAATATTTGATAGTAATTCTAATATTGATACCCCTAAATACTCACCTGTAATAAATCTTTTCCAAAAAGTTATCGGTATTGATAATGAGGCAACTGGAATTGGCAGTTTAAACCAAATACTTGAAAAATTCCGTAATATCAGTGGGAAAATTGCATCTGTTGGTTCTGCATTTCTTCTCTCTCTGCTCTTCTCGTTTCTTATTGTTTTTGATCTTCCCAATCTTGCACGTTTGGTTAAAGAACTTGAGCATACAAAGCTAAATTTCTTTTACACAGAAGTTGCAGAAAATATAAAAGACTTTGGAGAGGTACTTGGCAAGGCTTTAGAAGCACAGCTTTCTATTGCAATTGTGAATAGTATATTAACTGCCCTTGGTTTATATATTCTTGGGATTGGCAAATATATTGCTTTTTTGTCAGTTATTGTCTTTTTTTGCAGTTTTATCCCTATTGTTGGAGTCTTTATAAGCTCTGTTCCAATATGCCTTATAGCACTCCAAAAATCTGGTCTTAATACCATGATTGTAGCTATTATTCTGATTATCATTATTCATCTTATAGAAGGATATATTTTAAATCCGAGAATTTACGGCTCATACATGAGGATAAATCCTGTTCTTGTGCTAATTATTCTCACCATTGGAGGTAAGCTGTTTCATATCTGGGGACTTGTGCTTGGCGTGCCTGTATGTACATATATTTTTGCCCACGCAATAAGAAAAAAGGAACGATTACAACATGACCTATGAAATTCTATGTGGCATCCACTCTGTTTCAGAGGCACTAAAAGCAAAAAAACGAGTTTTTTCAAAAATATACATATCAAAAGATCGCAATCTCACACGACTTAACGACATTATTGAACTTGCTGAGGCAAACAATCGCAAACCCCATATAAACCAACTAAACAAAATAGATATTGAATTTGTATCTGCTAATCACCTTGATCATATAAGTAATGGAGTAAAGCATCAAGGAGTCACGGCAAAAGTTTCCCCCTTTCCTCTAAAAAAAGCTGAAGATGAGTTTAAAAATTGGGATAATTTATCGTATTCTACCAATTTAGTATCATTTAAAGATAGTAAAAAAAACTCCGAAGAGAAAAGAGTTGAAAACAGAAAAAAATTTATTGTGGTACTTGAAAGTATTGAAGATACGCACAATCTTGGCGCAATAATTAGAACCGCAATCTGTGCTGGAGTAGATCATATTATAATACCCAAAGATAGAGCTGTCCAACCATCTCCTGCTGTATCTCGAGTATCTGCTGGTGCTATGGAACATGCGGACATCCATATTGTTACTAATGTATCAACCTATCTTAAAAATCTTAAAAAAAAGGGTTTTTGGATTGCAGGATTAGATGCAGATGGGGATACCTCACTTTTTAGTGCCGATCTAACAGATAATATTGCACTTGTTGTAGGAGGAGAGCATCAAGGAATACGTCCTATTGTGAAAAAAGAGTGTGATTTTCTCTTATCAATTCCTATTGCCAACCTATTTACATCTAAAAAGTCGTCGAAACAAACTATATCCACTTTTAATTCAAAGGAAGAAGTTACAGGTATAACCTCTCTAAATGCTTCGGTTGCTTGTAGTATTGCTATGTATGAGGTCTTAAGGCAAAGAAGATAGAAAATTTTAATTCTTAAGTCAAAGTATCTAAACTCAGTTTAAAATATCAAATAGTAACGGGAGAGAAGAGAATATGGTTAAAGTATCTATGGCTCTTATTTTTTATATTGTATTTGGTATTGTATCTGAACTCTATATTAAAAATGCCGATAATATTATTGATCTGTTTTTTAATAGTGCTTTAGCATCACAAAGAGCTGTTAGCAATAAGTTAGGTATGACTTTTATCTATATTCCAGCGGGTAAATTTCTTATGGGAAGTCCTAAAAACGAGATGGGTAGAGATTGGAATGAAAAACTACACAATGTAACCATATCAAAAAGTTTTTATATGCAAGAGACAGAAGTAACTCAAGGACAATGGAAAAAGCTTGTTGGTTTTAATCCATCATCATTTAGCGATTGCGGAGAAAATTGCCCAGTTGATACTATATCATGGGAGCAGTGTATTGAGTTTATACGGGTTCTAAATAAGTGGGAAGGTACAACTAAATATAGGCTTCCAACTGAGGCAGAGTGGGAATATGTATGTCGTGCTGGTAGCACAACAGCTTTTGCTAATGGAGATATCAATCAAGAGTTCTGTGCCCCAATTGATCCTATTCTTGATGAGATAGCTTGGTACTGCGGAAACTCCGGATATAAAAATCCGCCAGATGTTCTAAGACCTCACCCGGTTAAGACAAAAAAACCAAATTTATGGGGCATTTATGATATGCACGGAAACGTTCAAGAGTGGTGTATGGACTCATGTGGATGGAAAAGTAGCTGGTTTGGAAGAACAGGTGTAGTTACTTCAACATATAAGGACAACATCGTTGATCCAATTTCAAAAGAGGGAGACCACAGAATTTTCAGAGGTGGGGGGTGGCATCAACCTCCAAGACACTGTAGAAGTGCAAAACGAAGTTTTTACAAACCCCAAGCAAAACGTAATAGCCTTGGATTTAGGCTTGTAAGGGAGCTTTGAGCAGTTTATGGGAGAACTTTGTTGATTGACATTTAAATAAATCAGATATACAATCATCAAAGATTTTGTCAATAAAGTTTCAATCAATGTATTAATAAAGTTGGACAAATGAGATTGATAAAGCTACAAAAAAATTACCCTTTAGAGTAAAGGAGGTGCAAAATGTCTTTTTCAATCAATACTAACACAGCAGGAGCAAGAGCATTAAACTCATTGAGCCGCTCTACATCTGAGATGAGCAGTTCAATTCAACGCTTCTCGACGGGTAACAGAATAAACAGTGCATCTGACGATGCATCTGGTATGATGATAGCAGATAGTCTTGGCAGTCAGGCTAAAAGTGCAGGACAGATGATTATGAATGCAAACAACAGTATCAGTGTTGCCCAGATTAAGGATGGTGCATTAGGAGAGGCAACTTCTATAATGCAGGGTATCCGTGAAAAAGTTGTTCAGGCATCATCTTCTGCATTGAGTTCCTCAGATAGAGGAGTGCTGCAACAAGATATCTCAAAATCTTTAGAGTCTCTTGGAAAATTATATGAAGGTGCTCAATTTAATGGACAACAGTTGCTATCTGACTCTCCTGGTTTATCCTCTCTATCTCAGATCGATCTCTCAAGTTTAGAGAGCAGTCAGGCTTCACTTGAAATGGTAGATCAAGCTATGGAACAGACATCAACGATGAGGTCAGAAACAGGCTCTATCCAAAATCAACTTACTTCCACTATAAACAGCCTTGGTAATAGTATGCTAAACGGATATCAATCGGAATCTACTATAAAAGATGTTGATATTGCTCAAGAGTCTATGAATATGAAACAGATCGAAAACCTTAGAACTGCAGGAATTTTTGCTTTAGCTCAAGCAAATGCACAACCTAAAAATGTTATGTCTTTATTAGGTCAGATGGCTGCATAATTTACGTTTGGTGATATTATTTTACATTTAATTGTATATTAAAACAGCTTTAATAAAAACAGATAGTGAATCGAAATT
Source organism: uncultured Desulfobacterales bacterium (assembly GCA_964425195.1). Classification (GTDB taxonomy): domain Bacteria; phylum Desulfobacterota; class Desulfobacteria; order Desulfobacterales; family Desulfobacteraceae; genus Desulfamplus. The sequence goes on from CAYRLG010000022.1 coordinate 52,069, forward strand.
AATAATTGAGATAAAATGGACAACTACAACTCATTACAAGACGAAAAAGAGCCGGATGATCTTATGAAAGAGAACATCCTTCGCAAAAATAAGAAAAAAATAGCTCAAAGTACAGATTTACCTGGCAAATCAATGCTAAAAAAAAGTGATTTGTCACTGGTTTTTATCGGTGCTGGTATTATTACATTAATTATTTTCTTTGTTTTTCTAAGACCATCAGATGATGTAAAGGTAAATAGTGAAACAGCAGATATAGTTGAAGATACGACTCCTTCTATTGAGGAGACTGTAAAAACTCTTGAACAGAAACTCACTACACTTGAAGAGATGTTACAGTCAATTAACGCAAGTCAAGCTGCCATGGAAAATCAGCCAAATACTGGCTTGTCAGATATCAAACCTTATGTGGCAAGAATAGAGAGAGTTGAAACTGCATTATCTGTCAAATTCGATGTGCTGACAGCAAGAGTTGATAAGATGGATGATAAACTATCTGCTGTTATAAGAGATGTAGAAAAAAACAGTCGCATAGTTAATAATATTAAAAATTTGCCACCTCCAACTGTTAGAACCTCCAAACAGACAGAGAGTGTAGAAAATAAGCCCGTTATACACAAGAAAGATAAATCAGAAACTACTAACAAAGTAAGTGTGAAATCAGATGATAAAGGTACTGCTACAGTAAATAAAACAGCAGCAAATACTAAATCTGAGAGTGTATCATCATCAACCAAACAGAAATCTCAAAGCGATACCAAGAGTGAAACTCTTTATCACACTGTTGCAAAAGGAGATACTCTTTATAACATAAGCAAAAGATACAACACAACGGTTGAACAGTTAAGGGCAATGAACAAAATGAGTTTACAAGATGCCATTGTAATTGGTGAAAAAATTATAGTAAAAAAATAAGTTAGGTTGTTTATTTCAACATTTGGCAACTTTCTAAAAAGTTGCCAAATGTTATTTTTTCTTTTAACCTGACGTAATATACTGATCCGCTTTACTAACGTTTATAATATACAAAAACACTTTTCCCCATCTTTTTCTCTGATAATCAACTCATAAATTTCGCCATTAAGTGTCTCTTCATAAATTTACTATCTTAACTTGAAGAAATTATTACATATATCAAAATCTCTTTTCGTCAAATCTACCTCTAATTTTTTAATGATCTTAGAGAATTAACTTATAAAGTGAGTAACAACTATTAACTTTTTAGGAGAAACAATGTCATTAAAATATAGAAGATTAGTAAAAATAACTATCTTTGTATTACTATTTTCTCTTTTAGGAGGCGTATGGTCAAGTGCAGCACCACTAAAGATAGGTGACTCTATTTCAGCTCTTATTTTACCAGTGCCATACTCTCAAGCAGGAAAAATCGCTCTTGGACTTAATGTAGAAGCCTCCACTTTTACCATTTCTGATCTAAAAAGCGAGCTTATTCTTCTTGAAGTGATTGGCGTCTATTGTCCACAATGTTTCAAGCAAGCCCCCGGATTTAACAACCTATATGGACGTTTGAGTAAGGGAAAAATGCAGGGTAAAGTTGCCATGTTTGCTTTAGCAGCTGGTGGTACAGACGCAGAGATTGATCTGCTTACTAAAAGTGGTCAGTATAAATTTCCCATTGTGAGTGATATGAAATATGAATCTCATAAAATTCTTGGTGAACCTAAAACTCCTTTTACTATAATATGTCGTCTTGATGGCACTATAATTTATACCCATCTTGGAATTATTGATGATATTGATAAATTCTACGGACAGATAAAAGGGTTTCTTAACAAGAGATGAATATGGACAACAACCTCCTAATTGCAGAGAGTTTTGAACGTAAAGATTATCACCTCTCTGTAATCAGGCAAGCATCTGCTGAACTTAGCAGCGTACGCCATCCGAAACAAATTTTAGAATCATTTTTGATGGCTGCTCAAGGTGGAGTTGGAGCTTTAGGAGGATTTGCATTTCTTACAGGAGGTAGCAATATTGGTGAGAAAAACATTGTTTGTAGAGGTATTGAAAATAAAGATGACTATATCGATACTCTTATAAATGAATTAGAAAAACATATTGATAGTAAATTGGCTATTTACCCTTTTTTCATTCAAAGCTCCATCTTTACAATTTTATTAGTATCTCCAATAGAAGATGGCAGGTTCGCCTTTATGGGGTTAATTAATGCGATTCACGGTAGAGAATATGATACCTATGATCGTCAACTTCTGCTTAGTATAGCCTCTATTTTCCAGCTAAGTCTAAATTCTGCACTCTTCTCAACACGCGTAGAGCTTCTCAACTCCCAACTGCAAAAAAATAACATTGAACTTGATCGTCAAGTGTTTCATCTTAATGCCTTACGCGAATTATCCTTAGAAATGGGTCAGGCAACTGATACTGACACTGTTCTTGCAGCATTTCTTCCAACACTTCTTGGAAGGTTTTCAAGGCATCAAGGAGTAGTGGTGGTGTACAACAGAGAGACTGGTATAATTCATATCAAAAGCATGGGAGTAGTGCCGCCTCCTCCTATCAATGACTCTTCAATGGTCGATCGTCTTCTGTTTCTATCTCTTGCAGGAGTGCAGAATAAACATATACACCCTTTACAGGTTGAGCCTCTTATTCAGATTGACCAACTCTCGTCCATAATTGAAGGATTTATTCCAGAAAGTGGATTTATGTTTTTAGTAAAAGAGCAGATGTACGGTCTTCTATTACTTGGTGCTCCTTTGGAAGATTGTAAACTTTCTGAACAAGAGCAAGAACTTCTTTTTGCATCTGTTACTCAATCTCTATTGCATATTAAAAATTCAGATTCATTTTCCACAATTGTAAATTTAAACAGCGATCTCGCTAAACAAAATGAGGCACTTCGTAAAACAATTAGTGAATTGACCAACGCACAAAAACAGATTAGTACACTTGAGGCCGCTGCAAAAAGAATAGCTCAAATTATTAATCGTAAGGCTGACAAGATTATGCAGTTGCGACCTCTCGACTTTGTTCTTATTATTGGAATTAGTATAATAATTGGTCTTATATTTAATCTCCAAAGTCCAAAAGGAATTCCAATAATACCTATTCCAAGACCAGACTTGATAAAAACAATTTCTATAGAAGAGGCAAGAAATTTGATTACATCTGAATCTCTCTCTCCCATACTTATAGATGCAAGACCTCGTGAATTTTATGAGCTAAGTAATATTAAAGATTCTGTTAATCTACCTCCATCGCTTTTTGATTCGATTTACCCAATAAATTTTGCAAACGAAGACCCTGAGCGTCCTCTTATAATTTATGGAAGAAGTTTCAGTCGTCTTTACGATGAAGAGGTTGCAAGAAAATTTGTTAGCTATGATCATGAGAATATTTATTTGGTTATTGAAGAGAATTTCGATCGTATTTATACTCTTGAATCAAGTACAGATAATATTAACAAGGAGATGAGGTGATATTATTAGAGCGTATGCACCAAATTGGAATTAAACACCCATTTCTTGCATTAATTGTAAGGTTTTACATAGGTGGGATATTTGTATATGCAAGTCTTCACAAGATAAACTTTCCAGCAGAATTTTCCGATAACATTGCATCATACCTTATAGTACCACACTGGCTTGTAAATCCTACCGCCGTATTGTTGCCCTGGATTGAACTAATAAGCGGGGTATGTATGATAACAGGTATTCGTGTCAGAGCATCAGCATCAATTATCTGTGGACTATTAGCCCTATTTACAATAGCTGTTATTATAGTTCTTATAAGAAAAACCCCAATCGACTGTGGTTGTTTTCAGAGTTTAGGCGACCCTGTATCATGGCTTACAGTTGGACGAGATATAATCTGGCTTACTATGGGGTTATATGTTTATAAGTATGATAGGCTTATCCATATTGACCGTCTATTCATGATTAAACCAGAAGAACTAAATCCATAACCTTGGGAGAGCAGGCAAAGTTAATGAGTGGAGGACTCTAATGATAATGAGTAAAGTTATTTTAAAAAAGGATATTGACCTTCACAAAAACTGTAAAGGTCAATTAAACACATAAACGTAAAATACTATATTTTTGAAGCCATGTAATTTACACCATTTACAAATATTTTCATACCATGCGTAATATCTGCACTAGATAATTTATCCTCTTTATCTGCTTTATTCGAGAGCCTTTTAAGCTGATCCGCCTTTCTTGTCCAATCTGGGTGGTTGGTATAGTGGTTGTATGCTTCAGGGTGGGGCATAAGCCCGAAAATATGACCCGAGGAATCACAGATGCCAGCAATTTCATAGACTGAACCATTAGGGTTTTCATCTGCATATCTTAAAACTACCTGATTGTTTGCAATAAGCTGCTCTACAATAGATTTTTCTGCCACAAATTTTCCCTGTGCATGGCGTATTGGAAGCTCAATAAACTTTTCAGATATTAACCCTTTTGTAAAGAGGCATGGACTATCAGGGTTAATAGTTAAATTTACCCACTGATCCCTAAAATTTCCGCAGTCATTCCAAGTTAATGCAACTGAGCGGGTCTGATAATCTCTATTAATTCCGGGCAGAAGCCCAAGATTTACAAGCGTCTGAAATCCGTTGCAGATACCAATTACAAGTTTGCCGTCATTAACAAAAGATAAGATTTTATCGCCGATATGATTCTTTAATTTCAGAGCCTGGATTACGCCTGCACCATGATCATCGCCCCAGCTGAATCCTCCTCCAAATGCAAGAATATGAAAATCAGCGAGATCGACTTTACCACTGATAAGGCTGTTTATATGAACTCTATGAGCCTCTGCCCCGGCAGCTTCAAAAGCATAAGCTGTTTCAATGTCGCAGTTAAGCCCAAAGCCGGTAAGAATTAATGCTTTAACTCTTCTGTTATCAGCTTGATAATTTGTTGTTGTAATATTTCTGTTTGCCATGCTGTTAATACTCTGCTGTTTCATATCATACCTCCCATTGGAGATTTCCATGACTTTGTAAGTTTATCAACGCTAATCTCTGCGACGAGCTGCCCGCCGTTTTTAATAATAAGATTTGAGTGGGTATTTGTAACTTCTCCAACGCATCTGTACGCCATTCCCTTAAATAATTTTTCAAATATAGAGCGATTTTCAGGGGCTACAGTTACAATAAACCGACCAGCAGATTCAGAAAATAAGAGTGTTGAGTTATTTATATTGTTTATATTTTGAACATGGCAATACGAAGGAGTTGTGTCTATTTGATTATTCTTTTCATTATACTTATCTGTATTTTTATCAACAGGCACTTTGGATAGATCAATCTCAATCCCCATATTGCAGGCGATCGCACTTAGTGCAAAATGGACAGCAAGACCGCCTCTTCCAACTGCATGGGCAGAAGCTGCAATGCCAGAAGAGATTACCATCTCTAAAGCTCTGTAAACAACCTTGAAACGTTCAAAGTGGACTTGCGGGACATTTAAACCAATTTTGCCAAGAAGATCATAATATTCAGATGCTCCAAGCTCGTTTGAAGTTACACCTATAACATAAACAAGGTCTCCAGAGCATTTAGGGTCAAGGGTAACGCATTTAGTTGAATCCTCAACCACGCCGGTTACAGAAAACTGGACTGTCTCAAGAGCAGATACTTTAATGGATTCGCCATATTTTCCCTGAAGATATCCATCAACATACATGCTGTCCTTACCTGATAAAAGCGGAATGCTGTATGCAAGGCATGACTCTTTTAAAGCACGGCAAGCCCTTACAAGCTGGGCAGCCTTAAATTTCCCATCAGGATTCCGCAGAGGGTGGTATTGAATATCGGGCCAGCAGAAATTATCAACGCCGCCAATATGAGACATCGTTCCGCCGACTGCAATTATTCGTCTGACAGCCTCGTCAATTGTGCATGTCATCATGTGAAAAGCATCAATTTTTGAATACCAGGGAAACAGAGATTGCGAAAAGGCAAGCCCTTTATTAGATGAGAGAACCGGGCGGATAACAGAAGCATCTGAAGGAACATCTCTGTTAATTCCGACTAAAGGCTTTATTACGCTTCCGCCTTGAACCTCATGGTCATACTGCCTTGTTATCCACTCTTTTGAGCAGATATTTGGACGTGCCATCATATCGCATATAAGCCGGCTGTAATCACGAGGCTCTTTTAAGACTGGTTCTGTCAATCCACGCTCGGCAGGAGGAATCCAGATTGCATCAAACTCCCATTTTGGAAATCCTTTTTCAAGCAGATCTATATCAACCCAAGCGCAGGTTTTATCTTGGTATTTAATGTGCAGTTTTCCAGTGTCTGTATATCTGCCGATAACAGTGCTTTCAACCTCATGCTCTTTTGAAAGCTCCATAAATCTGTCGATATTTTCAGGCTTAACAGCTATGGTCATACGCTCTTGAGATTCAGATACCCAAATCTCCCACATATCAAGACCTTCGTATTTTAAAGGAACTTTATCAAGCCAAACCTCGCAGCCGTTGCTGATCTGTGCAGATTCGCCGACAGATGAGGATAACCCGCCGCCTCCATTGTCTGTAATAAAGCCAAACAGCCCCTCATCACGGGCAATCAGCAGAAAATCGTGCATCTTTTTTTGAGTATATGGGTCGCCAATTTGAACATGACCTGCTGGAGTATTTTCTGATAAAACCTCTGAAGATGCAGTAACGCCGTGAATGCCGTCTTTTCCAACACGTCCGCCGCTCATCACAATAAGCTCACCGGGTTCTGTCTTTTTCTCATGGCTTGGCTTTCCATTAATCTTTTTCGGCATAATTCCCAAAGCTGTAACAAACACAAGACTTTTTCCCATGTAGCCTTCGTTAAATAATGTCTGACCAAATGTGGTTGGAACTCCGCTTTTATTGCCGCCATCTTTAACGCCTTCAATTACACCATCTAAGAGCCTTCGAGGGTGGAGAGCTGCCTTTAAAGGACCTGTGTAATCAATTGGTCCAACACAAAATCCATAACTGCCCATAATTAATCTTGAGCCAAGGCCGGTTCCCATTGGATCGCGGTAAACCCCTACAATGCCAGTAATAGCACCGCCGTAAGCCTCCATATTAGAAGGAGAGTTATGTGTCTCACCTGTTATTACATAGTTGTTTTTGTCGTCAAATGAGCCGACTCCAGCATTATCCCACAGAACTGACACAACCCACTCTTTTTCATCTTTCAGCCTTAAAGTCGGCTCTTGGATATATTTTTTAAACAGGTTCTCTTCAATAACTGTATCTCCTGTTAGAGGATCGTGATATCTGAAAACTCCCCTGAATGTGTTGTGGTTGCAGTGATCACTTCGAGATTGGGAGATATACTCTATCTCAACATCAGTTGGACCATCTGCTAATGATATCGGCTCTAAAGATGAGTTATTCGATTTTACTACCGAACTGTCTGTCTGAGATATCTCATCTATCTTGGCTCTTGATTTACGGACATCTTTATTTAAAAAGTAATCTCTGATAACAGGTATATCTCTTGGGTTTAGTGCTAAATTCCGTTCATTGCTTATCTGCTCAAGAGCTTCGTCAGATTCAATATTTAAAATTTGGAAAGAGGGTTGGTGGTTGAGCATAACCTTGGGTATTGAGAGAATTGATTCTCTTTTGTTCTCCCATTCAGTTTTTGAGAAAATTTTCCACTGCTGGATTATCGGGTTTGCAAGAAGCTCGCTTGCAATCTTTTCAACATCTTTATAAGTTAAACTCTTTCCAGTTAGACAGTAACGCTTTGATGTATAAACTCCATCTCCATCTTTAAAATCTTTTTTAAGCAGATCACGGATTGCCTCAACGGCTGTGCTTGCGGCATTATCGCGAACGCCTGGTCTAAAGCCTACCCATATACACCAATCAAAAGCTATTTCCAATGGAGCATCAGAAGAAGATATCTGTATTACAGGGTTAGTTAAAATCTGATTCTGCACAGCCTCAACATCTGACTTGGAGAACTCAGCATCAATGATTACAAGATTTATAGTACGCCCATCTTCAATATTGATATTAAAATATTCAAGAGCTTTCTTCTGCAGCCCCTTTGCCTCAGCGTCAATAAGTTCTGGTTTTAGAGCTGTTTCAATACAGGAGATCATAATTATTCACCTATCCACCATTGAATATTCTTACAATGTCATTATAAAAAACAAAGACCATTAGAGCGACTAAAAGAGCAATTCCCAACTGGTTTGCCTTTTCACGCACTTTTTCGCTTGTAGCTTTTCCAGTAACTGCCTCTATGCCAAAAAAGAGAAGATGCCCACCATCAAGCACTGGCACAGGAAATAGATTTATTATGCCAAGGTTAATACTTAACATTGCAATAAAAAAGGCGAGGTTCATCATACCTTCCTTAGCCTGTTCCCCTGCCATCTGGGCAATCATAATAGGTCCTCCAAGCGTATCTGTGGAGACTGTTCCTTGAAAAATCTTTACTACTGATAAAATGGTAAGAGAAGATATCCTCCACGTCTGTTTTATACCTTCCGCGATTGCCTGAAAAGGATTTAAGGGAATATTTTCAACTGCACCTGCCTTGGCAGAGATACCTATCATGTATTTTTTTTGTTCTTCACCAAAAATATTTTTTACAATTTTACTTTCCGGTTTTACCATAACAGATAGTAGTTCGTCACTTCTGGAAATAATAAGCTCAAGAGTATCACCTGCTCCATTGCCGATAATTTCAACCATATCATCCCATGATTCAACGCTCTTTCCCTGTACAGATTTAACAATGTCATCTGGAAGGATTCCAGCAGCTTTTGCAGGTGTGTTATCTCCAACTGATCCAACTACGGGTCTGACGATATAGAGTCCTGAAAACAGGGCAATCACATAAAAAATGAGAAATGCAAGAAGAAAATTAAAAAAGGGACCAGCAGCAACAATAAGAGATTTCTGAAACAGCTTTTTATGAGTAAAAGATAGTGCAATATCAGTAGTTTCTACAGCCTCTTTAGGGTCTTCACCAACCATTTTAACGTATCCGCCAAGCGGTATAAGAGAGATGCAGTATTCTGTTAAGCCAAACTTTTTTTTGTAAATTTTAGGACCAAATCCTAATGAAAATGTCTCTACTCCTACGCCAAACAGGCGGGCAAATAAAAAATGTCCAAGTTCATGGACAAAAACAAGAATTCCAAGAACAACAATAAATGCAACTAATGAGTGGCTCATAATATTCCTTTACTTATACTTCAATCAGGCACAACCAGTTTTTTATATCTAAATAGAGACTTACAAGCGTGCGTCTCTATATCTTCTAACAAAAGATAGAGCAGTTTCTCTTGCCCATTTATCAGCAGCAATAACATCATCAAGAGTGTAATTACCAATATTTTTATGTAAGTGCATAGTTTTTTCAATAACTTTGAATATAGATTTAAAATCGATCTGATGGTTTAAAAAAGCGTTTACTGCAATCTCATTAGCAGCATTCATAACTGCTGGAAGAGTTCCGCCCTCTCTGCACGCCTCAACTGCAAAATCAAGCGATGGAAATTTTTCTCTATCAGGCTTTTCAAACACAAGGCTGCCTAAAGATGCAAAATCTGGAAAATCAAGTTTTAGATCAAGCCGTTCTGGGTATGATAGAGCGTAGGATATTGCAGCCTTCATATCAGGTACACCTAACTGTGCCAAAATTGACCCATCGTTAAAACCAACCATTGAGTGGACAATGCTTTGAGGATGCACTAAAACCTCAATATCAGAAACAGATACATTAAAAAGCCTTACTGCCTCAACAATTTCAAGAGCCTTGTTCATCAAGGTTGCAGAATCAATCGTAATTTTGCTGCCCATGTTCCATGTCGGGTGGCTTAACGCATCCTCTGGCTTTATATTTTGAAACTGCTCTAATGGAGTGTTTCTAAATGGTCCTCCTGATGCTGTAAGAAAAATCTTTTTAATATAATTATTTCTCACCGTTCCGACACCGTTATCTATATCTATCCCTTCTTTATAGGTCTTACTACAACCAAAAGTATGCTCGTTTATCTTTCCGCCAAGACACTGGAAAATTGCACTGTGTTCGCTGTCAACAGGATAGATATTTACGCATTTTTCTGCTGCCCGCGACATCATAAGCTCGCCAGCCATTACTAATGTCTCTTTATTGGCAAGTGCAATCTGTTTGCCTGCATCTATAGCCCTAAGAGCCGGCATAAGTCCAGCAGCTCCCACCATTGCAAGAAGAACTGTATCGCTGTTTTTATATGAGGCAGCTAAACTATATCCATCATCTCCAAAGTAAATATCTGTTGTAACTTTTTTTTGTAAGATATCGCTTTTTAAAATAGATTTTAACTGATTTGACCGCTCGCTGTTTAGGACAACTGCAATCTCAGGATTAAATGTTCTTATCTGCTCTGCAAGAATATTTACACTGTTTGCAGCAGCAAGAGCAATAACTTGAAACTTATCAGGGTGCATTGCAATAACTTCGAGGGCATTTCTACCAATTGAGCCAGTGGAGCCGAGAATAGAGATTTTTTTTATAGTTGAACAAGGAGTACTATTTTTTTTCATAAATTTCATTTTAACATATTAAGACAGATGATAGATTCTACAATCTACTTTTTTATAGGATAAAAATCTTGAACAGATAAGCCACTGGTGCTGCAAAAATAACCCCGTCAACTCTGTCAAGCACTCCACCATGTCCGGGGAGCAATGTGCCAGAATCTTTTATACCGCCAGAACGTTTTAATGCAGATTCAAAAAGATCTCCAAGCTGTCCAAAAGCAGCTGTAACAATTGAGAATAGAATCGCCATTGGAAATGATACATTGTCAATGAAGATCAATGAATATATGAACCCTCCAACAGCCGCAGCACCAAGTCCGCCTAAAGCTCCCTCTACTGTTTTTTTGGGGCTTACATGCTTTGCAAGTGGATTTTTACCAAAGTGAGAACCAACAAAATAAGCTCCAGTGTCACTTAATCCAATAATAATCCATAACCAGACAACAAAATGTGCGCCATTGGGGCTATTTCTAATTAGAATAAGAAACGAGAGAAAAAAAGGAATATAAATAATTCCCTGTATCTCAGATGCTGCACAGTCAAGAATTGATGACTCAGACTTAAATTTAAAGACTGTTAGAAGTGAAATTGCCATAACATTGAGCGTGAGAAGAAAAAGTAGCATCTCAAGCGAGCCTTTGTGGGCAGCGGCAATAATTGCAATAGATAAGGAATAAGCAATTAACTTCATCTCAAAAGAGAGGATATATTTTTGCGAACATTCATGGGATAGGGAGATATTATCAGATGATAATGAGGAGGTAACATTAAAATATTCAACCATACTTGCAAGAGAAATAATTAACACAAGAAGGGTAAAGGCTACAGGGGTGCCTTTAAGTAGAATAAGAAGTAAAACAGGAATTAAAACTACTGCTGTAAACCATCGTTTGAGGAGCATACAACCTTTCCAAATCTACGGTCCCGTTTTTGGTACTCTTTGAGCATCTCAACGAACTCCTGCTCTGTAAAGTCGGGCCACAGTGTTTGAGTAAAAAAAAGTTCTGCATAAGCAGACTGCCAAAGTAGGAAATTACTAAGTCTCATCTCTCCGCTTGTCCGTATTATCATATCAGGGTCGGGCAGGTTGCTGGTATATAAATGTTCTGCTATAATATCTTCCGTAATCTTTTCAGAAGATAATTTACCTTTTTTAATTTTTAGAGCTATTTTACGGACAGCATTGACAATCTCTTCCCTACTCCCATAGCTCAAAGCAAGATTTAAGCACATCTTTCTGTTTTTTGCGGTGTGCGACATAGTTATATCAATCTCCTGTCGCACATCTAATGGAAGCCTTGCTTTCTGACCCGTGATTTTAAGGCAAATACCTTTGTTGTGTAAAGTGTCCCGCTCAGATACTATAAATTTTTTGAGTAATCCCATCAATGCAGCTACTTCTGCTTTTGGTCTTGACCAGTTTTCCGTAGAAAAGGCATAAAGGGTAAGTACGTCAATTTCAAATTCCCGACATATCGTTACAATAGAACGGACGGTTTCAGAACCTTTCTCATGTCCGACTACTCTGTTCATCAACCGCTTTTTTGCCCATCTGCCATTTCCGTCCATAATAATTGCTACATGACGGGGCAGCTTAGATGGCTCAATGCCATACTGCTGGCATTTATCAACCTTATTAATAACTTGAGAGTTATAATTAGCTTGACTATTCAAATTATCTATAGATGTAACAATACTACAATTGTGCTTATCAAACTTCAAGAATCTCTTTCTCTTTGCTTGTATAAATTTTATCAATTTTTGAGATATACTGATCCGTCATCTCTTGAATCTGCTTTTGTCCTTTAAAATTTTCATCTTCTGAAATGTCACCATCTTTTTGAAGAGACTTTAAAGTATCGTTTGCATCACGTCGGATATTTCTAACAGCAATCTTGCAGTCTTCACAAGTTTGATGTGCATTTTTGGCAATCTCTTTTCTTCTCTCTTCAGTAAGCGGAGGAATGGATATTCTGACAATTTTTCCATCACTTGATGGTGTCAACCCAAGATTTGCCTTTAAAATACCCTTTTCAACCTCTTTTATAGCACTCACATCCCAAGGCTGAACAGTAATAAGCCTGCTTTCTGGAACAGCAATAGATGCCATCTGGCTCAATGGAGTTAATGTGCCATAGTAATCAACTTTTACACCGTCAAGCAGAGATACAGATGCTCTGCCAGTACGAACTCGAGTCATCTCCTTTTCAAGATTTTTGACAGATTTATCCATTTTGTCTTTAGCTTCCTGAAAAACTTCTTTTATCATAAACTGCTCTCCTAATCGTTGTATATTCTGGTTCCAATATCTTTACCACAAAGAGCTGACATAATATTACCCTTTTGATTAAGTTCAAATATCTGTAACGGAAGATTGTTATCCATAGCAAGAGATATGGCAGTCATATCCATTACATGAAGTTGCTGTTCAAGAACCTTCATATATGAAATTCTTTTTATGAAAACTGCATCACTATTAGTAACAGGGTCTTTATCATAGACACCATTAACCTTTGTGGCTTTGAACAGAATCTGTGAATTCATCTCCTTAGCTCTTAATACTGCTGCTGTATCTGTTGTAAAATAGGGGTTACCAGTACCTGCTGCAAATATAACAACTCTCCCCTTTTCAAGATGGCGTATAGCCCGTCTTCGGATAAATGGTTCAGCCACCTTGTTCATACCAATAGCAGATTGAACACGCGTTGGAACTCCATGTTTTTCAAGAGCATCAGAGAGGGCAAGAGAGTTGATAACGGTTGCTAACATACCCATGTGATCTGCTGAAGCTCTATCTATACCAGCAGAGCTACCAGCCACACCTCTAAATATATTACCACCACCGACAACCATGGAGATCTGTACTCCAAGAGCATGAACCTGAGCTATCTCTTCTGCAACATAATTTATCATCTCCGGCTTTATGCCAAACTTTTGATCTCCCATGAGAGCCTCCCCACTAAGCTTAATAAGAACTCTCTCAAATTCAGGTCTTACCATCACAGATTCAGATATATTTTTTATAGGATCACTCTTAAATTGTTCGATCTCCATTGATGTCATCTCCTTAAATATTACTCGCCTACCTGGAATCTTACAAATCTCTTTACAGTGATATTTTCACCAATCTTTCCAATAGCTTCCGTTGTCATTTCACCAACTGTCTTTTTAGGGTCTTTAATGTATTGTTGGCTCATAAGGCAGGAATCTTTATAAAATTTCTGAATTTGACCTTCAACAATCTTGTCAACCATATTTTCAGGTTTTCCTTGCTCAAGACACTGTGCTCTATAGATCTCTCTCTCTCTATCAATAACAGATTGTGGAATATCTTCTGGGTTAAGCCCTCTTGGGTTGGCTGCCGCAATGTGCATTGCTACATTTTTAGCAAATTCTTGAAAATCTGCTGTTTTTGCAACAAAATCAGATTCACAGTTCACCTCAACCATAACACCAAGTTTAGAACCTGCATGTATATATGAGTAGATAATACCTTCTGAAGTTGCCCTCCCCGCCCTTTTCTGTGCTTTAGCAAGACCTTTTTTCCTCAGATAATCCAATGCTTTTTCAAGATCACCGTTTGTCTCTGCTAATGCCCGTTTGCAGTCCATCATACCAGAACCGGTCTGCTCTCTAAGCTCTTTTACCATTGCTGCTGTAATCTCAGCCATTTTACATCTCTCCTTAAAAATATATTCTAAAGCCAGAATATGGTCTATCTTCCGGCTGTTCTTCTTCTAATTTTTTCAACTACTGGACCGTCAGAACCATCTGCAATCAACATTCTTTCTGCTCCATCATCATCGTAGTCAGGTTTTACATCTTCTTCCTCAAAATCATTTTTATCTGATCCGGCCTGACGTTTCTCTTCATATCTCTCCCTGCCTTCAATATAGGCATCAGCGATTTTTGATGTGAAGAGACGAATGGAACGAATAGCATCATCATTACCCGGAATCACATAGTCAATATCGTCAGGATCACAGTTGGTATCGACAACCGCAACAATTGGAATTCCAAGACGCTTACCTTCACTGACGGCAATAGCTTCATTTTTAGGATCAATAATGAAAATTGCCCCGGGAAGATTCTTCATTTTACTAATACCGCCAATATCAGACTCAAGCTTTTCCTTCTCCTTGAGCATCTGTGACCTTTCTTTCTTTGGATAATCCTCAATTGTTCCATCAGATTCAATAGTATTTAGATAGTCAAATCTGCTGATATTCTTTTTTATAGTCTGAAAGTTTGTTAACATTCCACCAAGCCATCTATTTTGAACATAAAAGGTATTAGCGCGATTTGCCTCTTCATAAATTGACTCTCTTGCCTGTTTTTTTGTTCCCACAAAAAGAACAGTTTTACCCTGTGCAGCAACATCAACAATAAAGTCATAAGCGTCTCTAAACATTTTTACTGTCTGCTGAAGGTCAACAATATAAATACCATTTCTTGCCCCAAAAATATACTTTTTCATTTTGGGATTCCAACGTCTGGTCTGATGACCAAAATGTACTCCTGCCTCAAGGAGTTGTCTCATTGATACGTATGCCATTTTTTCTCCATAAATAATTAATCAAAGGTTTAACCGCCACTCCCGTCTTCTTTAATATCCACCATTTTGAACTATTTTAATTCATAAACAGGCACCTTGTATTAAATCAGAGAGTGTGAGAGATGACTTAAAGATGTCACCATAAACAAAAAATCTTATGAGATTTATCAAATCTTGTATTTATTTTCAATAACTTTTATTTTCTTCTCTACTGTAAAAAAACATCATCTCTTTTTTAAATGAACTACACGATTATGTCCTGCATAATCTTTCATAAATGTAGCCTCTTCATACTTTGAAATGAGGGCAACCTCATGCTCAACTCTCTGCCATTGATCAAAACCTATCTCCATAAGTAAAACTCCACCTGATAAAAGATAGTTCGGAGTTGACAGCATAATCTCTCTTAGACACGAAAGTCCATCTTGCCCACCATCTAATGCAAGACGAGGTTCATAATCTTTGACCTCCTCCTGAAGAGTATCAATATCACCAGTTGGGATATAGGGTGGATTTGAAATAATTAAATCAAACTTTGTGCCACATTTTATAGGAGAAAACCATGAGCCAACAAGAAACGAAAGGTTAGGCAAATATAGTTTTTCCCTATAAACACTTAAATCGTTCATAGAGACATCTAAAGAGGGAGGGGCAAGAGAAGAAGCCTCGTTAACGCTGTTTTGTTTTGCAACAATAGCAGCCCTTAGAGATATATCAGTTGCAAAAAAATAGATATCAGGGTTCGCTTTTGCAAGAGAGATAGCAATTGCACCTGAACCAGTACCAAGCTCCAGCACCTTAAAATTATTTTCTTTTTTCTTTTTTCTCTTCTGCTCAATCTCTACAAGTGAAGCCTCTACAAGTATCTCTGTGTCTGGTCTTGGAATAAGCACCTCAGAATTTACAGTAAATTGAGACTCCCAAAATCCTTTGATTCCAGTAATATATTCAACAGGCTCTCTTCTAACCCTTCGCTTAATAAAGGATTTGTATGTTGAAAGTTCACCTTTATTTAAAGGGCGATCAAATTGAAGATAGAGATCTATCCTACGGATATTTAATGCGTGACAAAGAAGAATTTCAGCAGTCAGCCTTGGGCTATCAATATTATAAGAGCTAAAATATCCCTCTGTCCATAATAGCAGCTTTAGGATTGTCCATGTCTCTTTTAAAATTTTGTCTGACGGCATATAATATAGTCTATAAATTTAATTTTACCCACTGTGATTATTGAGCCTCTTTAAGTGCTAACGCCTGATAATAGGTTCTAAGCTCGTCAACAATCTCTTGAATATCACCAGAGATGATACTCTCAAGCCGGTAGAGTGTCAGACCAATACGGTGATCAGTTACTCTTCCTTGTGGGAAATTGTATGTGCGGATACGTCCACTTCTATCACCAGATCCAACTTGATCTTTGCGTTGAGCGGCTCTTTTCTCTTCACTCTCCCGAACCATAGCATCAAGAATACGAGCTTTTAGAACTTTTATAGCCTGTATTTTATTTTTGATTTGAGATTTCTGATCCTGACATGTTGCAATGATGCCCGTTGGAAGGTGAGTAACTCTGACTGCAGAATCAGTTGTGTTTACAGATTGTCCTCCAGGACCTGAAGAGCGAAATACATCGATCTTTAAATCAGCGGGATTTAGCTCAAGCTCAACATCTTCTGCCTCTGGAAGTACTGCCACTGTAACGGCTGATGTGTGAACCCTGCCTTGAGCCTCTGTTTCTGGGACTCTTTGCACTCGGTGTATGCCACTTTCATATTTAAAACTACTAAAAACACCTTTTCCTCTAATCATGGAGACCACCTCTTTAAAACCTCCAGTAGAGGATTCACTGCTCTCAATAATTTCAACACCCCAACCCTTTGACTCTGCATATCTTGAGTACATTCTAAATAGATCAGCCGCAAAAAGCCCAGCCTCTTCACCGCCTGTTCCAGCTCTAATCTCAAGAATTACATTTTTCTCATCTCGTGGATCTTTGGGCATTAAAAGAAATTGTAGCTCAGATTCTAATTTAAGCTGTTTCTCCTCAAGTGAACCCAACTCTTCATTTGCCATATCTCTGATATCAGGATCAGGGTCTTTTAACAACTCTTTTGAGCCCGAAATTTCAAGCAAAATAGATTTATACTCTCTAAATGCTGTAACAAGCTTACTTAGCTCTCCATGCTCTTTGAGGTATTTCTGATATTTAACTTGATCAGAAATAACAGCAGGGTCACCAAGAAGTTGTTCAAGTTTAATAAAACGCTCTTCAATGCCATGTAATTTATCTATCATGATTCAATGCCCTGTAATTGCCCTGTCATTTTAGCAGTTGACACAAAAAACAAAAGGGAAAAAGGTGCTTTTACACCTGATTCCCCCTATGATTTAAAGTGTATTATCTATTTTTTTAATTCAGCAGCCGCATTAAATGAAGCATATTTTTTTCTAAAACGATCAACTCTTCCTGCAGTGTCAACAAGTTTCTGCTTGCCTGTAAAAAAAGGATGACATTTAGAACATATCTCAACTTTAATATTCTCTTTTGTAGAACCAACTTCAAGTACACTACCGCAAGCACATGAAGCTGTTGTTACCTTGTAATCAGGATGTATATCTTTTTTCATATCAACTAACTCCTTATTTTTCTAAATTTATTGCAAGAATATGGATTGATTAAAACTAACTATAAAAATTATTTAAATTAAAGTATCAGGATTATAAAAACCAAAAAGTTTAAAATATATAACTCTCTATGAATTCATTGAATCAAGAAACTCTTTATTATCCTCTGTTCCCTGCATTTTTTCAAGTAAAAATGTCATACTATCAACAGTATTTAAACCAGAAAGAAGTTTTCTGAGTATCCATACACGATTTAAGGTCTGAGGATCAAGGAGTAACTCCTCTTTTCTGGTCCCAGATTTATTAATATTTATAGCGGGAAAAATTCTTCTGTCAGCAAGTTTACGATCAAGCACAAGCTCCATGTTACCCGTCCCTTTAAACTCCTCAAAGATCACCTCATCCATACGACTTCCAGTATCAACAAGGGCTGTTGCAATAATGGTTAAACTTCCCCCATCTTCAATATTTCTGGCAGCACCAAAGAAGCGTTTAGGTCTGTCAAGTGCATTTGAATCAACACCACCTGAAAGAATTTTACCAGACGGAGGCATAACTGCATTATAAGCCCTTGCAAGGCGTGTTATGCTATCAAGAAGAATAACCACATCATTGCCCTGCTCTACAATTCTTTTTGCTTTTTCAAGAACCATCTCTGCTACTTGAACATGTCTTTCAGATGGTTCATCAAAAGTTGAGCTTATTACTTCAGCCTTAACAGAACGAGACATATCTGTAACCTCTTCAGGACGCTCATCTATCAGCAAAATCATTGGAATAATATTGTCATGGGCAGCAATCATGCTGTTGGCAATATTCTTTAACAGCATTGTTTTTCCTGATCTTGGAGGTGAAACTATCAATCCTCGTTGCCCAAATCCAATAGGAGACATCAGATCAATAATACGCATAGAGTAGTTATCGGGTGATGACTCAAGGTTCATTTTACGGTCGGGATAAAGGGGGATAAGATTGTCAAAAAGGATAGTCTCAGCAGCAAGTTCAGGGTTATTGAAATTAACTGCTTCAACTTTTAGAAGAGCAAAGTATCTCTCAGAATCTTTTGGTTGTCTGACCAAACCAGAGATAGTATCACCTGTCTTAAGGTTAAATCTACGTATTTGTGAAGGAGATACATAAATATCATCTGGACCTGGAAGATAATTGTAATCAGGTGCTCTTAGAAACCCAAATCCATCAGGCAAAATCTCAAGGGTTCCTTCGCCATAAATCTGTCCGCTCTCTTCAATAGCTGCTTGAAGTATGGCAAAAATTAACTCCTGTTTCTTAACTCCACCAATGCCCTTAATTTTATATTTTTTAGCAAGCTCAGTAAGCTCACTAATCTTCATTCTTTGCAGCTTTTCAAGATTCATGCAAATACCCCGTAAATTATTTTAAAGTTAAAACAGATAGTTATTATAAAAGGAGCTTACCAACCATAAGAATAGAGTTCCAAAAGATTTAATAAAAGACGCATTACATTATATAAAATCAATTAAGTGCAATAATAATCTATTACCTTAGATGAGACATTAAATAGTTTGGGTTTCTAAATGAATTCCAATGAATAAGTTGGATATACTGAAATGGTTTTGCAGTAGTTCATTCTAAGGGATATTTAGAACATTATCATACCTTAAGCACACAATAGTAAATATATAATTTTAAACAACATTATCGTCTGATTTTTTATTTGATTACGATTGGTTCTATTGGAAGAATATTATATTCAAATATAGATTATGCTTAGGTATTTCAAAAGGGAGTCTTTTGCAGATTATCAACTATACAGCTTCACGGAAAGACACTTGATTGTCGAAAAATAATGTACAGTCGTTTTTTTATTATGTCAAGAAGACTTAAGCAATTATTTATGATAGATAAACTTAAAATGATATTTTTGTTAAATATTTTAATAGTAATGGATAATCCATGTTTGCCAAAATTGTTTAGTCTCTTTAAACTTAGCTCTTAAACCTAATTTATACAACTATACTGATATTATTTTCTAAAAGCTCTGATTTTGGATTAGAACGAACAGGCTCTGAAGAGTCCTTCTTAGCACCTTTTGCAAACCTTAAAAATACTCTGTAATTTCCAGATTCAATCTCTTTTGGAATTTTATTACCTTCAGGAATAAGAAGCACTATGACACGACTATTTCCAGGGTCTTGATATCCCCTGTCACTTCTACGCTCCTCCCCTTTTGGAGGCTTGCTCCTTCTTTTTCTTGGAGGTCTAATATTGAGCATCTTTGCCTCGATCACACTTTCATTTTCAACCCTTTGAGGTTTTGATTCTATTCTTTCAAAAGCCTCAATTTGTGGAATTTTTCCAATTAATATATCCATTTTTATACTCCTTTGGGCTGCCCTATAAGTCTCAATGCTAATCACACATGGTTACATTAGTCTTATCGAC
>CAYRLG010000023.1:0-62855 GCA_964425195.1 uncultured Desulfobacterales bacterium
ACTCTTTTACTAACTTCGGTGAGACTTTCTCTTCTTTAGATACAGGTTCAATTTCTATATCAAGTTTATCCTCACTATCTATATCTATTTTACTAACTAAAGGTTCAGGTGAAACTGGTTTTAAAGGCTCTTGTTTTAATGAGTCCTCTTTTGGTTCAGATACTTCTAATTGAGAATGCAAATTTTGTGAAGAGACTTTAGGACTTTCAATATCAAGGGGAGAGACTTTGAATATGTGTCTGCAGATGCTACAGCGGACTTTAGAACCTTCTTTCTTTAGTATTGATTCATCAAGGTTGAATTTTGTTGAGCACTTTTCACAGGTGATAATCATAAGTTTCCCCTTGTCATCTGATGTTCAGCCAGCAACAAATCTTTCTAAATTTTAAATTTCATGCCGGATTTACTTACAATTTAAGATCAAAAATTGCGGGAAGATTTCTATATTTTTCATTATAGTCAAGTCCGTATCCTACAATGAAGCCTTTTGCAACATTAAAGCACGAATAATCAATATCTATTTGGATTTCACGGCGTTCACTCTTATTAATTAATGTGCATATTTTAACTGAAGCAGGTTGTAAAGTTTTAAAATATCTAACAAGAGCTGTAAGAGTTATTCCAGTATCCACAATATCTTCGATAATAAGAATATCTTTATTCTCAAAGTTTATATCTGGCAGTTTAGTAAATTGAATCTTTCCAGTAGTTTTTGTGCCTTTGTAGCTTGAGGCGCCAACAAAATCAATTTCATGTTCAATAGTAATTTCTCTTGTAATATCAGAAAGAAATATAAATGAACCTTTTAGAATACCAACAAGTACTAATTTTTTACCGTTGTAATCTTTTGAAATAAGAGCAGCAACCTCTTTGATTTGTCTTTTTATATCCTCTGCAGATATCATTGGAATCAGTTTTGTCATAATTTATTTATAATCCTGTTTCTGCAAGTTTTTCAACAAGTTTTTTCTGCTTACCATTAAGTTCTTTAGGAATATTCACGTAGATGACAACAAATAGATCTCCGCACTCTTCTTTATTCATGTAGGGAATACCCTGTTGTGCCAATCTGAGCCTTGATTTATGTTTTGTTCCCGGTGGGATATTTATTGTAATATCCTTACCCAAAGGAGTTGAGATATCTATTTTACTTCCAAGTATAGCCTCTGTAAGTTTAATCTCTTTTGAAGTAGAGATATCATTACCATCTATTTCAAAATTTGGGTGAGAAATAGGTCTGGATTTAATCAGAAGATTGCCTCTATGACCACCGTATGGACTTGGCTCTCCCTTACCAGGAACTCTTATCTTCTTACCAACAGTCATACCTTTTGGAATTTTTACAGTTATTGTATCAACATTACCAGCATGGTTTATAGTAACAGTCTTTTGACATCCATTTATCATCTCTTCAAGAGTAAGAGCGATTTCATATTCAATATCATTACCTTGTGTCTGGCGGGTATGTTGACTCCCCATTCCCTGTCCAAATGGGTTTCTACCTGTATGACCTGAACATCCACCACCTGCAAAGCCTCCAGCATTCGAGAACCCTCCACTGGTTGTAAAGGTTCGCCCAAAACTTGCACCACCAAAATTTTGTCCAAAGCCAAATTCCCGTAAAATATCACTAATATCAAAATTCTTAAAAATATCCTCTTTAGAATATCTTTGCTGAAAACCTGCTGAACCGTAAGTATCATATTGTTGACGTTTCTCTTTATCGCTTAGAACAGCGTATGCTTCACTTATGGATTTAAACTTTGCCTCTGCATTTTTATCATCTTTGTTCTTATCAGGATGATATTTGAGTGCCAATTTATGATACGCTTTTTTAAGTTCCTGAGGAGTAGCACTCTTATCTACTCCTAAAATTTTATAGTAATCTGTCTCAGCCATTTTTTACATACCTCTTATATAAACACATTTACACTGATATAATCAACATATTGCAATTATTGCGTTTTGATTTATTAAAATCCTATTTACGCAACTAAAATAAACTGAATTTAATCTGTGTCAAGATTTCAAGATTTGTGAACTCAGACTTGCTGATTTTTTCTTAAAGCAGTGATACCAATCATAATGACCGATAAGGCGGCAGGAGTCATACCATCAATTCGAGAAGCCTGTCCTAAAGACTCTGGCATGATATTAATCAGTTTTTCTCTGATTTCATTAGAAAGTCCATGTATGGTTCTATAATCTATACTTTCGGGAATTTTGATTTTCTCCATATCTTTAAACTTTTTGATTTCACTCTGCTGGCGAAAGATATACCCTTCATACTTTATCTCAATTTCAACTTGAGTTTTAACCCTTAGCTCAAGTTTTTCAGGTGAAGGTGCAAGATGCTCAACAGTTGAATAGTTTAGTTGTGCACGTTTTAATATTTGATCTAACTTAACTCCATTTGTGATAGGTGGAGTATTAAAAGATTCAAGCCACATATTAACACTCTCTGACGGTTTAACAACAAATGATTTTATTCGATTTATCTCATTTTTAGTAGCTCGCTCAATCTCTCTTGTTCGTGAAAGGATATCGTTATCCACAAGCCCCAAATCATAAGCCTTTTCTATAAGCCTTAAATCAGCATTATCCTCTCTTAACAAAAGTCTATATTCAGCCCTTGATGTAAACATTCTGTAAGGCTCTTGGGTCCCTTTAGTCACAAGATCATCTACCATAACTCCAATATATGCTTCTGATCTGTCAAGAATAAATGGAAGGCGTTTTTGAATAGCACAAGCTGCATTTATTCCAGCCCAAATTCCTTGGGCTGCTGCCTCTTCATAACCTGAAGTGCCGTTTATCTGACCAGCAAGAAAAAGCCCTTTAATTCGTTTAGTCTCAAGTGTTGGATAGAGCTGCTGTGGGTTCAAATAATCATACTCAATAGCATACGCAGGGCGGATAATTTCAGCATTTTCAAGACCTTTTACCATACGCACCAATTCAACCTGTATCTCCCATGGAAGGCTGTTGCCAAGACCGCTTGCATATATCTCAAGAGTATTTAACCCTTCATGCTCCAATATTATCTGATGACTCTCTCTTTCAGGAAATTTTACTATTTTATCTTCAAATGATGGGCAGTATCTTGCAGAACGTCCATGAATATACCCCCCATATAGTGCAGAATATTGAAGATTAGATCTTACAAAATCGTGAAGCTCTTTGTTGGTGTGACCAATGTAGCTTGACACCGTTTTATTAGTAAGTTTTTCTGTAGAGAAAGAGAATGGAGTTGGAAAAGGATCAGATTCCTGAGGAGTAAAGTATGAAAAATCTATTGAGTCTCTATGAAGTCTTGGCGGAGTTCCGGTTTTCATTCTGCCAAGTGTAAAGCCATGCTTTTCAAGAGAGTGTGCAAGAGCAATCGAAGCAAATTCACCCGCTCTTCCAGAGTCAATAGCCTTATCACCAATATGGACAAGTCCTTTAAGAAATGTACCAGTAGCAAGAATAACTGCATCGGCTTCAAAACCCATACCAGTTCTCTCTACTATTCCTTTGATTCTACCATCTTCAATAACTATATCTTCAACCATGGATTGTTTGATATCAAGATTACTTGCACTTTCTAAAGCAAACTTCATAACCTGATGGTATTTTTGCTTATCGTTTTGGGTTCTTGTAGCTTGAACAGCAGGTCCCTTTCGGGTGTTAAGAGTGTGATATTGTATAGCAGATGCGTCTGATGCTTTTGCCATAAAGCCACCAAGTGCATCAATTTCCTTAACAAGTTGCCCCTTTGCAGTACCTCCAATTGAAGGGCTACATGGCATAGAAGCAATTTTATCAAGATCAATAGTCATAAGAAGGACTTTGCAGCCCATTCTTGAAGCAGCAAGAGCAGCTTCACATCCTGCATGACCTGCTCCAATAACAATAATATCATATTTTTTTTTGTAGAATTTCATAGAGGTTTACTATATATCTGCTTGAGATTTGGGTCAAGAAGAGGTTTGGTAAATAGCAATTTTCAGTTAACTAATAATCAATTAGTGGTTACTATGAGAAACTTTAATCTATCTATTTAAAAGATAAAATATCTCACAGCTCTGTAAAAAGTAAAATTATAAAATTTGGATATTAGAATTTATGACAGACAGAAGATATAGAGACTACAACTCTTATTTAAAATCTCTTTATGGAGAACGAGTACAAAAAATTGTTGTTGATGCTGGACTTGACTGTCCTAACAGAGATGGTTCTATCTCAAAAGGAGGCTGTATTTACTGCAACAACAAAGGTTCAGGTTCAGGACTCTGGAGCAAAGGTTTGTCAATAACAGAGCAGATTGAACTTGGTCGTAATGCTATGGCTCGTAGATACAATGCAAAAAAGTTCTTAGTCTATTTTCAATCATATACAAACACATATACATCATGTGAACGAATGAAAAATATGTATGATGAGGCTCTTAAAGTAGATGGTGTCATAGGAATGGCAATTGGTACTCGACCAGATTGTATTGATCAAGAAAAAATTGATCTTATTGCCTCATATACTGACAAATATCTTGTTTGGTTAGAATACGGTCTTCAATCAAGCCATGACAGAACACTTCGATTAATAAATCGGGGACATAATTTTGAATGTTTTCTAAAAGCTGTTGAGATGGTAAAAAAAAGAGAATCAATTAAAAATGCTCCACAATATTTAGAGAGCAATAATAATTACATAGACTCATCTGTAAATAAGGGAATCAATATATGCGCACATCTAATTTTAGGTCTTCCAGAAGAGACAAGAGAGATGATGGTTGAAACTGCCCAAAAGATAGGGGGAATTGGGATTCAGGGGGTTAAGATTCACCTTCTTTATGTTGTGAAAGAGACTATTTTAGAGAAGATGTGGAAAAACGGCAACTACACCTGTATGACTCAAAAAAATTATGTGGAGACTGTCTGCGATCTTATTGAACATCTTCCTCAAAATATAGTCATTCAAAGAATTACAGGAGACCCTCATCCTAAAGAGCTTGCAGCACCAGAGTGGGCACTTGATAAACACTCAACATTTAACATGATACAAAAAACTCTTGAACAAAGAGATTCATGGCAAGGGAAACGATTTTGACTTATAATCTCTTAGTTTGCCATCTTTATTTTTAACAACAATAAGGCACTCTACATTTTCAAGAGTATTTACTAAATTAATCCCCTTTTCATGCCCCATAACCATAAGTGCTGTAGCAAGCCCGTCTGCAAATGTGCAGTTATCAGCAATTACTGAAGCACTAACCACTCCATTATCAACAGGATAGCCTGTAACAGGGTTGATTATATGAGAGTATGTTTTCCCTTTAATGGTAGTAAAGCGGTTATAATCTCCGCTGGTTGCAAGTGCTTTATCTCTAAGAGGCAGAGCGTAATAAATATCATTAAATATAGAGACATTTTTTCCAGAAAAACCACCTTTATTAGGTTTACTAATACCAACCATCCAAGGTTCTCCATTAGCTTTCTCTCCTAATGTAAAGAGCTCTCCACCAATTTCCACAAGAAAATTAGCATACCCTTCATCTTTAAGAAGGCGTGCAACTTCATCAACGCCAAAACCTTTAGCAATTGAACCAAGATCAATATTAATAGCAGCATTTTTCTTTTGAAGAGTCATATTTTTTATATTTATATTGATTTGGTTAAACCCTTTAGTTTGAAGATATGCTTTTATTGTTTCAGCCAAAGGTATAGAAGTGATCTCTTTAGAAGTTCCAAAGCCCCATAGATCAACAAGTGGTTTCACAGTTCCATCCCATGAGCCTTCTGTAATGTTATAAAGCTGCTGTGCAGTTGCCATGACGCTATTAAACTGAGGGGATATCTCTATAACGTCACCCTTAGCTGATTTATTGAAGATAGAAATCTCACTGTCAGGTATATAAACAGACATACTTTGATTTACCTGTTTTAACTTATCGTCAATTAATCTGTGTAAAGAGCCTCTTTTTATCTCTCTCTGAGTTTCTCCACTATTTTGCATAACCACCTTAATATGGTAGGTGGTTCCCATTGTACTGCCAGAAAAGAGCTCAATATTCAAATTGCTATCAATTAATGCAGTTTTTTTATCAGCATAGGCTAAATCATGACAAAACTGATAAGAAGCAACTATATAGGCTAATATAATAAATATCCTGATAATATTTTTTTTAGTCATCTGTCACACAATTAGAATAACAAAAGGGCATGAAATAAGATATTCATGCCCTTTTTAAAAATTAATAAGAAGTATCTCTATAAATCTAATATTATGCAGATTTTTTATCTGGATTGTAACAGATTCTGCAACAACTAAGGCAACGATTTGCCTCGGCAAGAGCCTCATCTTCTGGTAATACAAGATCAACTTCAACAAAAGAGTCAAGTCTTCTATTTACTGGAAGTTCAGGCATTACTGCTCTTTTAATAGGTTGCACTCCCGAAATTGTCTTAAATACAGACTCTGGAATACGTTTCTTTTGAAGAGAGTCTTTTACTGGTTCAACTGTTTTACCTTTTAGGAACAGATCAATTGATCTTGCAGCACGCCTTCCTCCACCAATTGCATCAACAACAAGAGCTGGACCAGTTGCAGCATCTCCAGCAGTAAAGATATATGGTATTGAAGATTGAAGAGTGGCTGGATTGTTGTCAATCGTGCTCCAGCGAGTTAAAGTCAACTGGGATATTCTCCTTGATGTCTCCTCTTTAAAAGTTGCATCTGGAGCCTGACCAATAGCTGTTACTATTGTATCAACAGCAAGCAGCGTTTCAGATCCTTTAACTGGAACAGGTCTTCTTCTGCCGCTCGCATCTGGTTCACCAAGCTCCATTCTAAGATATTCAAGATGAGTCACCTCACCAGCTTCATTACCAACAACTCTTGAAGGTGCAGCCAAAAATACAAACTCAATTCCTTCATGTTCAGAAGCTACAATCTCAACCTCATTCGCAGGCATCTCGTTTCTTGTACGGCGATAGACCATATAGACCTTCTCAAGTCCAAGTCTTAACATAGTTCTTGCACAATCAACTGCAGTATTTCCTCCGCCAACAACAGCGGCTCTCTTTCCAAGGTTCATCTTTTCTCTTATTGATACATCGCCTTGAGATATGCCAGAAGAGACAAGTGAAGATACTGTGGAGAGGAATTTAATTCCGTTAAAACACCCTTTAAGATCATCTCCTGGTATCCCAAGAGCATGATCTTTCCATGCTCCAATACCAATAAACACAGCTTCATAACCAGCAGCAACAAGAGAGCCTAAACCAAAGTCTGAACCAAATTTAACATTGGTGTGCGTCTCAATACCAAGTTTTGTAATTCCCTCAATTTCCCAATCTAAGACCTTTTTGGGGAGTCTATATTCAGGGATACCATATCTGAGCATACCGCCAAGTTCAGGCATTGCCTCAAAAATAGTAACTTGATGCCCTACACGTCTTAGAAAATACGCACAACTTAATCCCGCAGGACCACCGCCAATAATTGCAACTTTTTTGCCTGTATCTGGTGCACATTTAATAGGAACTCTTGAACCAGAGTTCATCTCATAATCTGCAGCAAATCTTTTAAGTTGATTGATAGATACAGGTTCATCTGCAATGCCCCTTCTACAATCATTTTCACACGGATGAGGACACACTCTTCCGCAAGATAGAAGAAGTGGATTCCTCATGCGAATCGTCTGGACTGCATTAAGATAGTCTCCATTTTTTATGTGACTTATATATTGGGGAATATCTATTTCAGCAGGACAAGTTTGAGAACATGGTGCAAGAGGATCATTCATCTGATTAAACTTAAGAAGTTTTTCAGACATAGTTTTAACTTCAATAATATCTTTAGGACACGCTTTGTTACAAGCTCCGCACCCTACACATTTATTCTCATCTACTATAGGAAAACCGTGCTTACCCATAGTCAATGCACCAAAGTTACACGCTTTAACACAATCCCCAAGACCTAAACATCCAATATGACAATCACGCTGACCGCCAAACACTACAGACATTGCACTACATGAAGTGACTCCAAGGTAGTGATATTTATTGGAAGCACGTATGCCACCATCGCACATGCTGTATGCCTGACGTGTCTCTGCGGTACCTGGATCCATGCCCATAACCTCAGCTACCTTTGCAACTCCCTCAGAGCTTGAGATCACACAGACATTCGGAGGGGCATTACCAGCTACAACAGCTTGTGCTGCTGCACTGCAACCAGCATATCCGCAGCCGCCACAGTTTGCTCCAGCCAAGTTATTTTCCACCTTTGATATTCTCGGGTCTTCATATACATAAAATATTTTTGACGCAAAACTGAGCAGAACACCACAAACACCGCCAATGCCCAGCATAAATAGAATTGCTTCTGTCATAATCACCTCATTAGTGGGTTATTAAACCATTCCTTTAAAGGCAAAAAAGCATAATGCAATCATGCCGGCAGTAACAAGACCAATTGAGGTATCTTGAAGAGGTTTAGGTACCCTTGCAATAATTATTCTCTCTCTTATGCCTGCAAAAAGTATCAGAGCAAGTCCAAAGCCAACAGCATAACTAAACGAAGAGACAACAGACTGCATAAAAGTATATTCTTCGTTAATGTTAATTAAACATACACCCATTACAGCACAGTTTGTAGTAATAAGTGGGAGAAATATACCAAGACCTGCATAGAGGGCTGGGATGCTCTTTTTAAGAAACATCTCCACAAATTGTACTAAAGATGCAATAACAAGAATAAAGGATAGAGTTCTTAAAAATTCAATGTTGAGTGGTTTTAAGAGATAGTTATCTGTAATCCATGTTATAATACCAGCTAACACCAATACAAAAATAACAGCCATTGCCATACCTGTGGCTGTCTCCATCTTTTTTGAAGTGCCCAAAAAGGGACAGTTACCCAAAAACTGCGCAAGGAGAATATTGTTTACAAGAATGCAGCTTATGGCAAGAACAAAATAGTCACCCATATTAATTTATCTCCTTTTTATTTCTTACCTATAAGGTTCATTAAACAGAGCATTAAACCAAGGCAGACAAAAGCACCTGGGGCTTCAACCATAAAAGTAAAGGGTTGAAATTCAGGTCCAAAGACTGGGTTTCCAAGAATTGTCCCATTCCCAAGAGACTCTCTCACAGCACCGAGTGCACCTAATGATAATGTAAAACCAATTCCCATTCCAAGACCATCTGCAATTGAGAGAAAAGGAGAGTTTTTAGAAGCAAACGCCTCTGCTCTACCAAGAACAATGCAGTTTACAACAATAAGAGGAATAAAAATTCCTAATTTAAGAAAAAGTGGATACGTATATGCCTGCATTACCAATTCAACTACAGTAACAAAAGTAGCTATAATTACGATAAAGCAGGCTATCCTTACTTTTGAAGGTATTATATTTCTCAAAAGAGAGACAAGAAGATTGGAGCATACCAATACAAAGGTAGTTGCAACACCCATTCCAATACCATTTTCAACAGATTTTGTTACAGCCAAGACAGGGCAAAGACCCAGAACTAATCTAAATGGAGGAAGCTCTGCCCAAAGTCCCTTGGTAAACTCTTTTACCATGGATTGTGCCATAAAATTAATCTCCTAATTTGTAAAGCAGTACTATTAACTTGCGATATGAGCATATTAATTCACTCACAAACGTGAATACTAATTTGCCATCTGCGAAGCTTGTTTGTGAATTTCAGCTTTTAGTCTTGTATATATCTCCTGAGCTTTCTGCGCTGCTAAAGATACACCTGCAGATGTTATGGTGGCACCAGATATTATATCTATTTCACCACCATTTTTCTTAATGGCAAGGTTTTTATCCATTGTCATACCTGCAAATTGAGATGCGAATTTTGGATCATCTTTAGCTTTAGAGCCAAGACCGGGAGTTTCACTGTGAGTTGTTACTGCAACACCAATAATTTGATCAGATTCGATATTAATTCCAACCATAAGACCGATATCACCACCAAATCCCTTACCGCTTGTCTCGAAAGTAATAGAATCGGGGGTTCCATCATGTTTACCAACAAAGAAAGTTAACTCCTGATCGTTATCCATAATTTTAAACCTGTCTTGAAGAGGATCATTAGACACGTCACTCAAAATTTGCTTAATAGCAGGAGCTTTCTGAAACTTTAACACTTGCTGTTCAATCTGATCCTTTGTTCCTGTTCTAACAGCAGCAAGCAAACCTCCTGAAAGAGCGCTTAAAAGCGTTAAAACAACAACCATGTTTATCATTTCTCGCATTTTTTGCCCCCTTTTCCAAAAGCCCTTGGTCTTATCTTATCAATAAGTGGATTTATCAAATTGATAAGTAAGATAGCATACATTGTACCATCAGGGTAAATACCAATATTTCTGATAAGAATAGTTAAAAATCCACCCATAACTCCATATATAAGCATAGGAATTAGATTGACCGGTGACGAAGAAGTTTCAGTGGCAAGAAAGAAAGCACCAAATAGAGTATAGCCAGTAAGCAGGTGAAACATAGGAATGGCATATTTATCTGGAGCAGTAATATTAAATATCCATGCTGTTATAATTATACCGGCAATATAAGATAAAGATATCTCCCATCTTATATAACCTCTTATAATAAGGTAAAGACCTCCTGCTACAATACCCATACCAAAAACTGTGCCAATTGCACCCACTTGGCTACCCATTAACAGAGAAGATAGCGAGAATATATCCACAACGCCAGTACCTTGATGCTTAAGAGCACCAAGAGGATCAAGAGCAGTAAAGCTAAACTGATAGTTTACAAGTGCTGAATCAAAATCGAAAAGAGGTTTCCATGAAAGACTTAGAATTGCAACACCAATAACAGCGGGATTAAAAGGGTTACTTCCAATACCACCAAATATCTGCTGTCCAACAACAACACATATAAATGTTCCTATTATGACAATCCACCAAGGAATAGTTGCGGGTAGCATCATTCCAAATATCATTCCAATGACTGCTGAGTTATAATCATGGATAATAATATGGCGTTTAGATGCCACGCAAAAAAGTGCTTCCCATGCCATTGCACTTGCAATAGAAAGACATATTACACCAAACGCCGGCATACCAAATTGCAAAACCCCAAAAAGAGTAGCAGGTAGAGCTGCTGCTATTATATTGAGGTTCATTGTTTTGATGCTGTCACCATCATGCCAGAACGGGGCGTGGGATACTGTAAATTTGTTCTGTTTAACCATTATCAGCCTCCGTTTCAATCTCTGATTGCATTTTTATAAGCTCATATTTTCCAAGACGGATATACTGAAAAATTGGAATTTTAGCGCTACACACATAACTGCAAAGTCCACACTCAATACATGAAAATAGCTCACAAGCATCTACCGCATCTTGGTAAAGAGTAGCTTCCAGATAGCGCACCAGAAGATTTACTGGTACATTAGCAGGACATATTCTGACACATTTACCGCAGTTAATACATGGATAGTCTGATATCATTGGAATTTCGCTGTTGTCTTGAACCATAAGAGTATCCATATCAGCAGTAACAGGATAATAGAGCGTATATACAGCAACTCCTCTTAATGGACCCCCAATAATAACTCTGTCTTTCTCAGCTGTTTCAACACCAAGTTGTTTAAAGATACGGTGAATCGGCGTTCCTATGGTGGCAGAAACTCTGCTCTTCTTGCCTTTTTTGTCTATAACAGTCACTATTTTTTCATATATAGGCTGTTTTTCTGAGTACGCCTTAAGAAGCGATAGAACTGCTTCCACTGATATAAAGCAAACGCCAAGATCTTCACAAGTTTTTCCCGGGACAAACGATACACCAAGATATTTATCCATAATCACTGGAGATAGAGACTGCACATAATCAGACGGAACTCTCACAATGTTCATTCCGCCAAATGCGGAGAGTTTTGATAACGCTTCTGGCATTGCAATGGAAATATCATTGATACCGGTCATCTGCTTGAGTAAAGTCACCGCTTTTACCATCTCATCTCTAAATCTCGTCAAAATATACTGACGTGTAGTACAGATAATATCCTCATCAATACCGCTTATAACTATCTTATTTACAGAAGTTTTGCCATTCTTAATGGCATCAGCAAGCAACTTTAGAGGTGGATTGCCGGGAATACCTCTCAGATAGCTGTCCGCTGCCTGAATATCGGGAATAGAGGCACACTCTGCAAAACCGCTATCAATATCCTGCTTTGAGCCGGTCTCCACAACAAAATATGTTGCATATGCACCGAAATCCCCTGTAAATGGAGCAATAAATGTAATTGTGCCGGAAACGGGAGATGAGACATACTCCTTACTATCTTTATAAAGGAAGATTCTCTCTCCTTTTTTAACCATATCACCCTTTTTTACAAGCGTCTCTTTTGTGCTGTTCAATGGTTCGTTCAGCAGAAGAATCAACCTGGGTGGTATGGAAATGGCTTCCGGTTCTTTTGGACCTGGCTCAACCAGATCACACTTAAGCCTTGGTTCAGTTAATCCGATAAACGATCTCTTAATCATAACAAACCTTTATCTGGTGAAATTGGTGATACATACGTTTAATCTAAATATTTAAGTTTAATTAACACTCATCTCTTTTGCACAATGTAAATATTTTTAAATTAAAATAATTTAAGATAATTAAATAAATTATAGTTAAAAATATTCTTATACACAGAGCTAACGTGCCATATTACCTTTATTTTTCAGATTATAACGCATGACATGAATTACACTCCACGGGTCCTGCCCCTTTCTCTTTGTGGCAGCCTATACACTGTTCGTGAAATGCGTCTGTTATACTTAACATACTTTCGTCACCTGTGGCATTATGACACTCTCTGCAACTATATACCTCATCATCTTCAAGATTATGATGACAATCAAGACAAGAAAGATCATAGTCCTGACTATGCACAGAGTGGGTAAAAAGTACCTTTCCCGCAGCATTCTGAAACATCAACCTTACAGGTTCTTCAGGTTCAGGAGGCGGAAATGCAGCATAACAGGTAATTCCGGTAATAAAAAGTACAACTGCCAATAATGAAGCGATCCGTAAATCTTTGTTAGAGGTCATGGTTAATTGCCCTCATCTTTAAAGTGTGTAAAAATTTTAAATACAGTTAATACGACAAGTTAAAACCATAACTAAAACATTTAAAAAAATAAATGCAAAATCATGATTTTTCCTGATATAAAAAAACTCTGACTCTACTATATCAGAACACCATAATATTCAAGTAAAAATGGAAGCTATATCGAATTTTGTGGATAATATAAAGAATTGGGTAGGCATTTTGTAAGAAAGGGAGATAGGCAAGAGTTTAAAACTATAGAACTATTTAGATGATGAATTGTTAATGATTAATCTTGAAGTGATAAGGTATATTTATATCCCATTTATTAACAATTAGCTTATTGTTATTTATTTTATGATGAGGCAGAACAAGACCTAACTTTTTGCATGAATCTCATCATAAATGGTTGATACTCCTTGTTATTTGCCCAAAGATTATTGATTACCCTTATAAATATAAAAGAGATGATAAAAAACAGCATCCCAACAACAATTGAAGTTGCAGATTTATCCACATTTAACCAAACAGCTATAGATTCCCCTACTATAGCCCCGATAATTAGAAGTAATATAGGAAATATATATAACATAAAGGTAACTTTAAGAAGCGGGGCTGTTTTAAAGCCGATAAGCACTTTATCTCCTATTGATACATCAAGTGAATTTTCCACCTGAATAGTCATCTCCTCTATCTTTGAATACTCCTCACAAGAATCTTTTGCCTCACAAGAGTCACAAGACTTAGATCGTGTAGTTCTAACCCATGCCTTTGCTCCCAAAACACAAGTCACAATTCCCTCTTTAGTAACCATTACTTTTATTCCATTTCTTTTAATTTTATTCTATGAAGAATTAAAATATAATCACCCTTAAACTTTGCATAATATAAAACACTAAACATAAACGCTAAAATTAAGGGATCGTTTTTTTATACTATACTCTTGTTCCAATTGGCTTTGCTGTTTATCATATTGGGATTCAAGCTGAATAATCTTTTTTTTATGCTCTTGTTCAAGAGTTGATTGTTTATTAGAATAATCTTGCTCTATTTTGTTTTTTTCTCTACTTAGGTTGATTTTATAATCAGAGCTACTGTTTTTATCTTCAGGCTGAGATTTAACCTCAGACACAAAAGGGGCTGTAACATCTTTGGCAGCAATCTGCCTCTGATAGTGCACATATGAACCGGCTGTATTTATACCAGGTATCATTAGATGCCTCCCCCTATTTTTTATTAAAAATCCTTGATAAAAAGGATAAAAAGATTATTTAGAACCTAATTTAGGTTTATGGCTCAAACCATCAGATCGATACTGGTACGTGACAACGGCATCTGTCCATAAGGGGACTGATAAAATTGCGATTGAACTTGCTGATCTTGTTGTGCTTTCTGCAACTGTTGATTTTGATCTGTACGTTCTGTTCTAAAAGCTTCGATCACTTGCCCCTCTTGCTGTGATTGATCCATTTCTGGAGTTGATATAGTTGTACTATTACCATTCACAGGTAATGGCTCTGTAGCTGATGAACCTGTCGCCTGCATTGAGGTTTGGCTGCTCTGCTGTATAGTATCCTGAGCCTCTTGAGATATACTCACTCTGAAATCATTGTTTGCATTGTTTGTGCTTGACGGTGGGGACTTAAGCTCTATCTGGGTAGCTTCTCTATTTAGAGCCAAAGCATCGTTTTGCACGCCACCTACTGTTTGACTGTTGGGTGCAGAGCTGTATGGATTAAATAGAGAATTGGAATATCCAGAGTAACCGTTTATATTCATAGCATCCTCCTTAAAATTAGAGTTATTGACAATAATATTTTACTCTTTTATAGAAACTAATTTTACTGATTGTATTATCTACAGCCATAAATCTTTAAAATATGAGCTTTTCTATTTGAGTGCATTAATTTTTTATAAATAAAATATATACTATCTTATTCAAAGTCAATTTTTTTAATAATTTTCCTTGACAAGCTATTAATGGGTAATATATAAGCATCACGTCTTTTGGGGCTGCCATTAAAGTATTGTAGCTCTAATAAAGCGTTTGCTCCTCAGTAGCTCAGTCGGCAGAGCAAGTGGCTGTTAACCACTGGGTCCGCGGTTCAAATCCGTGCTGAGGAGCCAAAATTAAAATAAATTATTCCTGAATAATATTATAATATAACCTTAGAAGTTTTTCTAAGGTTTTTTATTTGTTTTTTACTTTTTACTTGTTGACTTTCTGTGTTTATCAAACCCCGTTTAGAAAAATTATCTTTTTTTACTCCCCGCTCTTTTTTACTCCTCGCTATTTATATATCTTGACAACTCTTCCGTTCCAGAATACTACTTTTCTCATTTTTTACCAATTACCAACCTATTAAAAAATTTCTGATAAACTTAATAGACAGCTTTATACTAAGAGACAAGTTTAGATGAATATAACCAAAGCTGTAAAGATTCTTGTTATTGACGATGATGTTCACATAAGAGATAGCGTAAAAAACTTTCTTGAAGACTATAACTATCAAGTGATTGAGGCTGAAAACGGTCAAAAAGGGCTTGAATGCTTTGAGTTTTACTCTCCAGATATTGTATTATGTGAATTGCGCATGCCTAAAATGGATGGATTTGAAGTTCTTAAAAATCTTGTCACAAAATCCCCTGAGTCTCCAGTTATAATCGTCTCAAGTGCGAGTAACCTCTCAG
The DNA here is from genome assembly GCA_964425195.1 of uncultured Desulfobacterales bacterium. Taxonomy (GTDB): domain Bacteria; phylum Desulfobacterota; class Desulfobacteria; order Desulfobacterales; family Desulfobacteraceae; genus Desulfamplus. The sequence continues at coordinate 15,759 of CAYRLG010000023.1, forward strand.
ATACAGTAGAGGCTTTAAGAATTGGAGCTTGGGATTATATAATAAAGCCGATTCAAGACATGACGGTTCTTTTACACTCCATCCAAAAAGCTCTTGAAAGATATTCATTTATAAAAGAAAAAGAGATTTATAGAAAAGAGCTTGAAGAGGCAAATAGAAAACTTACTAACTCTATTGATACTTTAGAAAAAACAAAAGACAAACTTGTGCAGTCTGAAAAGATGGCAGCACTTGGAGGTCTTGTTGCAGGAGTTGCACACGAGATAAATACTCCGGTAGGTATTGCTATTACTGCTGCATCTTTTCTTAAAGATAAAACCCAAGAGATTAAAGAGCTATATATTGCTGGAAATTTAAAAAAAAGTGATCTTGAATCTTATCTTAAAAGTATGGATGAAGTATCATGTTCAATACTTATTAATATGGAGCGAGCAGCTTCCCTCATAAAAAGTTTTAAGCAAGTTGCAGTTGATCAGACAGTTGATGACAAGCGATTGTTTAATCTTAAAAAATATTTTGAAGAGGTATTAATAAGCCTTAAACCAATCTATCGTAATAGAAGATGTACTATTAATATAGAATGTTCTGATGATATTGAGATACTTTCTTATCCAGGCGTATATTCCCAAATTATAAGCAATCTTGTTATCAATTCAGTTGTACATGGATTCAAAAATAAGAAAGAGGATTGCCAAATTTTATTTATAATTTCATTAAATAGTATAAGTTATGGGGAGAATCGAGAGCTGACAATATGTTATAAAGATAATGGAGAGGGAATGACTCAAGAGCAGTTAAATAAAGTGTTTGATCCTTTCTATACTACAATGCGTGGTAAGGGTGGCACAGGTCTTGGCATGTCTATTGTTTTTAACCTTGTAACTCAAAAACTTGGAGGGACAATTGAGTGCACAAGTGTGCCAGGCTTAGAAACGCAATTTCTAATAACTGTTCCATATATTGTGCCATCTTTAGATTCCCAAACCTATTCATCAAAATAGTCACTATGATTATCAATATCTATAATCCATCAAGGTGGTATCTACATCCTGTTTTTATCTTTGCATGCTCCATTTTATCATTAGCTACCGCACTTATCTTAACAATATACTGGTACATGGAGATAACCGCAGCTCTTCAAGTTATAATTATGAAGTTCAATATAGACCCGGGTCAGATATTTCCATCAAGAACAGGGATGACATTTCTTGTTCTCACTCTTTTAGTTACCGTTGTTTTAACTGGAATACTACTCGCTTTTATTTATTACCAACGGACACTTAGGCTCTTTAGACTCCAACACAATTTTATTTATAATTTTACACACGAACTAAAAACTCCTGTGACATCTCTAAAGATTTATCTTGAAACTTTTCTCCGTCACCCTCTTGATCCCGAAGAGATCAAAAAATATAGTGAATATATGCTAAACGATGTGGGTCGCCTTACTGAAAACATTAACAGTATATTAAACCTTGCAAGAATTGAGAGTCGTGCTTACAGTGCAGACTTAATCCATCAAGATATTTTTGAGCTAATTGCAAAATTCTGCGAAAAAAATAGAACTCTTTTTCATAACTGTAATATTAGCATTAAAAATCCAGATGCTAAGTTGATATACCCTGTAAATATACTGCTTTTTGAAATGCTGTTAATGAACATTTTATCAAATGCTATGAAATATAATATGTCTGAGAATCCTGATATAAAAATTACGTTTCGTCCTTATCGAAAAAAACTTATGATTGATTTTGAAGATAATGGCATTGGTATTGAGAGGCATGAGTTAAAAAAAATATTCAGAAAATTCTATCAAGCTGGTGTGGTAAATGGCTCAGATGTAAAAGGTAGCGGACTCGGTCTTTATTTAGTTTTTAGCATTGCAAAGATACATGGCTGGAGTATTACTGCAAAAAGCGAAGGAAAGGGCAAAGGCTCTATATTCACCCTATATCTTCCAAGAGATAGTTTTTGTTCTACAGATAGAATAACTCAAGAGAGTAAAGATAAAAAATCTATGGAAAATATTTTTAAAAAATGTATCTTGGCAATAACAAAACAAGGGAAGTATGGAGACATTTAAAGATGAATCTCCTCAGAAAATGAGAGAGAAAACGAGGATTTTAGTTGTAGAAGATGAATCTCATATAGCTGAGGGGATTAAATTGAATCTTCTAATCAAAGGTTATGATGTTAAAATTGCTTCAGATGGATTAACAGGTATTAAATTCTGGAGGGAGTGGAATCCCAATTTGATTATTCTTGATATAATGCTCCCAGTTATTGATGGCTTTTCAGTGCTTCGTACAATTCGCAAAGAGGATGAAAAACTTCCGGTTCTTATTCTCTCTGCTAAAAGCAGCGTTGAAGACAAAATTCATGGACTTAGATGCGGAGTTGATGATTATCTTGCTAAACCATTTGATCTTGATGAATTTTTACTGCGAATTGAGAGACTTATCACCCGAACCTCATGGTATGCAAAAAGCCCAACTACTTCTACCCAAGATTCAGAATCTCAAAGCTGGACACCTAACAATAGGCAGATATCCCAGCATTTTTATGGGGATGAGAAGATTACTAACCAAAGTTTTACGTTTGGCGATAACCATATCGATTTTATAACTGGTAAAGCTTCTGGTCAGGCTGGTGAGATAGTGTTGACAGAGCAGGAGCTTAAACTACTTAAAATTCTAATTGCTAACCGTAGAAGACCAGTTTCAAGGCAAGAACTTCTTGGGGCTGGTTGGGGATATTCAGGAGATATAACAACAAGAACTCTTGATAATTTTATGGTAAGGCTCAGAAAATATTTTGAAAAAAATCCCAGAAAACCAGTATATTTTAAAAGCAGAAGATCTGTAGGATATCTATTTGACCATTAATACCTAAATAATATTATGCTTTACAACTACAAAGATATAGTAAAACAATTATCTACTGAGTCTGAAATTATTGTCCATTATATGAATATCCCACTTTTTATGAAAACTTTGATTCCTAAAAAGGATGTCACAGATTTCTCCATAAAAAGAGAGAAAATATTTGAACAACATGATTTCCATATAACTTTTTTATCTGACGATGAGATTTATAAGGTCAATGAATATAAGAGTTTAAAAAAACAGATTGAGTGGATTTGCGGACGTTTTCTCGTCAAAAATATGGTAAAACAGTTCGTTGATAGTAATGTAAAGTTGTCAAATGTTAAGATTTCCTATAAAAAGGAAGGAGCACCATTCTTAGAACAGTTTAAAGACATTACAATCTCAATTAGCCATTCTGGGGATTATGCAGCAGTTGCTTTGTGTAAAAATTCAAAAAATATTGGTATTGATATTGAAAAATCAGAATATCTACCAACAGAATCTTTTATACGAATAGTTTTTACCGACAAAGAGATAGCAAATATTAATTATAACCGTAAAAACAGATTAATCTCTACACAAAAAAGACCAGAAGAAATATATTCCAATGAAACGGTAATTGATGATAACATCTGGTATGGTCACGAGATTATGAGACTTTGGACAATAAAAGAGGCATTTTTAAAGTATATTTATAAAGGATTTAACGAGAAACTCAAATCTATTGAAGTGTTGAATAATAGACTGTTTTATAATGGAGACGAAGTTACTGGAATTGATATTAACTCATTTAATATTGACAACCGCTACATCTTATCTTTAATAGGATAAGTAGTATTCATAAGATAGTATTTACTTAAAAAAGCAACAAGAATAAATAATAAAACTTTTAACTTAATTAAAATAATATAAAGAGGAACTACGATTGAATCAATTTTATAAAAACTTATCCTTATGGTTAGTGATCATCTTGATGATGGTTATGTTGTATAACATCTTTAATCAGCAGCAGGTACCAGAAAGCACTATTGGCTACTCTGAATTTCTTTCTATGGTTGAGGCAGACAGAATTAAGAGTGTAGTTCTGCAAGGACAAGATATATACTTTACAGATGCTAATGGAACAAAATATAAATCATTCACGCCAGGAGATGTAGAGCTTATCAAAATGCTCAGAACTCATAGTGTCTCTATTAAAGCAAAACCTCCAACAGAATCTTCGCTATTCATGTCTATTCTCATATCATGGCTTCCCATGATTGTTCTAATTGGTGTTTGGATATTCTTTATGCGTCAGATGCAAGGTGCTGGCGGAGGTAAGGCTATGTCCTTTGGTAAAAGCCGTGCCCGCCTAATATCTGATAAAAATGACCAAATCACATTTGCAAATGTTGCTGGAATTGACGAGGCAAAGGAGGAGCTGACAGAAATTGTCGATTTTCTAAAAGAGCCTAAGAAATTTACCCGTCTTGGAGGACGAATTCCTAAAGGTGTTCTTCTTGTAGGTTCCCCAGGAACTGGTAAAACACTTCTGTCAAGAGCTGTAGCTGGAGAGGCGGGAGTCCCCTTCTTCACTATAAGCGGATCAGACTTTGTTGAGATGTTTGTAGGTGTGGGAGCATCAAGAGTGCGAGACCTTTTTGCCCAAGGTAAGAAAAATGCACCCTGTATCATATTTATTGATGAGATTGATGCTGTAGGTAGGCAGCGTGGTGCTGGTATGGGTGGAGGACATGATGAGCGTGAACAGACACTGAATCAGCTTCTTGTTGAGATGGACGGGTTTGAATCAAATGAAGGTGTCATTCTTATGGCAGCCACAAACAGACCTGATGTTCTTGATCCTGCACTTATGAGACCCGGGCGTTTTGACCGTCAGGTTGTTGTTGATATGCCTGATATAAAGGGCAGAATCGGCATCTTAAAGGTACACATGAAAAAGACACCTTTAGATAAAGATGTGAATGTAGTAACTCTTGCTAAAGGCACTCCCGGATTTTCAGGCGCTGATCTTGAAAACCTTGTAAATGAAGCTGCTCTTCTTGCAGCAAAAAGAAACCATGAAAAACTTAATATGATGGATTTTGAAGATGCCAAAGATAAAGTTTATATGGGTCTTGAGAGAAAATCCAAGGTTATACGCGAAGATGAAAAGAGAACTACCGCATACCATGAAGCTGGTCACGCTCTTGTGGCAAGATTAATTCCTGGAACTGACGCTGTAAATAAGATTACAATAATTCCAAGAGGAAGGGCTGCAGGTGTTACATGGTTTTTGCCTGAAGAGAGCGGGTTTAAATATAAAGATCAATTAGAAGCAGAGCTGTCTGTAGCATTTGGAGGGCGTGTTGCTGAAGAGCTTATCTTTAACCGCATAAGCACTGGGGCATCAAATGATATTAAACAGGCTACAGCAATGGCTAATCGTATGGTTCGTGTATGGGGTATGAGCGATAATCTTGGTCCACTTGCTTATAACCCGGGTGATGAGCATATATTTATTGGAAGAGATATTGGACACCCAAGAGAGTACTCTGAAGATACTGCAAAAAAAATTGATGCAGAGGTTGCTGACATAATAAAACGAAACTATAAAATTGCAAAAGATATTTTATCAGAACATATTGATATTCTTCATAAACTTGCAGAGCTTCTCTTAGAAAAAGAGACGGTAATGGGCAAAGAGCTTGATGAGCTTATAAAATCAATGAAACCAGATTTTAATCCTCCCCCACCTTCTACAGTGTTTGACGATGAGATACTTCATGCAATAGCTGATGAGGATTCTGACACATCAAAAGATACAAACATTCTGGAGGATGAATCTCAATCGCAAAAAGATGATATTTACAAAGGCAAGGAAGACCAAAAGCAATGAACAGCTTTAAATTAGAATGGCAGACTGCACAACAAAAATATAGCCTTGAACTTGGAAGAAGAACCTGCATAATGGGAATACTCAACACAACACCAGACTCATTTTCTGATGGAGGAAGATACCTTAAATGTGATGTGGCAGTTGAACATGGTAGGAAACTTGCTGATGATGGGGCTGATATTCTTGATATTGGGGGAGAATCTTCTCGTCCCTTTTCTGCACCTGTCTCTGTTCAAGAAGAGATTGACAGGGTTGTTCCAGTAATTGAGAGGTTATCAGCCCAAATTAATATTCCTATCTCAATTGATACTGTAAAATCAGAAGTTGCCAAAGCTGCGATTGAAGCTGGAGCATCAATTATAAATGATATCAGCGCATTAGAACAAGATGAACTTATGACTTCTATCGCAGTTAAAAAGAGGGTTCCTGTTATTTTGATGCACATGAAAGGAACTCCTGCAACAATGCAGATAAACCCGCAGTATGATGATTTTTTAAATGAAATAATGAGTTATCTTAAAGAACGAGCCGAATTTGCTGTAAAAGCCGGTGTTGAACCTGAACATATTATTCTCGATCCCGGCATCGGCTTTGGAAAAACCGTTGAACATAATCTAATGGTGATTCAATCTCTTGATAAGATAGCTCGGCTCGGTTTTCCAATTCTTGTCGGACCTTCAAGAAAATCTTTTGTCCAGAAGGTGCTTACAAGTTCAACCGGCATAAGCAGCGGCAAATCAGGTAGTATAGATAACACTTCGAACAGCAATATTACACCATCATCTCCAAAGAATGAACTCGGGACAATGGCTGCAGTTGCAGCTTCAATAATGAATGGTGCTCATATTGTAAGGGTGCATGATGCAGCCTCAGCAAGGGTTGTTGCAAATATTATAAATGCTGTTCAAAATGTGAATATATAACAACTGTATATATAAATGATACCGGAGAGATTCAATGCTTCTTGTTATTGATGTTGGAAATACAAATATAGTTCTCGGTGTTTTTGATGGAGAGACTCTTATAAAGGACTGGAGAATTAGAACTATTAGAGATACCACAGCAGATGAGTTTAATGTGCTTGCAAGAGCACTTTTTGCAGATAAAGGTATTAAACTATCAGATATCAGCCGTGTAGTTATATCGTCAGTAGTTCCTCCTGCCGTCCCTATTTTAGATAGATTTTGTGCAACCTATCTTAATAAAACACCTCTCTGGGTACAGCCAGCTTTGGTAAGAACTCTTATGCCCATTCTTTACAACAACCCTGCTGAAGTTGGGGCAGACAGAATTGTAAATGGAATTGCAGCATATAACAGATATAAAAAGAGTTTGATTGTAATTGATTTTGGGACAGCCACTACATTTGATGCTATCTCTGAAAATGGAGAGTATTTAGGAGGGGCAATTGTTCCTGGTATTATGATCTCATCTGAGGCTCTATTTCAAAGAGCTTCAAGATTGCCAAGAGTAGAGATGTTCATGCCACCTGAACACGTAATTGGGAAAGATACTATTGATAGTATAAAATCTGGTTTAATGCACGGGAATGCAGCATTAGTGGATGGAATGGTTGCAAGGATGAAAAAGGAGATGATGAGCGATCCCAACGTTACAACTTCTGAACCAATGGTTATAGCTACTGGGGGACTTGCCATACTTATTGCAGAGTTGTCAAATTCAATTGAGGCTGTGGACAGTGCACTGACTCTTGAAGGGCTAAGAATTATAAGTCAGGCACTGAGCTCTAAATAATATATAAAAGATATCAATTATTTTAAAATAACACTTTATTCTAACTAAGTTTCCCCAGTTTTCTTAAAGATTCATTATATATAGCATAAAATTGATCGTGCTCAAGAATAGTTCTTTGTAGAACATTCTCCATTAAATTTACCTGCTTGTAATTTAAAATTTGATTAACACTTGCGTGTAACGCAGCCATATTATCCATTGTATGTATATCTTTTGAGATTAACATAACAACCATTTTACGCCGTAGAACCATCTCAAGAGTATTAATATATTCCATTATATGGTAATACCCCTGTCTGTTGATATCAAAATCATCACCAATAATGATTACGTCAAACAGATGATACATCATACTTTTTAGTGCTGTATGAACATTATCCACATTAAGAATGTGATACTGCATACTGTTCAAGATTTTAATAGCAATCTCGTTAGTGTGTGGATATGAAACACAGATCATTGCTGTTTTTGCGTTTTTATCAAGAATGCCAAATGGTTTATCAGCTGCATTATAGGCTGGAGTCTCATGTTCTTGACGGGGATTTATAACAGGAGATAGGTTACTAACTGGCATAACACTTTGAACGTTATCTTCTCCCGGAATAATATGGATTCTCTGTTTGCATTTTGGGCATTGAAGAGATACTTTTCTCCCTTTAGGAAGTTTTTCATCAGGTATATTAAATTTACTTTGGCAATGATTACAGGCTATTTCCATAATTTATTTTAATCCTTCGCAATTGATAAAGGTTAAGCTTCATAGTCATCATCAAGCTCAAGTGAGTCAATATCTGTAGTCTTTTCACCTCTGGAACTTTTTATAAAATCGAGTCCTCTTCCTACAGCCGCTCTACGTGATGCGTAGCTAATAGCAGTCTCTTCTGTAATCAATCCATGCTTATAAAGATTGATAATGTAGCGATCAAAAGTTGTCATACCAAAAGCTTCACCGTCAGTTATTATCTCATAGAAAGTTTTACCTTCTGACTCCTCATTAAGTATAGAGTCTTTTACCCTTAAGTTTGTTCCCATGATCTCAAATGCTGCTACACGACCACCTCCAACCTTTGGAAGAAGCCTTTGACAGACAATCCACCGAAGAGTGTCAGCAAGACGGATACGGACCTGGTGCTCCTCCTCAGTTGAAAACATTCCAATAATGCGGTTAATGGTCTGCCCTGCATCTGCAGTGTGAAGCGTTGTTAGAACAAGATGACCAGTTTCTGCGGCAGACAAACCAATTTCTACAGTCTCTCTATCACGCATCTCTCCTACAAGAATTATTTTTGGTGCTTGACGAAGTGCAGCTCTTAGTCCATTTGCATAAGTATCAAAATCTGCTCCAAGTTCCCTTTGGTTAAAAGTGGCTTTTTTTTGAGGATGTTGAAACTCAATAGGGTCTTCCAAAGTAATTACATGAACTGATTGTGTTTCGTTGATATGGTTTAAAAAAGCAGCAAGAGAAGTTGTTTTACCACTACCTGTTGCACCAGTTACAAAAATAATTCCATTTCTCTCCTGTACCATTTTATTAAATGCTGAAGGAAGATTTAGACTTTTAATAGTAGGCATTTTTGTTTCAAGTTTTCTTAAAACAATAGAATATTGACCTGCTCTTGAAAATATGTTCACCCTAAATCTTGCCTTATCTCCAAGTGCGTACGATAGATCGCATGAGCCTTGAGTCAAAAGCATTTCAGTCAACCGGCGATCTTGCTTTATCATGTTCATTGCAAAAATTTCAGTTTGAAATGGAGTTAATACTTTGAAATCAGGCTCCATCTGTACTGGAACAAGCACTCCTGAGGTCTCTACTTGAAGTGGTTTACCCGGGGTGAAGTTTAAATCTGACACATTATCATAAGATTCGAGCATTATAGCCAGTATATGGTCAATTTCCTGTTTCTGCATATTGTACTATTCCTTTTTCTTATATAAATACACCTACTCTACACACAAAAATCTATCTAATAAATTTTGAAGAGTTTTTACGCTTCTGTAAAATCTGCAGGTGGATTTTTAAGAAATGGTCTAAATAGAGATTTATTATTAGATTTGGTATATGCCTCTTCGGCACTTATCCATCTTTTGTTATAAAGCTGCATTATAGCATCGTCAAGAAGCTGCATTCCATACTGTTTTCCAGTTTGTATAACACTTGGAATTTGGTGGGTTTTAGATTCACGTATTAAGTTTCTTGCTGCTGGAGTTGCAACAAGAATCTCAAGGGCTGCACACCTACCCTTTTTATCAATTCTTTTAAAAAGCACCTGAGCAATAATTGCTCTAAGTCCGTCAGAAAGGGTTGAGCGTATTTGAGCCTGCTGATTAGCTGGAAAAACTTCTATAACACGATCAACAGTCTTTGCTGCGCTTGATGTATGAAGCGTGCCAAATACAAGATGACCTGTTGATGCAGCTTCAATGGCAAGAGAGATCGTCTCAAGATCTCTCATCTCACCTACAAGAATAATATCAGGGTCTTCACGTAAAGCACCTCTTAAAGCAGATGAAAATGATTTGGTGTGAAGCCCAACCTCTCTATGGTTGACAATACAACCTTGACTTTTATGAACAAACTCTATTGGGTCTTCAACAGTTATAATATGATCCTTTCTGGTTCTATTTGCCTGATCAATTATAGCAGCAAGAGTGGTTGATTTACCACTACCTGTAGGACCTGTTACTAACACAAGACCTCTTGGAAGGTTTGCAAGTTTTGATATTACTGGTGGTAAACCTAACTGTTCAGCAGTAAGGATTTCAGCCGGAATTTCTCTAAATACAGCTCCTATGCCGTTACGCTGCATAAAAAAATTGGCTCTGTACCGAGCAAGTCCCGGAATTTCATAGCCAAAATCTACATCTCCTGTCTCCTCAAACACTTTTATTTTGTCTTCAGGAGTTATCTCATACAAAATACTTCTGAGTTCATCATTTGAGAGCACATTATATTTAATACGTTCTATATCACCGTGCAGCCTTAATGCAGGAGGCAAACCTGATGTAAGATGGAGGTCAGATGCACCCTGATCGTTCATTAATTTGAAAAAAGCATCGATTTTAGCCATACATAAATAATCCTCTCCAGAAATATTTTATTATGCTTTATTAAGCCTGTTTAAGAAAAATTAAAGTTGAATCAATCTGTTCCGCTGCTTTATTCTCAGCCTTGCTCATCTCAAGTAGTCTGGAGTGATTTTCAATAACAGATGATATCTGTATCTCAATCTGCATACGCTGCCTTTTTAACTCACTTATATCGCTGTGAAGTTGAGAAAGCCTCTGATGTGCTCTGTTAAGAATCTTTTCTGCTTCAATCTCAGCTTCTGCAATAACGGCTTCCGCAGATTTTTTAGCACTATTTCTCATCTCACCTATTACAGCCTCAGAGTGGATAAGAGCTCTTTGAATAGACTCTTCTCTTGATTTATAGCCCTTATTTTCAAGTAAGAGTCTATGATTCTCATTTTTTATATCACTAATTATAGAGTTAAGTTTCTCCATTTCTCGGGCAATATTCCAAAGAAACAGCTCAACTTCATCAACATCAAATCCTCTAAATCTTCGGGTAAACTCTTTTTGTTCAATAACAGCCGGTGTAATACCCATCAATCCTCCCTAAATATTTTTACGTTGCTCTTTCTCGTTCAGTCTATATTAAAATTGAAAATTTCTGCATTCTCCCAATTTACATAAATGAAAATGCTAATTTATGAAGACTTCCTACAAGAAAGTTTTGTAGAAATATAATGCCAAGCATTGCGACAATAGGTGATATATCAATTCCTCCAAAATTAACAGGTATGTTTTTTCTTATTTGGTATAAAAGAGGCTCTGTGGTGTTATGGATAAATCTTACTATATTATTATAAGGATCAGGATTGACCCATGATAGCACTGCCCGTGCAATGATAATCCACATAAATATACTCAAAGCATAATCAAGAACAACGGCAACAGCTTTAAAAAAATTACCCAAAATAAACATGGTTGTAATTATATCTCCTTGAAGTGTTTCGTGAACAGATTTAATACATTTTTTCTAATATAACTGTATATTTTTGATAAACAATGAACATGTGATTGTTAGAATAGGTTAAGGAATATTTCATTTTTAATTGGAAAGTCAAGATATTTTAACCATATCTAAGCACATATACAGCGTTGCTATACTGTTTAAAATATATTGACATAAATATACATAAATCTTGACATGGATATAACGATATCATAGTGATTGGTTAGACCATTAAGATAATTGAATAGTAACTTTATAACGTTAGTATATTGTCTTTAGTAGCTTTGAGTTAAATTAATTCATTTTCAAAAAAAACAAATATATTTGATTTAAGCTATTATAAAATATTTGGAGCATAAAATGGCTGAAAAAATAAAACCTGAATTTCAAAAGGAAAAAAAAAACAGAATTTTTCAAGATGTCGTTGACCAGATACAAGAGGCTATTTTTGAGGGTAAACTTAATCCCGGAGATTTTTTACCACCAGAAAGAGAGCTTAGAGAGACTTTCAATGTAAGTAGGGGAACTTTGCGTGAAGCCTTAAGAGTGCTTGAGCAAAAAGGGTTGATTGAAATCCGTTTAGGAACTGGAGGGGGAGCCTGTGTAAAAGAGGCTGGAAGTGAACAGCTAAAAGAGACTTTAGAATTTATGATCCGTTCTGGGACATTGCCTTTAGTGGATATTGGAGAGTTCAGGGAGGGAATGGAGGGAAAAATTGCCTCTCTTGCAGCCTTGAGAGCTACTGAAAAAGATATTAAAAATATGGAAAATCTCCTAAAAAACGCTCTTGAATTGGCAAGAATGGGAGAAGTAGGTTGGCAGGACTTTCTTCGAGCAGATGAGGCTATTCATAAAGAGATTGCCAACATTGCAAAAAATTCTGTCTATAAATACTTAACGCAGGTAGTGCATGACAACATCCAAAGATATTATAACAAATTTCTTGACTTTTCAGAGAGTAGAATAGCTGAAAATTGCGATGATTTGAAAAATATTGTTAAAGCAGTCTGTGAGCACAGAGTAGAAGATGCCGGGCAACTTGCTGAAGAACATGTTAAAAGATTTAATATCAGAATGAGAGCAAAAGAGGCATTAACTATTCAAAAAAGAGAGCCTATTGAGGCTGTACAACTGGTTTAAATAATTTTTTATTTTCATAATTCAAAAAATCTTGACATGAATATTAGGTCATAATAATAATGGTCTAACCATTAAGATGGTTTACATTTCATTATTTTCTTAAATAAAAAAAATTTTTAAGTAAAAAACAGATGAGCCATAGGAGAGGAATAGAAATGACAAGTAAAAGAATCACTGACCATCCGGTTCTTAATATACCCAAAGATAAAAGCGTCCCCTTTATATGGAACGGGAATGAGTTGGAAGGAAAGGAGGGCGAGATGCTCTCTTCAGCTCTTTTTGCTAATGGAATCCACATTTTTGGACATCACCATAAAGATAAAAGTCCACAAGGGATTTTTTGTGCTAACGGGCAGTGTTCTCAATGCCTTGTCATTGCTGATGGGCTGCCTGTTAAATCTTGCATGACACCGCTTCGTAAAGGAATGAAAGTTGAGAGCGTTGAAGGGCTTCCTAAAGTTCCAGAAGATGATAAAATTCCAGTTCTTGAGCTAAATAAAGATTCTCAAATTGGGAATATTGCAGAAAATAGCCTGAGAAATTGTTCAGATGGAGAGAACAACATTAAAGAGGTTGATGTTCTAATTATTGGCGGAGGTCCTGCTGGTCTTTCTGCAGCAATTGAGCTTGGCAGACTAAACATAAAAACATTGATCGTTGATGACAAAGATCGTCTTGGTGGAAAACTTGTTCTTCAGACCCATAAGTTTTTTGGCTCTGTTGAAGATTCCCACGCTGGAACAAGAGGCTTTGAAATTGGTCATCTTCTTGAGAAAAAAGTTAAAGAGTTCCCATCAGTAGAAATCTGGCTTGAGACCACTGCGGTTGGCGTATTTTCAGATAAATTAGTTGGAGTTGTAAGAGAAAACCTAAAAGATGATGATGCCCCAAATAGCAAATGTTCTCAAAAAAGCAGTTGCGATAAAGATATGCAAAATAGCCAGAATATAGTTTACAGCCAATATATAAAAGTAAGACCTAAAAAACTTCTTGTTACAACTGGTGCAAGAGAGAAGATGCTTCCATTCCCCGGTAACACTCTTCCCGGAGTTTATGGTGCCGGAGCTTTCCAAACACTTGTAAACCGCGATCTTGTAAAGCCATCTGAAAGAGTTTTAATTGTAGGTGGTGGCAATGTTGGTATTATTGCTGGATACCACGCTATTCAGGCTGGAATTGAGGTTGTGGCTGTAATTGAAGGCTTATCAGAGGTTGGCGGATACAAAGTTCATGCTGATAAATTAGAGCGATTAGGAGTGCCAATCTACACAAGACACACTGTTCTCTCTGCAAATGGAGAAGATGCTGTTGAATCAGTTACCATTGCTCAACTTGACGATAACTGGAAGGCAATTAAAGGGACAGAGAAAACTTTTAAGGTTGATACCGTTCTTATTGCAGTTGGATTGTCTCCTGTAAACGAGTTTTATCTTAAAGCAAAAGAGTGGGAAATGGATGTCTATTCTGCAGGAGATGCCCAAGAGATTGCAGAAGCATCTGCTGCAATGTTTACAGGTAAAATTGAAGGGATGAAAGTTGCCAAATCTCTTGGCATCTATGATGGTGAGATTCCTAAGGAGTGGACAGAAAAAGCTGCAATCCTAAAATCAAAACCAGGCGTGCCGTTAAGTGAAGAGGCATTAGCAGATTTAAGGTCATATTGCTGCGATAATAAAAAAGATTCTGATGGTGATTCTAATAATGACGCTATAAGCCTCAACAGTCAAAATGGCGTAATGCCTGTTTTCCACTGCACTCAAGAGATTCCGTGTAATCCTTGCACATCGGTTTGCGAAGAGGGAATAATTAGAACTCAAGATGATAAGATTACCGGACTTCCATACATTACTGACGTAAAAAAGTGCAAAGGGTGTATGAATTGTGTTGCAATCTGCCCCGGTCTTGCTGCAACGCTTGTTGATTATCGAAAGGATACCCAAAATCCAACTGTAACTTTACCTTATGAGCTTTGGCGAGATACAGTTGAAAAAGGTCAGATGGTTACTATTACAGATGTGAAAGGCAATGATATTGGAGATTATCAAGTAGATCGTGTAGTTGCAAATAAAAAGAGGTTTCCCGGTACTTTGCTTGTTCAGGTTAAGATGGGAAGAGATGTAGCTAAAAAAGCAATTGGAATCAAATTTCAAAAATCTCAAGTTGCCCCTATTGATGTTCCAGATACATCAGCACTTCCTGACGATGCAGTTATATGTCGTTGCGAGCGTGTTACTGCTGGAGAGATTCGTTCTGCAATAAGAAACGGAGTCCGTGATGTAAATCAACTTAAAGGAATAAATAGAACTGGCATGGGTTCATGCGGTTCAAAAACGTGCAGAACTATGGTACTTGCAATTTTCCGTGATGAGGGTGTTGATTTAAAAGAGGTTACAGAAAGAACTGATAGGCCACTTTTTGTTGAAGTCCCCTTTGGTGTTTTAGCTGGTTTAAAAGGAGGAAACTAATGACAATGCAAAAGGCTTTTAACCATACTTTTAAATATAAATATATCAGAAATAGTAAGAATATATTAGGAGGTGAGAATAATGGCTAAAAATTATGATGCAATAATTATTGGTGCTGGTTCTGTTGGGCTTCCTACTGCAATGTCCTTAGGTGCTTTAGGTATTAAAACTGCTGTTATTGACAAAATGCCATCTGCTGGACAGGGCGAGAATAAACATGCTATCGGCGGTATCCGTGCTACACACTCTGACCCTGGCAAAATCATTGCCTGTATAAGGTCAATTGAAATCTTCTCAACATGGAAAGAGATACATGGAGATGATATTGAGTGGCTTACAGGTGGTTATATGTTCCCTGTTTATAGGGAAAAAGAGGAGAAGCTCTTAAAAAGTTTTCTTCCTATTCAAAGAAAATATGGACTTGAAATTGATTATATCTCTGCTGATATTGTTGCACAAATTGCACCTGGAATTAATCGTGATGGTCTTTTAGGCGGAACATTCTCCCCAAATGATGGTTCTGCATCTCCTATGAATAGTGCTGCTGCTTTTTTCAAAAAAGCAAAAGGAACGGGCAAAGTTGATTTCTATTTTAAAGAGAGCGTAAAAGTGATAAATGCAGCTTCTGATTCAAAAAATTTTGTGATAAAGACAGATAAAGATAGCTATAACGCTCCAATATTGATTGATGCTGCTGGTCCGTTTTCAAGACAATTAGGGGAAAGAGTAACACTTGACGGCAAAAATGTAAATATTGATATCCCTGTTTTTCCAGATTCTCATGAAGGCGGAGTTACAGAACCAGTTGAGCCTTTTTTTAAAACAATGCTTGTTGATTTAAGACCCGGTCCTGGCTCAAAAAATTACTATTTTTATCAAAACGCCCATGGTCATATTATTTTTTGCATCACTCCTGACCCACCAATTTTAGGGTTTGATAAGAGAGAGACATCTATATTTCTGCCACAAGTTGCAGCAAGAATGATTAATTTAATGCCAAGGCTTAAAAATATCAGGGTAAGAAGAGTTTGGAGAGGACTATATCCAATGACTCCTGATGGATCTCCAATACTTAGCTGGAACAGGGACATTCCTGGTCTTATCCATGCAACTGGAATGTGCGGACAAGGTTATATGTTAGGCCCAGGTATTGCAGAGATAATAGGTAGAATGGTTACAGAGCAGTTGACAGAGTCCGACAAAATCGTTACAGATGAATTTTCACTCTATCGCTCATTTGGAGGAGAAGAGGCTCTTAAATAATAAACTATAGAGCAAAAAATTTGTAGTAATTAAACCGTATAGACGCCTTTGTGCGTCTATACTTGTTTATAGGGAATGTATCACAATAGACATAACGATTAATTCATAATAAAATCAATACAATAACATTTAAGGAGTAATAAGATGGAAGATTTTACATTAAAGGAGATAAAGAGCTTAGAGTATATCCGACCTGAGATTGAAAAAGGCTATACAGATCACTCCCTCCACATAAATATCTCTTCAAAAGAGATTAAAATCAACCCAATAGAGCCAAAAGTTAAAGAAAAATTCATAGGGGGAAAGGGCTACGATTTATGGTTTATGTGGAACTCTGTAACTGGTAAAACAAAATGGAATGATCCTGAAAATGCTATCTGTATTGCATCAGGACCACTTGGCGGAACTGCGGGCTATCCTGGCGGAGGCAAAAGCATTGTTACCACAATTTCACCATTAACAGGTATTCCAATTGATTCAAACGTAGGTGGGTATTTTGGACCATATACCAAATTTTCTGGATTTGATGCTCTTGAAATCACGGGTAAATCTGAGATAGAAGTTGTTGTCCTTATTGATGGTATTGATTCCAAAATCAAAATTTATGAAGTAACAGGGCTTACCGATGACTCATATACACTTTCAGCACAGCTTACCCAATATTTTGACAAAGAAAAGCCCGTAAATATCTCCGTTGTTTCAACTGGCTCTGCTGCAAAATATACCGAACTTGGGTGTTTAAATTTTACATGGTTTGATGCAAAACGAAAAAGAGTAAGATACAAACAAGCTGGACGTGGCGGTATTGGAACCGTATTTGCCCACAAAAATATAAAAGCTGTAGTTGCAAGATGGGGTTCTGTATCTTTAAAGAGTAACAATCCAGCAGATTTTGATTCAATGAAAAATGTTACAAAACTTCATGCTGGTGAAATCAACCAACTTGACCCAAAACAGAACCGTATGGCACTTGTAGGAACTACACATCTTGTACCAATTATGAATGATCACGACTGCTTACCGGTCAATAATTTTAAGTATGGAATGCACCCCGAAGCCCACAACATTGGAGAAGCTGTTTATGAACATATTTTTGATAAAGGTTTTGACGGCTGCTGGAGAGGCTGTGCAGTGGCTTGTGCACATGGCGTAAAAGATTTTATTCCATTTACAGGACCTTATAAAGGTCAAAAGGTGTTTGTTGATGGACCTGAATATGAGACAGTTGCGGGATGTGGCTCAAATTTAGGAATTTTTGATCCGTTTTTTATCTTAGAGATGAATTTTTATTGCGATACTTATGGATTAGATACAATCTCAATTGGCACAGGCATTGCTTTTGTTATGGAGTGCTTTGAGATGGGTCTTATTACAAAAAAACATACCGGTGGAATGGATTTAAGTTTTGGAAACCGCTTAAATGCCCTTGAACTTTTGCACCAGATGGCAAGAGGCGAAGGCTTTGGAATGATTGTGGGTAAAGGTATTCGGAAGATGAAGGCTATATTTGCAAAAGATTTTGGGGCAGACCCAACCATTATGCAAGATATTGGAATGGAGTCAAAAGGGTTAGAGTTCTCTGAATATATGACCAAAGAGTCCTTAGCACAGCAAGGTGGTTATGGCATGGCTCTTAAAGGTCCGCAGCATGATGAGGCTTGGCTTATTTTTCTTGATATGGTTCACAACTTTATGCCAACATTTGAGAACAAAGCTGAGGCTCTCCACTGGTTCCCAATGTTTCGAACCTGGTTTGGTCTTTGCGGACTTTGCAAACTTCCCTGGAATGATATTGTGCCTGAAGATAACCGTCAGAATCCAGAACCAGCAAAGGTTATAAAACACGTTGGCTGGTATGCAGACTTTTTCTCGTCTGTAACCGGCAGAAAAGTAACTGCTGATGATCTTATTCCTATGAGTGAGGCTGTCTATAACTTCCAAAGACTTTTTAACCTAAAAATGGGTTATGGAACTCGTGAATATGACATTTTGCCTTACCGTGCAGTTGGTCCTGTAACTGTTGATGAGTACCTTTCACGATCTGATAGATACGATAAAGACCTCACTGAAAACTACAAGGTTGATATTACTGGAATGGAAGTTGCCGAAAAAGTTACAGTATTACGTAAACACAGAGAGGCTCGCTACGAACAGCTAAAAGATGCAGTTTATAAAAGAAGAGGTTGGACAGAGAACGGGATTCCAACTGTTGAGACTGTAAAGAGGCTTGGAATAGATTTTCCTGATGTTATAGAGCTTCTTAAATCAAACCAGGTGTGCTATATTCATAATTAATTTATACTGCTCAAGTTTATAAATTGAGTTCTAACTAAACTGTAGAGACTCACGCTCTTACGTCTCTACAGTTTAGTTATCCATACTTAATATAAACTTCAATTTAGAAGCTAAAAACATGATAACCGTAAATGACAACAAAATAGATTGGTATGAAGGGATGACTATAAAAGATATGCTTAACATGATAGAAAATACGCAATTTTGTGCTGCTGTACGGCTAAATGGTAAACTTGTCTCATCTCCTTCTTTTGAAAATAGAAAGATACCAGATAATGCAATTATATACATTCTACCATTAATTGCAGGGGGATAGAAAGTAGCAAAATATTATGAATCTTCTCTATATTTTAGAATCTACAGACCTATGCGGTGGAGTAAAAGTTATATTTAACCATGTAGCTGCTTTAAATAAAAGAGGTCATTTAGCATCTATATTATCTCCTGATCCCTACCCAACATGGTTTAATAAAAATATCCCTTTTTCTAAACTTGATATAAAACTTTTTCATCAAATTCCCTCTTTTAATGAGATCGATTTTATCATTGCTACATGCCCACTTCACCTGCACCATCTCTATAATTATCTATATCCAGATGTATCTAAACTTATTCATTTTGTTCAAGGGTATGAGGCAGATTGTGATGAAGCTGAACCTTTTACTGATATTATAACCAGTGCCTACTCGCTAAATATCCCCAAAGTTACAGTATCAGAACGTCTATCTAAAAGATTATCAGCTCTATATCCAGAAAGAGAGTTTATGACATGCGGACAGGGTTTAGAAGAGGATATATTTTATCCCCCAGCGAAATTGCTATCTGCTGTTTATTCATCTTTAAATTCTCCATACTCCTCATCTTCTAATATTTGTGCAAAATGTGGTTTAGACTCTACTCTTGATGTTCATAACGATATAGTTGATACAGTGATTTTAATAGGAGCATTTGACATCTCTGTTAAAAGAGTTATAGATGGACTTTGTGCATTTAAAAGGGCATCAGAGAGGATAAAAAATTTAAAGCTAATTAGAATTTCGGCAGTAGATACTAAATTAAAAGAAGAGAGCTTTGCTGGTAAGATTGATGAATACCATGTTAGCCTTACACCTTGTCAAGTAGGAGAGTTATTAAGAAAAAGAGACGCTATTCTCATCTCAACCTCATCTCAAGGTGAAGGTTTTGGTCTGCCACCACTGGAGGCTATGGCTTGCGGAATTCCTACAGTTCTAACAGATATCCCAAGCTACAGATCATTCTCTTCACCTACTGACTATGCTCTATTTGTTAAAGTTGGAAATATTGAGCAGATGGCTAATGCTATAGTTGAGCTATCTGAAAACAGAGCTTTAAGATACCGGATTATAAAAAGAGGTATAGAGGTTGCATCAAAGTATTCCTATTCAAAAGTTGTTGAGAATTTAGAAAGCTGCCTGCTCTCTCTTTACAACTATAAATGATTTTTTCTTTGCTCTATCTATAAATGGCTTTTCAATAAATATGTATGAAACTGTTGAAACTATAAATGTAATGGTTAAATAAACTCCAAAAGCAGATATAAAGTCATCTGATGGAGCAAATATAAGTGTCAATATAGGATAGTGGATAATATACATGCTATAGCTTATTGTTGCTATATATTGTACTGCTAAATATAAGAGTTTAGGCATAGAGATATTACGATAATGGAACACAATATATGCTAAAATAAGCTGAGAAACATATTTCATGTTTGTAATTATAATAAATTGAATATAGCTCTCTTCTCTTGAGAGCAATCTTTGAATACCCACTCCATATTTACCATCAATTGTAAAATAGAAACTATAAGTATAAACGGATATTATAAATAATCCCACCCACATAAGTGCAATATATCTGCTTGAGAGTCTCCACTCAGTTTGTCTATATCTCCAGATTATAATACCAAATCCAAAACTATAGAGTTCTACATATACTTGCTCATTACTCAAACGCCAAAGCTCTTCAATGGAAATATTTTGTGCAAAATAGCTCAATGCAATCCAATTTCTTGAGACAATAGAGAGAACCAAGATTAACCCAAAGGTTATTAACATTATTTTTTTTGATTTACCCAACATTAGATAAAAAATAGCAGGGGCAAGAATATACCACTGAAACTCAACAGCTAATGTCCAAAAAACAGGATTAATAGAGCGGCAATATTGAGAAAAGATATTATGAATATTAAAAAGATGAACTATAAAGTCTTTTATAGCATTAGATATATTAACCTCTTTTGCTATACACGATTGCAGTAGCAAAAGAGTAAATAACCAAAATATATAAGCAGGATAGATACGGCAGGCTCTTAAGTAATAGAATTTTTTCAGACTTTGAATATATGTATTATTTTGTGGTATTGCACTTAAAGAGGTCATAGAGCCAGCAAGCAAATAACCACTTATTATAAAGAAGATCGGAACTCCGTAGTTTATAGGAATAACAAGACACGGTTTAATCCAGCCATAAATTGTTGTTGGTATATCCATATAGAGCCCTATATGTCCTATAACAACAGCAAGAACAGCTACTGCACGGTATAAATCAAAAGCAGGATTTCTCTGTTTTAGAAATGACAAGTTTAACAAACTCACTTATAGACTTAACATGACCGCTTAAAGTTTAAGCTACAACAGTTTAAATCAATCTGTTGTAATATTAAAGAATGTCTTAATTTGCTCCTGTTTAAGACGAAGCTGATCAAGAATAAGTTTAAGAGCAATTTCGTTGATCCCTGCTTTACGAGTAGAGTCTTTTACAGCAACTGACATGGGATTTCCGCTATGACCAATATTTGCCTTATGGCATAAATAGTTGGCAATATTAATTATTAAAGCATACTCTTTGTATGCAGATGGACATGCAGATGGATTATGGTGATACCTGCTTGGGTATAGTATATGATCTGGGAATTGCCACCTTTTCATCAAAAGACCTGATAAAATTGCATGGTCAAGATCAAATACTGTTCTCTCCACCCTAAACAGTGGCAACTGCTGCTCCATTGCAAGAGCTCTTACCTGACGATAATCATCTTTAAAATAGACCGAAAGAATTACCTTTCCCATATCGTGCAAAAGCCCCGGAATAAAGATTTTACCCGCAATTTCAGGATGAATCCTTGCGGCTATCTCCTTTGCAGCAGTAGCACAACCAATAGAGTGAATCCAAAGAGCTTTCATATCAAGACTCAAACCAGACTCTTTATCAGTAAGAGAAGAGAGTACGCTCATACCAAGAGCAATGCCAATAATCTCATCAAACCCTATTACAGCAATAGCTCTCCTTACGCTGTCAACTTTAGTTCTTTGACCATAATAGATAGAGTTGGCAAGTTTTAACAACTTGTTCGTCATCCCCTGATCATAGCCTATAATCTCTGCAAGTTGATCAGTTGTCGTAGTCTCATCTGATGCAACATCTAAAATTTTATTGACCACAACCGGAAGACTTGGAAGCTCTGTATCGTTTCGCTGAATCAGGTGTATTATTCTTTGCTGAAGTTCCAGTGTATTTTACCTTATATTAAAATATTAACTATTTTGAGAAGCCATTCCAGAAAACTTTTTCTAACTCAAGAGACTCTTTTGCATGAGCTATCTTGCTTTCATCAGGGTAACCAATAGAAACCATAGATTCAACTTTAAAATCATCAGGAATAGCAAGTATATCTTTGATATACTCCTCTGCTGATATACTGCTATTATGCTCTCTTTTACGAATCTGTATCCAACAACTTCCAAGACCAAGTGCTTGTGATGCAAGCTGAATAAATATAGTTGCAATTGATGTATCTTCAACCCAGACATCAGTAGCGTTCTTGTCAGCACAAACTACTACTCCAAGCGGAGCTCCTTTTAAAAAAGTTGAACCGTGAGGCTTGGCTTTAGATAATCTTTCAAGAAGCTCAGGGTTATCAACAATAACAAAACGCCATGGGTTAAATCCTCTTGAAGATGGCGATCTTAAGGCAGCCTCAATAATTCTGTCAACCTTTTCCTTTTCAATTGGCTTAGATTTAAATTTTCTGATGCTTCTTCTATTTTCAATTAACGAAAAAAACATAAAAAACTCTCCTATTTATCAACATTAGCATCTTATAGATTTAAGATATTTTTAAGATTCCCCCTCCCCTCTCGAAACTCTGTTAGGGTCTGTTTTAAAGTTTTAAATATGATATACAACTGTATAGAGACGCACGTCTGCACGTCTCTACTTATTCGTTAATTCATGGGATAAAAATAATCTAAAGACCGCTTAAAGTATAGTTGTGAAATCTATATATACACTAAACTAAAGGGGGGTGAATAGCAAGTATCATTCCATACCCACCCTGAACATTCTTAGTGTTTGTCACTCCTTTACCATTAAGAAATGCTTGAGTTTCATAGGAACGTGGACCTGTACCACATATAAGATATAACGGAGAATCTGCCGCCATTTCTCCAATAATCTGTTGCTCAATTTCATTAAAACGTTCACGAATTTCATCTTGGGGTATATTTATCCACTGCTTAGGATATTTTTCAACAAAAGGAGCTGCTTGAGCAGAACTTCTGACATCTAACACTTTTATATCCCCTTTTCTCAAAAGCTCAAGAAACTCAAAAGTATCAATAGATTTAAGATCCCCGTTTAGTGTGTTATCTAAGGCATTACCGGCATTATTGACAATATCCATAGCAGATGCATAAGGCGGAGAGTAACTAACTTCAAGATTACATATTTGGCTTACATCAACGCCAAATTGAAGTAGAGGTGCAACTGCATCAACTCTTGCTTTTACAGCATCTCCTTGAGGGCCTGCTGCCTCTACACCTAATATGGTTCTTGTTTTCCTGTCTGCAATTAGCTTCATAAACATAAAGTCGGCAGATGGAAAAAAATGTGCCCTATCTGATTGGGCTACAACTGAATATACAGGTTCAAAACCAGCGACTTTAGCTTGATTAACAGTCAATCCAGCTTTTGCAACACCTAAGTCAAAAACTTTAATGCAAAAAGAGCCAACACTTCCGGTAAACTGCTCATTACCTCCATTTATGTTAGTAGCAATGATACGCCCCTGACGGTTTGCAAGAGAGCCTAAAGGCATAACACAATCCATACCACTTACAAGATTAGTAAACTCTGCACAATCTCCCCCAGCATAAATATTGGGGTCTGTTGTCTGCATACATTTATTTACAAGTATCCCTCTATTCCTTCCAATTGCAAGACCTGCAACTGCTGCAAGCTCTGAATTTGGACGAACGCCAGCAGCAAGAATAACCATATCGCAAGGTAATGTCTCTGCAGGAGATTCCCCAAATTGGTCAACTATTTCAACAGATTTGGCACCAGTTTCTGAATCACCATTTATTCTGATAACCTTTTGAGATAAAAGCAGCTTTACTCCGTGCTCTTCAAGTTTTTTCTCCACAACTCTTGCCATATCTTTTCCAAGAGCTTGTGGCAAAACCTGATCTGCCATCTCGACAATTGTAGTCTCAACGCCCCAAAGATCGGTCAAAGCCTCTGCCATCTCAATTCCAATAGCCCCTGCACCAATCACAACTGCATTTTCAACCTCACCGTTTGATATCGCTCTTTTGATTGCACTTGCATGGTGAAGGTTTGAGACTACATGAACGTTTGGAAGATCAGAGCCGGGAAATGGAGGACGCATTGGAGTGGCACCAGTTGCAATAACCAACTTGTCATAATTAAGCTCACCATCTCTACCCTCATCTAAATAACGAACAACAACCTTTTTCTCTGCTCGCTTGATCTCAAGAGCTTCCACTCGGGTTAGAACATTAAACCCTTTCACGTTTTTAAAAAATGATACATCTCGTTTTGCATGGGCGATAGTTGAATAAAGCCCCTCTAACTCCTGAACATCTCCACCCACATAATATGGAATTCCACATCCGCCATAGGATATCAGAGAATCTCTGTCAATTACTGTAATATCTATATCAGGATTAATACGCCTTAAACGACACGCCACTTTT
Source organism: uncultured Desulfobacterales bacterium (assembly GCA_964425195.1). Classification (GTDB taxonomy): domain Bacteria; phylum Desulfobacterota; class Desulfobacteria; order Desulfobacterales; family Desulfobacteraceae; genus Desulfamplus. The sequence goes on from CAYRLG010000023.1 coordinate 40,463, forward strand.
GGACCAAGTGCTACAGCCCCTATAATCAATACTTTTTCTCTCATCTCTCCCTCTTCTTACACTTTTAAAGGCTTATTACTGTTGATTTGCAAGATAGTTCAATCAATTCTGTAGCAGCAGCAAGCCTGAACCCTTCAGCAAGCTCCTCCTCTTTTATAAATCTTGCCTTTGCACATGGTGTACAAACAAGAATGGGTACTTCATGGGCTTGAAGATGGGCAAGCAGATCATCGGCAACGTCTCCAGTTGCAGCTTTAATGTTTTCCATAGCACCTTGTCGAGCAAGATATACAGCCTCATCAAGAAGAAATATGGTCACATTTTTACCAAGTTTCTGAGCAACAGTTGCCAAATGAAACGCTCTTGTACTTCTGTTTGTATTATCTGTGCCGCATGAGAGAGCTATTAAAACATTCTCTGTAATAGAACCATTCGCCATTTTGTTGTCTCCTTTTATTAAATATTTTTTTATTTGTACAAATAGCGATTTCGCTATATTCACCTAATTGAAATTATCCAAAGACACTAAGAGCATAACTTTTAAGGTGTTTTAATCAGTTTGAATACCATATATGAGTTAAAACTCACAACATAAAAATTATTGCTAAAATATAACAGATTCTGTAAAAAACAGGGCATTTTTTGTTAATAACAAATACAACAAAGCTATATTTAACTTAAAAGGAAAGATATTTTGAGAACTCTTAAATCTGACTTTATCCTGCTTTTTGTTGCAACTATCTGGGGACTTGCTTTTGTTGCCCAAAGAATGGGAATGGATCATGTAGGACCATATACATTTAACGGAATACGATTTGCTCTTGGTGCTCTATCATTAATACCTCTTATGGTTATTTTTAAAACCAAAAGAGAAAAAAAAGAGAATTTAAATACAAACAAGTTAGAAAACAACAGCCTTACCAATCTCAGTTCAAGTTTAATAGGAGGAGCATTTGCAGGAGTTGCTCTGTTTGCAGGTGCGTCATTTCAGCAGGTAGGACTTGTATACACAACTGCTGGTAAAGCTGGATTTATAACTGGTCTTTATGTGGTAATTGTCCCACTTATGGGACTTCTATGGAGAGAGAAGACAAGTACTGGAACGTGGATTGGTGCTGTTTTGGCAACTATTGGTCTCTATCTTTTGTGTGTAACTGAAGCGATGACCATCAGCTACGGTGATCTTCTTGAGCTTGCAGGTGCATTCTGTTTTGCTATACATGTCCATCTTGTTGGCAAACTTGGCTCTCGTATGGATACTTTGCAACTCTCCTTTATTCAATCAATGTTCTGTTCTATCTTGAGTCTTATTTTTGCACTTTCACTTGAGACAATAGAGTTTGAAGGGATAAAAATGGCTATTTTCCCCATTTTGTACGGTGGTATCTTTTCTGTTGGGATTGCTTACTCACTTCAAATTTATGCTCAAAAAAGTAGCCACCCTGCCCATGCCTCCATTTTGTTAAGTCTTGAATCAGTTATGGCTGCAATTGGCGGATGGCTAATATTAAATGAGATATTGTCCGGACGTGCACTTGCAGGTTGTGTGATTATGATGGCTGGAATGCTTACCTCTCAGCTCTACCCTTATATATCTCCAATGTTCTCAAACAGTGAAGCTATATCAGACAATATCTCTTAAAACGTCCCTCTTCATCGAATAGATTTAAGTGCACTCTCAAGATTCTCTGTAATTCTTTGAGATAGCTCTATAGCCTGTCTCAAAAATTTAGCTGCCTCTAAAAGGTTATTCTCATTTGAATTATCTGATTCAGCTTTTTTTGCCCACGATATATAACTCTCTTTATGGCTGTTGTTATGGTCAATCCAATTTTTCAGCAAAAGGGAAAATTTCTGTTCAAGAGATATCTCTCCAATAGAGGAGTGAGTATTGGAACTCTTCTCCTCTTCATGGCTATGATGGTGGTTATGATTGTGATCTTTATGGTGATGGTGGTGGTGAACATCATGGTGGTGATGTGAGTGATCGTGTGATTTTTTATCATCATGATAATGGCTATGAGAGTGCTCATAGGATTTTTCATTAGCATGATGGTGACAGTTCTGATCTTTGTGGCTATGGTGGTACTCATGACTATGATCTTTATGATGTGACATTTTAAGTTTCCTTATAATTTCAGATGTTTTTTAAGAGTTTCAGGTTGATAGAGATAACCTGGCATTAAATTCCATACACAGTGAGCATTAAGTTCAACTCCATGATAGATTATAGAGACTGGTCTATCAGAAGAGACAACTACCACAATCACATCTTCATGCTCTGCTGTAAATCTAAGAGCTGAATTGTATCTGGCACCCCTTCCTATATTTTCTGATGGAATTGACTTTCCATCCAAAAGACAACCAAACCCTATAAGCTCACAATTGTACATTATATGCAGCGCACCATCAATTTTAATTAAAGATGAGGCAAGATGAAAATAGTGCTCCTTACGAAGATCAAGTGGTGGATCAAGTATATGACCAGATAAGGCTACAGGTTTATCTTTTAAATTTAATACAAGAGTGGCTCCGTGTCGCTTATTTTGCGCAGTATGAACAAGTTGAGATACTAATAAAAATAGGTCTGTACGTATTAAGGTCTCTAAATTACAATCAAACAGAAGCTCTTCAAGTTCAACAAGCCTTGCCCGTCTGGTTGTTGAGTGAAAAGCTCCATCAAAAAAGCTGCATATCGGCTTTCCTGCAATCTCAATAAATCCGTAATCTCCATTAAAAAATGCAGAGATAGCATAATCAGGGACAGGAGAGTCTGATATCCCTATTATTGTGTTACCGTCAGAGACCAATATTCTATTAGAGTACTCCACAGTAAGCATAAGTTTTCTTACATGCTTAATATTGCTTGTAAATGGGCGTTCAAATCTCTTTATCTTTGCAAGAAAATGGAGATGTTTTAGATATTCAGAATCCACAAAAACAAGACGTCCCCTTGGCCAATATCCCTCCTCCTTTGTTTTAGAGAGCTTTAGAATCATATCTAATATCGGTTTTACAAACATCTTTGCATCAATTCCAAGAATCTGATTTCTCACATCTACAATGTGGTCTTCAATTGCATGGATGGAGTGGTTTTGCAATACATGACCAGAACTCCAAGTTGCAATGCTATCCATTGCAAAATCTTGGGACATCAACCAACCAGCATGTTCCAACCACCGTTCAGTTGGATAGATAGAACACATATTTGGGTGATGATCTGTAAACCACATCTGATAAAAAAATGAGTTTGAACTACCACCAAAAGATATTATCCCTGATAGTTGAAGATTACTATATGTTATAAAATGTCCATCAGGCTGACTTTTCAAAGTCTTAATGAGATCATCTCTCCATCTCTCATTATCAAAGTATATCTCTTTGAGTTTTAACTCATGCCCTTTAAGAAGTTGTTGAGGATCGTAAATATATAGCAAGTCTGACGGATAGCGTGCATATATCAAAGCCACTCTACTTTGCTGAGAAAAGTTGGATAATCCCTCTACAAGACCATTATAGATATTTTTAATAGCTAAGTTACAATACTTATCTTTAAACATATCATCTCTTTCCTGAGCCATAGCTCTTAAACTTCTCAATCACTCTTTCCATCTCATCTTCAGGAATCATAACTGGTTTACCAATAGACTCTGTTTGGTAACAGAGTCGTGCTACAAACTCAATCTCTTCAGCAGTATTAAAGGCATTTTGAATAGTATTACCCACTGCAACTAAACCATGATTTGCAAGCAAAATAGCATTATAACTGGATATGGTTGCAACTATGTTATCCGCAAGCTCTTGTGTGCCAAAAGTGGCATAAGGAGAAATAGGTACTTTGCTACCAGAAAATGCAACAAGATAGTGGACAGGGGGAATCTCTCTATTAAGACAGGCAAAAGTTGTAGCGTAAGGAGAGTGAGTGTGCACTATAGCATTAACATCAGGTCTATGTCGATATAGTGCGATATGAAAGCCTGCTTCGCTGGAGGGTTTAAGAAGTTTATAGTCAGAAGCTCTATTAAAAAGTTCAGACTCTTGTAATCTACTAAAATTAGTATCAGAGGAGATATTTCCATTAATATCAAGTAAAATAATCTCTTCAACATTTAAATCTTGGTATTCAATACCGCTTGGGGTAATTGCGATAAGACCCTCATCTCTATTAAAAATACTTAAATTACCTCCAGAGCCTGTGGTAAGATTAGACTTAACCATTTTAAGGGAGTATTTTATAATTTTTTCTCGTTCATATAAAAGTTTCATCATGGCAGATTGATACACTCACTTAAGCACCTTTGCAAGGTATTTTTTGGTATTGTAAATTTTTTGAAGGGCTGTTATTAAGGCAAATAGTGGAAAAATTGAGCATTATCTAATTTAGTTGAATGTCAAAGGGGAGATTTATTATGGAGCAGCTCACAACTCAAATAGAGGGGCATACCAAATCGATGAAAAAAATAGACAAACGCTCTGTTTTTTATATAGTAGCAATCTTAATATACTCTTTAACAGGAACTTCGTCCATATTTGCAGAGACTGGATATGTCTCTGATATGCTTATTTTAAGTCTTAAAGAGGGTCCAGGCAGACAATACAACACCATTAAAACATTAAGAAGCAATACACCTGTCCAGATAATTGAAACTACTGACAGATTTCTCAAAATAGAGACAGAAGAAGGTGACATAGGTTGGGTTGAGGGACAATATATAACAAAGGAGTTGCCCAAATCCATTATTATTGAGCAGCTAAACAAAAAAATAGCAGAACTTGAAGCAAAAGCTCCAAATTCTGCATATAAAGAGCTTACTATAAAGAGTCAAACAGAAGATGTTACTAAGCAAACTGTAAATCAGCCCGTCTCCTCAGAAAATGCTCTAAATACTAAAGAGGCAGAATATATAAATAAAATCAAAGCTCTTGAAACAGCATTAAATAGCCAAATTGAAAAAAATAGAGTTATTGAGATGCAATTAAAAAGCTCAAAAGCTGCACAGCAAAATGGTGCCAATCCAAGTGATTACAACATCACAAAGAGTAGCGATGATAATGCCAACATTATAGAAGAGGATATTGAGGAGAGTAGCTATCAATCGAATAGCTATTTGGAGGAAGATGGTAGTACACCTTCTTTTTTTTCAGAAAACAACATGCTACTTTTACCAGACGATGATATTTTAAAAACTGCTATGATCAAGTGGTTTTGCGCAGGAGCAGCTGTTTTAATAGCAGGCTGGTTTATAGGTAGGAGTTTTTCAGGTGGAAGAAGAGGAAGAGGAGGGCTTCTTGATTAATATCTGTTTTCCATTACATTTCATTATGCTTTATCAGACAATAGAGACGCACTGCTGCGTGCGTCTCTACACTACAGTTTAGGCAAAACTCACTTTATGACCTTAAACAGTATATCTTTTTCAAAAAGGATATTTTAACTCTACTTTCTATTCATCGCCTCAATGAGCAACGCCCCCATGCTCCCAAAATTTTGACTTTTGTTCTCATTTTCTGCAAATCTCTTCCAATCATTTCCCTCACCATCTTTAATATCAAGAGGGGCAAGACTAACTCTTCTGCTCTCCTCACTTATTTCAGAGATCACAACTTTTACCATATCCCCGGGTTTTAATTTTTCATAAACTGAAGACTCCTCTGATTTGGCTATTACAGAATTTGGAAGAAGTCCGGTAATTCCAGGTTCAAGATTGACAAATAGACCAAACTTCTCTCTTTTTTCAACTTTTCCCTGCACAACTGTTCCTACAAGATATTTTAATTGAGCACCACTCCACGGATCACCATCAATATCTTTAATGCTTAAAGATATTCTCTTGTTTTTAAGATCGATCTCTTTAATAATAACCTGAACCATCTGCCCCTGCTCGAGAATGTCATCAGCTTTTAGCACACGCTTTGTATGGCTCATCTCACTTAAATGGACAAGACCGTCAACACCTGGAGCAATCTCCACAAAAGCACCAAATGGAGCAAGTCTCACCACTTTGCCTGTTAGTTGCTGCCCAACTGAAAAAGTCTGTTCTGCTCGCTCCCATGGATTTTGAGTTGTCTGTCTGATAGATAGAGATATTTTAGGAGCATCAGAGGAATCTCTATTTTGACCACCCTCTTTATTTTCAATTTTTAGTATCTTTACATTAACAAGCTCGTCTTGAACCAAAATTTCATCTGTTTTTTCTACTCTTGACCAACTTAGTTCGGAGATATGTGCCATTCCTTCAACACCTGGGGCAAGCTCTATAAAAGCACCATAAGGCATTATCTTAATAACTTTACCCTGCACAATATCGCCTTGTGCAATGGTTTTAAGGTAGCTCTCTCGGCTCTCTTGTATATCACGGTTTATAAGGTCTCTTCTGGAGAGAACAATATTTTTGCCACCTTCTGAAAAACGAGTAATAAGAAAACTTAAAGTTTTACCAAGATACTCTTCTTGATTTTCTACATATTTTATATCTACCTGACTTACAGGGCAAAATGCCCTTTTACCCATAATATCAACACTAAAACCACCTTTTATAATACCTGACACTTTCCCTTCAACTGGAGTGTGGTTCAAAGCTGCATCTTCAAGCATAGCAGAGTGTCCAGCCCCTGAAAGTGCTCGTGACAATATTATTTCACTCTCATTTAATGAGACCACATAAAGATTTAGCTTGTCTCCAACTTTATATGGGAATTGACCATTTTCATCTAAAAGCTCTGCTTTTTCAACCACTCCATCACTTTTTGAACCTGTGCTGACATATACACTGCTTTTACCTATGGATATAATAGTACCGTTGATCTTATCTCCTTGACGAATATCATGGCTCTCTTGTACATCATAAGAGTCTAAAAGGTCTGCAAAACTCTCCTCAGCTTCAATATCGTCAACACTCTCTTCTATCTGCTCAAACGTCTGTGTCATTTTAATTCTCCTGAACATGGTTTATTTTTTTCTAAAATGCTGATAATAGCACATTGCATGGTTACGTCAATATTATGCTTAAGGATTCAATTTCTTAAAGAGGCAGTATATGAAAAGTAAACTGATACATATAAAAGATGTAATTAACATAATACTAAAAAATATCAGACCAAGCTCTGATATTAGCATGATAAAAATATGGGATTTATGGCAAGATGCAGTAGGAGAGGTTATAGCTAAAGAGGCAAAGCCAGGGGCATTTAAAGATGGTACTCTAATCGTCCATGTATCAAGCTCAGTTTGGTTCCAACAGCTAACTTTTATTAAGAGAGATATTATCCTCAAATTAAACAGTGCTCTAAGTTCTGAAATGGTAAAGGAGATTAAATTGAAAATTGGAAGAGTTGATAGATGATAAGTTAATAGATAAGGTTAATCAGTTTTTTCAAATTTCCAAATCTCTTAAAATTGTTCAGCCTAAAAACGGATATAGATTTTCGATTGATCCGTTCTTTTTAGTTTCAGATCTGATAGTACAAAAGAGTGAACAGATACTTGATATTGGCACAGGCTGCGGAATAATGCCTCTGCTTCTTGCTCTTAAATATCCTGAAATAGAGCTTACTGCGGTTGAGGTACAAAGCGAACTTGCTAATATTGCACAGGAAAATATAGAGACAAATGGTTTTAGAAATAGAATAAGGCTAATCAATCACGATATAAAAGAGATTCAATTTAGAGATGTTATATCTTCATATCTTAAGCAACAACGGTACATTGATAAGACTACTTTACATATTGATTTTAAATTTGACAGGGTTATCTCCAACCCACCTTACAAAAAAAGAGGCAGTGGCAGACTCAATCCTAATATACAAAAAGCCATAGCACGTCATGAGATAAACCTTACACTTGAGGAACTTATCTATTGCGCATCTCAATCTCTTAAATTAGGTGGAATTTTAAATCTTATCTATCCTGCTGCCAGAATAACAGAGCTTCTAATTACAATGAAAACCCACTTGATTAAACCAGTTAATGTCAAATTTATTAACACATCTTATGCAAAATCAGCCAAGCCAAAACTTCTATTAACAACTGGTATAAAAACAGCAGAGATAAAAGGCTGCAATATAAAATTTCAAGATTACCAGCTCACCAAAGAAGCCCTTAAAATGCTTGACATAGAGACTTATAAAGTATATTTACCTGCAAACGTAAATTTTGCGGAGAGATGGCCGAGTGGCTGAAGGTGCACGCCTGGAAAGCGTGTGTATCTTAATCGGGTACCGAGGGTTCGAATCCCTCTCTCTCCGCCATAAGATATTCTTAAAAAAGAACATTGTGAAGCTCTTCACAAGCCCTTTATCAGAAACGATAAAGGGCTTTTTTATTTACACATATATTTACATATATTTTCAGGTTCTTTTTTCGCTAACGATTTTTGTTCGCTACCGACACAACAAGAGGGCATTTGTACTGTATATTTAATCTCTAAAAATCCCATAAAGAGGTCCGCCTCTTTTTGCCATCTCATCTATCTTTCTTACAACTTTTGGATCAGCTGTTAATGGTGGAGCATGAAAAGGCTTTATTCGAGCATCAATAATAAGAGGACCATTGCAGCCCCAATGTTTAAATGATGTAAAACTTCCTGCTCCATAAATATCATGTGACGGATTGGAGCGGGAGAATGTGATCCAAAGAAATGTTGAGAAATCCTTGCTTGCCTCATAAGAGTCATCAACTACAACAAAAAGTGGAAGAGCCTCAACTTGAGTTAAATTATAGTTTTTGGTTAATGTTTGATCATATTTTAACTTGTTAGGGTAACTTAATCTCTGCAAACTAATCTGATTGTGTAGAGCAAAAGAGAGTCTATTAATCTCTTCTTGTGCATGTTCATAGTTTTCAAACTTTGAACCTTTAACAACAACAATTCCGGGAGCTGCAAGTCTTGGATTTGAGAAATTTTCTGGCAGATAGATATTTGATGGAATGTATCTTAAAAGTTCACGCCTTTTATCTCCAGTTGCAACTATCACAACCTTTGACCCCTCGTTCAACCCTTCAGAAGAGTAATCAAGTGTATCCATAGTTGTACATGTTTGAAAATGGATATCTCGTGTAAAATCGATCCTCTCAAGAACATGGATAAAAAAAGCAATCTCATCGTTTATATCAAGTGCTGGATTGTCATTGTGAGAGCAGATAATCAGATACTTTGCAAGAGAGAGTTGCCCAGTTCCCAAAATTGCGTTGGCATGAGTTAAAAGCTCTCTTGGTTTTTGTTCATCATAAGGAGCATATCTATCCAATGCTTTTGCGAAAAGAAGCGGGTGGACACCAGCAACATCAACTGCATGGATAGCTGTGACTCCGGGCAGCTTGTGGGGAATTGCACTTGCTGTAATTTCGTGAATAATTTTACCAAATATAGAGTCTTCTCTTGGGGGTCTTCCTACAACTGTAAATGGAAAAATTGCATCTTTTCTGTGATATACTGCATCAACTTCAATATATGGAAATTGATGAGCAAGTGAATAGTAACCAATATGATCACCAAATGGACCTTCTGGCTTTGTGCGATTAGGTACAACTCTGCCTATAATGCAAAAATCAGCATCTAATGATACAACATTAGAACCATAATATCCAAGCTGATTACATCTAATATTTTCACTCTCTCCACATCTGCTTACCACGCCATACCTAAAAGATCGACCAGCCAACAGACCAGCAAATGCAACTTCAGCCATACCCTCAGGCAGAGGCATTATTGAAGCAAGAGTATGTGCAGGCGAGCCTCCAACAAATATACTTACAGGCAGATGTTGATTCTGTTTAAGTGCCTTTGCATGGTGGTTTCCAATACCTCTATGAATCTGATAGTGCAACCCTATCTCTTTATTAGGGATATACTCTCCCCCAGATAGCTGGATTCTGTACATACCAAGGTTTGAACGCAAAATTGATCTATAAGGTGGCTCTATTGAAAAAACCTGCGGAAGAAGAACAAATGCTCCGCCATCTCCTGACCAGCATCTTATCATTGGAAGATCAGAAATTTTGCATTTACAATCTAATACTGTTCTGCTTTTTCTTATTGAAGATAACGGTTTTTTTAAAGGGAGTGCATGCAACAAAGATGAGAGAGATTTTAAACTTTTAAGGGGATATTTAAAAGCCGTTGATGGATCAGAGATAAGATTTACTAATGTTGAAACTTTGGAAAGTTGAGGCTCAAGTAGTTTCAATGCCCGACTATATGTCCCAAACAGATTTGAAACCGCTGGAAATGGACTTCCTTTCACCTTTTCAAATAAAATTGCAGGACCTTCAGCCTCAAATACACGATTATGAACTTCAGCCATCTCAAGGTCTGGATCAAGTTCTGTTTTTATCCTTACAAGCTCTCCCTCTTTTTCCAAAAACTCAACACAATCTCTCATACAGTTTAGTTTCATAGCTATATTTATTCTCTTCTTTAGAATCTCTCTATCTCTATTTTTTGTTTAAAACCGATGTGGATACTGTTGTCCATGTAAATCATTTCAGTTGGTATAAATCTGTAGAGTTGTGATCTATATTGTTTACAGATAAAATTTAGTGCATCTTTCATATTCAAACCTTTAAAAGGGATGGAAAATTTTTTAATATAAGATGAGACTTCAGGTAAAAATTTACTCGTATTATCGTTTTTATCGCTTGATTTAATCTCTTCAATTTTTCCTCTCATCTGAACACCTTTGATCTTATTAAATTGTTCATTATCAACAAATATTGATGCTGCAACCATCATTTCAGAAGAGTGCTTTGCCCCTGTTATGTGTCGGGAATCAGGAGAAGAGAAAAACCAAAACGCCCTATTTTTGTAGATATAATAGACAGGTGCAGACCACACCCCGTTTTCCCATGGTGTGGCAATTGTCATAACCTTCATGGAGTCAAGAAGTTGTTCATAGCTACCGGTTGGGTTTTTACGATTTTCTCTGGCAAGTTTTGTAAGATGGGGGCTGGGGGAGTTCTTCCCCAAAACAGCTGTTTGGATGTTCAACATAGAGACCTCTCTTAATCTTTTACAAAAGCCCCTATAATAATAGACAAAATACCAAGAACAAATAACAATATCCACAGAGGCAACTCAAACACAAGATAATCAAACCAGTTTTGCATTAAACCTGCTGGTATTTTGTCTGAGAGAGACACCCACATATCATAACTTAAATTGCTAAGAAATATGGTCTCCCATTCAGGTTTTTGCATCAGTTTTGAGAGAGCTTGAAACAAAAGGGAAAAAGCTCCACCAATACACATTATTAAGCCGTTTATTGTAAAGCTATTTAGATCCATATATATCTCCTTAAATATATCTATAGTCTATTTTCATCTATTGCATTTACCTATATCTCTTTTTCTGATAGCTTGCAAAGACCCAATTAGTCAAGGGTATTATAATAAGGAGAAAGAGTTTATAAGGTGTTTAAAGTATATTCAAACAAAAGTGGTGCAAAATAGCCACTTTAGGAGGTATAGACTCATCTTAAAATAACCATAAATAGCTAAAACATTGAGAAGAGCCATACCGATAACATCTTGGTACGATATTTGCTTACTATAGTGAGCGTATTGGACTAAACTTTTTTTGTTGACATAAACGATACAGTATGTTTTTTAGAATCTATTTTTTTGTAAAATTTTTTGTAAAAATTATTTATAAAGGAGGGGATAGATTTTAAAAAAACGCTATGGCTTTATTTGAAATTAAACTTTTTTAAACTTACAACATTTATCAGGAGAGAATTAAGATGGCAATTAAAGGATTTGATACTAACTATTTTGTAGACGCACTTTTTGACTATGCTAAAGAAGAGTACACCGAATGGGCAACTGGTAAAACAACAGAAGATTTAGAAGAACTTTTACAGAACTCTTATCCAGATGCTGCCGACCTTGACGCAGCAGCAGAGGCATTTTATGCAGATTTTGGTGTAGCATGGGGACTTGCTCCAAATGCGTACTTTGACCCTGCAGAGTATAGACTTGCATGGGCAGAAAAACAGGTTGCAACAAATAATGCGTTCAGCGTAGCTCAGGCTCTTACTGCTTATGATGCTGCAATAGCAAGTGACACATACAATGGTGATCACTATGCTCACTACCTTGCAAAAGGTGCGGCTCTTGGTGTGAACCCATCAAATGACTTTGATGAGTCAGACTACCTTCAGTCTCTTATTGATGGCTTAGATGTTGATATGACTGTTGCAGAGCTTCGTGAGCTTGCAATTGAAAACGGAATTACTCCTCTTGATTTTTTTGTGGATTTCCCAGAATTTCAGACAGAGTATCCAGCTATTGCTGTAACTGGTGATGAGCTTGTAGATGCTGGTCAGCCAACAGGGTCAACCTTTACCCTTACTAACGAGACAGATATTGCCACTGCAAATATCTTCACAGCTGGACTTGTTTACACCCCAGGTGGCGATGATCGCATAAATGCTCTTCAAGATGAAGATGTTCTTACTGGTGAAGGCATAAATCCAACCCTAAATGCGACTCTTGGTAATGCAAATGATAACGGTGATGTAGTAATTACCCCAGAGCTTAATAATATTGCAACTATAAATGTTGCTTTTACAGGTTCAGATCCTGCTAATGCAGTAACTGATTTAGATGTGCAGGACGCTACTGGTCTTAAAACTGTAAATGTTACTCGTGTAAGCCAAGTAACTGATTGTGCCCGAGTAGAGAATATAAAGCAAGTACTTGATACAATGTCTATTGCTAATGGCAATGCAAACAATGCTGGTGGAGTTGAATTTTCTTTTGCAGGTACTACCCTTGTTGGTAACAACACTGGTACTTTAAATCTTTCTAATGTTCAAGTAGGGTTGGTAAATATTGGTGGTAACACTTCTGGTGTTGCTGCATTTGGTGTTGCAGGGACAGGTTATGAAAACCTTACCATTAACAGTGATGATGCAGCAAACTCTATTGGTATTCTTAACCTTCCAATGGATACAGGTGTAACTGGTGTTGTTAAGATTGTAGGTGATGAAAACCTTACTCTTGCCCAGACTGTAAATGTTTTTAATGCAGCGACAAACACGGTTGAATCGCAGAACTATGCAGGCGGTATTGCTCAGGCAAGTGGACGTCTTGCTGCAATTGACGCATCTGAGCTTACTGGTAATTTGACTCTAAATATTGGTGCTGGAATTTTTACAACCCGTAGAGCAGATACATCTGGTGTAGAGCAAGATGTTGCTATTACTGGTGGTTCTGGCAATGATACTTTCTATCTTGCGGATCAACTTCAGGCAGGTGATAGTCTTGCTGGCGGAGATGGAGCGGACACTTTAGTTGTTGTTAATGGTGGACTTATCAATGCCACATCATCAGTGACAAGTTCTATTGAGGCTGTAAGGTTTGAATTAGATGCAGCAGCAGCAGCAGTTGATTTTGATAAACTTCCCGATGTAACTGGCGTAACTGTACGCAATGTTTCTAATAATAATGTAGTTCCTGTTGCTGCTCCTGCTGCTGGTGCTGATGTGTTTACACTTAACAACCTTACTGCTGCTCAAGCGGCTGCCATCACAATTCAGCACAGCAACACATTTAGCAATGCTATAGGGCAGAATATAATTAATGCAAATTTAAAAGTTGCCACTGGTACTACAGATACTGTAGCACTTAGAATTGCAGAAGGTTTTAATAATGACCCACGTTTTAATGCTGCACTCAATGCACCATTAGTTGAGAACATTACACTAATTGATGCTGACAGTGAGTCTAACACTATTGCTCTTCCAAGTTTTGCTAACCATACAGGTACTGTTATTATTGGGACAAGTGAAGGTGCAGGTGTTGCTGGTACATATATAAACCTTGATACCGACGCAGCAGTTGCCGCAGGTGTTGTAGTAGTTGGTGGAAACGGTGGATTGTATCCTGCTTTAGGTGAGACTTGGAAAGGGCTTGACTCTGGTGTTGTAGTAGTTGGTGGAAACGGTGGATTGTATCAGTATGCTCTTACTGGAGCTGATGACGCTGCTGGATTTGCTGCAGCAAGTGGACAGATTTTTGATCATAGTCTTACAGCTAATCAGGTAAAACTTGGAGCTGCCACAATTGATGCTTCTGCAGAAGTTGCCAATGTTATTGTTCGTGTAAGCTCTAATGCAGCTTCTGCTGTTGGCGCTCAGGCAATTACACTGGGTGCTGGCAATGATACTGTTATTTTTGATAATGCTAATGATAATCGTGCCGGTCTTACCATTTCTGATACAGTTACTGGTGGTACGGGAGCCGACTCCTTAGTAATTGATGGTAACCTTGCTGTTGCTGGTACTATTGCTCTTGGTGCATCTGAGTGGACAAATGTTTCTGGTTTTGAGACAATTCGTCTTGTCAATCCAGGTGCAGGCAGTACATACTCTTTGACTCTAACTGATGGTCTTATTGCAAGAAACAACAACAACGGTATTCTTGCAATTGTAAACGATCATGATCCTGTTAGTGATACAGGACGTACAACAGCTGCTGCTGCTGCTTTTGATGCTGCTGCTATTGCTGCTGGTCAGACAGTACGTAATGATGGTTATAATGGAGCTAATCAGGTTGAAGCTGCTGTTGTTCTTGATGCCCGTAGTCTATCTGACTCATCTAAATTTAGCTATAATGGTGAAGAAGGTGTCTCCAGAACAGCAGATCGTTTCATCTTCTCTGATGTAAACATTAACGGTAATGCAGTTATTGATGGTGGAGCTGTTGATAATATTACAGATAACAGAGGTATTATAACTACAGCCCGTCCAACCGGTAATGGCGTAATAGCTAATCGTGGAAATGCTGATGTAATTGAAGTTCGTAATGCTGCTGTAGTATCTCAAGGTGACCTTGCCAATATCAAGAATGTGGGCACAATCTCATTTACAAATGATCTTGCAGTAACACAGACAAGCATTCTCCAGCTAAATGACAATATCGTTGATGAGATGGTTGATAGCTATCAGGCTTCTGTATCTCGTGCATCTGCTACATTAGCAAATGTTGAAGTACTTCAGATCAACGCTATTGACAATATGAACGTTGCTGCTGCAACTACTGGTCTTACAATCGAAGCTGGTACTTTGACAGATAAATCTGATCTTGCAATTACACTTGGTAGAGGTACAAATACTGTAACTACTGGTGCTGGACAGGATAATGTAGTGCTTCTTGGTAATTACAATACTGGTGTGTATGCTGGTGTGAATGTAAACGGTGTTGATGTTGATGCTCAGGCTACAAATACTGCTGGTGCTTTGGTTGTTCCAGCTACAACTAACATTAACCTTGGTCTTGGTAATGATACTCTTACAACTTATGGAGCTATCAACCTTGCAGCCGCAACTTTCACAAGCATTGAGAACCTTGTAGCTAACTCTGATATTACAATAAAGGCATCTCAGTTGGCTGCTTTTGGTAATATCCAGTTTGTTGGAGCCATAAATCATACTTTGACTATTATTGATGATGGTGTAGCAGTGGATCTTTCTAAAATTACGCTTAGTGACACTGCTGATCTGACCCTGACAACCAACGGTGCAGCAGTTATAGGTGCTGTTGTGGATAATAGTACTGGTGACGTTATCACTCCAGATATAAATGATGCTCCAGTAGCTGTTGATGATACCTTTACTATTACTGCTGCAAGAACTTTCACATTTGCAGAACTTACAGGAAACGACACCGATGCAGATGGTGATGCCCTTACTATAGTTGGTGTAGGTAATGCAACTAACGGTACAGTTCTTCTTGACAGTGCTGCTGGTACAATCACCTTTACCCCTGCAGCAAATGGAGCTGCCGGTTTTACATACACACTATCTGATGGACAGGCTACTGCTACTGGTAATGTTGCAATTACAGTAGAAGCCCCTGCACAGACATATACACTTACCGCTGCTGCTGCAAGTGTAAATGAAGGAGCTAATGCTGTATTTAACCTTGCTACTACAAATATTGTTGATGGAACTGTTTTGACATACACAATTACAGGCATTGAGGCTGCTGATGTTACTGGTGGTCTGACTGGTAATGTAACTGTTAATTCAAATGCTGGTGTTATAACCATTCCAGTAGTTGCTGACAACCTTACCGAAGGTGCTCAGACAATGACAGTAACTGTTAATACTGCCTCTGCCAACATGACAATTAACGATACATCAACCACAGTAGTTGCAACTCCAGTTGACTTTGATGAGACTGCTGGCAGTTATGCTGCAATTGCAGGTACTGCAGAAGCTATTACAATCTCTGCTGCAAATTGGAATGCAACTTTTACTATTAATGGTTTTGATCCTGCTGAAGATATCCTTATTATTGACGGTGACTGGGCAGATTCTGCTGCCTTTATAGCTGCTAATATTGCAGGAGAGGCTGGTGCTTTTGGAGTTGATGGTAGTGGAGATGTACATCTTTATGATCCAAACTTTAGCGAGATTATCCTTGTAGGTGCTAATGTTGCAGCAGGTACTACTCTTACTCAGGCAGAAACCAATGGATGGGTATCATTTATATAAAATAGTTAATACTCTATTTATATGAAATAATAAAGCAGGGGATTTGTAATCTTCCCTGCTTTAAACAATCCGATACTTTGATTTATCTTTTTATTTGTATGTCAAAGCAAAGTGTAATTCAATAAAGCAGGCAGGTACAAGGAGGTTTACAATGGCATTGTTCAATCAGATTATAGGTACTCAATCAGATAATCTGCTTACAACTACAAATGGCCAGGATATTGTCCTTGCCAGCGGCGGAAATGATAGAATTATTGCTGACTTTAACTCAGTTGATTATATCATAGGTGGTGACGGACAAGATACTGTTGCTGTAGCTCTACCACATAACTCTTTTTCGATAACTGCACACCCTGGTATTACAGATGGCTATATTGTCCGCTACACTGGCACTAATGGTAAAATAGTTGCTAATATTGTTAAAGGAGTTGAGATATTTGAGTTTACAGAAGGTTCTATTACACTTCAAGATTTTCTTGCTGGCAAACCTTTAAATGGAGGTCAAGAGCCTACTGAAATAAACTTAGATGGTCGGGGCACAATAGATAATCACGAGACTGTAGATGCTGGAACTGCTGATTTTCTATACAAAGATAATCTAAGTATATCTGACTATGTTGTGATAAATAATTTTTCTAAAGGAGATAAGTTAGAGATCACAGCGGATCAGGATGATATTATCTCTATTGCCAATGATGGAGAGGATGTAATCATAACTAATAATAGCAGTAGTGCTGGAAATACTGTAATTAACTCAATAACCCTTGTAGGGGTGGTCTCTTCAAATAACATAATCTCAGATGAGGCTACTTTTGAACAGGCAATTGGCTTTGATGCACTGACCATAAATATTATATAAATTAAGGGAGGAAGTATGGCTGGGTTTAAACAGGTATTTGGCACATCAAGCCCTGATAATATTACTACCAGTGGAGCAGATAATGAAATTGTCTTTCTTCTGGGGGGGGATGATACTATTAATTGTGATTTTCAGACTCTTGATTATATTATAGATACTGCTGGTAATGATGTTTTGGTTACAGGAGGAGCTTTTGCAGATTTCTCTATCAGACCTCATGCTGGAATTAGAGATGCCTATCTTGTTACCAGCAAGGTGTCAGGCAAGGTAAACCTTGTAAAGGGAATTGAATCTTTCCGTTTTAATGAGGGAGATGCCACTCTTGCAGATTTCATAGCTGGTAATGCACCGGGGGGATCTCAGACTTTTGACAAAATTATAACCTTAGACCAATTTGTAAATAGTCAGTATCATGCTCAAAATGGTCTATCTGAGCAGTTCCAGATTGAATTGGCTTCATGGAATAAGCTGTTGACAATAGATGGCTTTAATGCTGCTGAAGATCAAGTGTTGATAGTAAGCAACATCTTCTCGATGGCACAGGAGTTTGTTGATGCAAATATGCTTGGTCCTGCAGGTGCATGGGGTTGGGATCCAAATGGTAATGTTCACATCTACAACCCTGATTTATATGAGCTTAATTTAAACTCTATATTTGGTGTATCTGGTAATGAGACTATATTTGCAGCAGAACAATCTGGCTGGCTTAAATTCGGAGAGGGTGGACAAGTTAATCCAGAAGTAGTTCAGATTAATTTAAGTAATTTTGTAAACTCTGAATACACTGCTCTTGATAATGTTTCCGAAGTTATTACTATATCGTTTTCTCAATGGAACGAGAATTTGATTATAAATAATTTTGATGCAGATCATGATAAATTGATAATAAACAGCAATGGACAATATAATTCTGCCCAAAGCTTTATAAATGCCAATGTTGCTGGAAGTGCTGGCACATGGGCTTACGATGTTACGGGGGGGGCACATCTTTTTAGTCCTGATTTTAATGAAATCACTCTTGCTGGGATTACAAATGCTGAGAATAAACCCGGTCTAATACAGGCAGAAACAGAGGGTTGGATTAAATTTATATAAATATAACTCTTTAACTTTAAACAAATCATGGATAAGGCATTAATAATATGTTTTATATTCTATGGTTAAATATATAAAAACTACACAATTCTATTCAGAATTTATTTTGTTAAACAAAAAAACAAGGAGTATTACCTATGGCTTTTAACCAGATATTGGGTACATCCGGACCTAATGTACTTAACACAGTAGCAACTTCACAGGATATCGTTCTTGCCAGTGGCGGCGATGATGTTATTACTGCTGATTTTCAGACAGTTGATTATATTATCGGTGGAGACGGTCAAGATACATTAATAACCAATCTGCCTTATGCAGCCTTTACTATTTCGGCTCATCCCGGAATTCCAGATGGTTATATCATCCGTTATACTGATTCAACCAGCAAGGTAGTTGCAAACGTTGTAAAAGGAGTAGAGACGTTCCAGTTTGCAGAAGGGACTCGTACGCTTGCACAATTTCTTGCAGGAGAGCCGATTAATGTAGCTCCGGTAGTTGCTGATGTAACCGTTGCTTTTGATGAAGATAATCAAGCTACAGGCACTTTAACAGGAACCGATGCAGATGGCAATACTTTAACCTTTGCAGCAGTTGCTGATAGTGCGGTAGGTGGAACTGTTGTAGTAAATGCAGATGGAACATACACATTTACACCAAATGCAAACTTTAACGGTGCAGCTTCATTCCAATACATAGCAAATGATGGAACAGTTGATAGTACCCCTGCAACTGTAACTATTAACTATGCACCTGTTAATGATGCTCCTGATCTTGCTCCTATTGCAGATACAGCAGCAATTCCAGAAGATTCCCCAGTTGCTACCACAGTTGCTACTGCTGCTGCAACTGATGTTGACGGTGACGTTCTGACTTATTCAATCACTGCTGGAAACGACGCTGGCATTTTTGCAATTGACCCTGCTACTGGTGTAATCACTCTTGCTGGAGCACTTGATTATGCTACTGCTACAACCCACACACTCACAGTAATTGCCAATGACGGCACTGTTGATAGTGCTCCTGTTAGTTTTATTGTAAATGTTGGAGACGTTAATATTGCACCGGTTGTTACGAATCAGAGCCAAACAATTGGTCAAGGTCTTAATATGGTCAATATACCGTTTGATGTTAAAGATGCTGACGGTGATCAACTGACTTATACCATTTTAACCCAGCCTCTCAATGCAGAAGTGCCTGTGACTATTGATCAAACAAATGGCACTTTTACCTTTGATCCTGTAGATAGCTTCTTTGGTAAAGATCAGTTTACTTATGAAGTATCTGATGGAATTAATCCCCCAGTACAAGGCAAAGTTACCCTTACTGTGGATGCACGTCCAATAGCAAACGATGTAACTCCTCCAGCAATTGATGAGGACACAACGCTTACAGGTGGTCAATTAAACGCTACTGATCCAGAAGGCGCTGCATTGACCTATAAATTAGTTGCTGATGGCACAGCAGATGATACAGATGGTGTAGTAAACAATAGTGTAACTGACTCTAATGGAAATATTATAACGATCAATCCTACAACTGGAACTTTTGATTTCACTCCAGTTGCTAATTTTAATGGTAATGTCTCTTTTGACTATCTTGTCAATGATGGTTATTCAGATTCATTACCCGGTACAGTGGCAATAACTATAAACCCTGTAAATGATCCTCCAACTTTAGCAGATGATCTTACAGCCACAGTAGTAGCAGGAAATTCTGTTACCCTTAACCTTGCTGATTTTGCCGCTGATCCTGATGGTGATGCTCTGACTTACCAAAATATCAGTGGTGCAACTAATGGTACGTTAGTAAACAACGGTAATGGTACAGTAACTTACACTCCAAATGCTGGACAGAGTGCTGATGACTCCTTTAGCTTTGAAGCTACTGATGGAACGGATACTGTTACTGCAACAGTTACTATTGATGTAATCAACAACGCACCTGTTGCTAATGATGATACTGCAACTGCTATATCAGGGCAGCTTACAACAATTGATGTTCTGCCAAATGACAATGATGGTGATGATGATGCAACCCAATCATTGTCAATTACTAAAGTCACACAACCAGCTCAAGGTGGTTTAGTAGAGATCAAGGATGGGAAATTAGATTTTACATCCACACCTGGGTACTCTGGTCTTGTCACTTTTGATTATACCATCTCTGATGGCTTTGGTGGTACTGATACAGCAACTGTAACGGTTGATGTAAAAACCCAGCTTGGCGGAACAAATGGTCCTGATTACCTAATCGGCTCTCCTTCTGCTGAAACTCTTGAAGGCGGTGCAGGCAACGACACAATTGATGGCGGTGGCGGTGCTGACGCTATTGATGGTGGTGCTGATAACGACCGTATTACATGGAGAGGAACTGAGTCCGCAGTTACTGGTAACACAGGGATTGATACTTTGGTTATTCCGGGCACTAACAGTCAAGTTGGAAATTATAATCAAATCGACTTTAGTGCAGGAGGCAATCAAGTATCTAATGGAGCAACCACACTCTCTGTAACTGGATTTGAAAACTTAGATGCTGCTGGCTCTTCAGTTGCTCTAAAAGTCACAGGAATCGCGGCCACAACCAGCATTATTACTGGTGGTGGAGCTGATTCTGTTATAGCTGGTGCGAATACTGATACATTAACTATCAATACAGGTTCAGGTGATGATCAGGTTGATCTTGATGCGATCATTACGGGCAAAGCTTATGTCGATCTTGGAGCTGGAAACGATAAGATAACTGGAATTGGTGCTGGTACTGGTGCAACAAATGGAAGTGCGACCATACTTGGCGGCGCCGGCAATGACACGCTGCTCGGCGGCACAGCGGCTGATTCACTTGACGGTGGCGAAGGCAACGACCAGATTACCGGTGGTGGTGGGGCAGATACCTTGATCGGCGGCACGGGTGATGACAATTTTATTTTCACGACCCTTGCCAATTTCAAGGCTGCCAGCGTCGTGGGCGGGGATGGTACGGACAGCGTAACCATTGGCACTAATGCTGCTCTGACCATCGCAGCCACTGATTTCAGCGCGGCGCAGAGCGGATTTGAACGCCTCGTGTTCTCAACTACTATCGCGAACAACGCCAGCCAGGTGACCCTGAACGACGCGGTGTTCACGGCCAACGGTCTTGCCACGCTCAAGATCATCGGCAACCAGACGGCCAATGCCGCCGCCACCAACAAGGTGGATGCTTCGGCCTTGACCGGAACCAATGCGGTGACCGTGACGTTGAACAACACGGGTACCGCGGCCAATGACACGGTATTGGGCGGTGCGGGCAACGACACCTTTATCGTGGCGGGCACGGCGAACTTTGATGGCAACGATGTCATCAACGGCAACGCGGGCACGGACACCCTGCTGCTGGATGCATCCGCGAATGTGACCGTCGCTTCGACGGCGGGGCTGACCAATGTCGAAAACATCACCACCACAGGCACCACCGGCACGGTCACCGTCACCACCAATGAGGCGAACGTCGGTGCCACCGCAACGATGACGGTGAACGCAACCTCCCTGACAACGGGAACCTTGATATTTACCGGCGCCGCGGAAACCGATGGCGGCAAGTTCTCGATCACGGGCGGTGCGGGCGCAGATGACATCACCGGCGGTTCCGGCAGCGACACCATCATTGGCGGTGCTGGCAACGACACCATCGTCGGCGGACCTGGTGCGGACAGTCTGGTGGGCGGTGCGGGGGACGATGTCTTTACCGTGGCGACCCTGGCGCATTTCACCGGACTGAGCGAAACGGTTCAAGGCGGGGATGGCAACGATACCCTGCAATTTACGGCCAATGCCGTAACCACGATTGGCGCTGCGGATTTGGCGGCCATCAACTCCATCGAGACCCTGCTCTTCGGAACAGCGATTGCAAACAACGCCAGCCAGGTGACCCTGAACGACGCGGTGTTCACGGCCAACGGTCTTG
>CAYRLG010000023.1:62955-69083 GCA_964425195.1 uncultured Desulfobacterales bacterium
GGTATTGGGCGGTGCGGGCAACGACACCTTTATCGTGGCGGGCACGGCGAACTTTAATGGCAACGATGTCATCAACGGCAACGCGGGCACGGACACCCTGCTGCTGGTGGCATCCGCGAATGTGACCGTGGCCGCTACAGCGGGGCTGACGAATGTCGAGGTCATCGCGCTGGATACGACCGCTGGAACCACCGGCGTTGTCACTGTGACGACCCACAACAATAATGTCGCATCCGGCCAAACATTGACGCTGAATGCCTCTGCCCTGACGACAGGTACTTTAAGTTTCAATGGCTCCGCCGAGGCAGATGGCGCGTTCAGCATCACCGGCGGCGGCGCCGGCGACACCATTACCGGCGGTGCTGGAAATGATACCCTCAGTGGCGGCGCGGGCGCCGATTCCCTTGTCGGCGGCGGCGGTGCAGACTCGATTCTTGGCGGTGCTGGCAACGACACCATCTCCGGCGGAACCGGAAACGATACCGTTGACGGCGGCGATGGTAATGACCACATCACCATGCAGGACGCCGGCGACAGTCTGGATGGCGGTGCCGGAACCGATACACTGGTTATTGTCAGCCCATTGACAGGCGCCACCACAGTGGTTGACTTCAGCGTCAGCGCCGGAACCGATCAGGTTACCCAGTTCGCCGGCGTATTGAACGGCTCGGTCAATCAGATCAATTTTGAAAATGTTGACGCCAGCGCCCTGCAGGGGTCACTGAACTTCACGGCTGGTTCCGCGGCAACCCAGGTCATCGGCGGCACCGGCGGGGACCAGATCCTTGGCGGCGCGGGCAACGACACCATTATCGGCGGTGACGGCGGAGACCAATTGACCGGCGGCGGCGGAACAGACTATTTTGTCTATCGCGCCGCTACCGATGGCGCGGACGCCGGGTCAGTGCTCGCCGGCACATACGACACCATCACCGATTTTACGGTCGGCACCGATAAAATCGCATTCGGCGGGGCGCTCTATACCGCGTTGGATGATGACGGCAACAGCTCGCTTGCCGTTGGAACCACAGACGTGCACATCAATACAACGGCGCAGGAAGTGTTTGTTTCCACCGTTGCTGTATCAGATGCGCAACTGACGGAAACCGGTTTTGCAACGATCCTCACCAATGTTTTTGGAACCCTCACAAATGATATGGCGGGTATAGAATTCGCGATCATTGTCCATGGCGCCACGCAGTCAGGCATCTACCTCTTCCAGGCGGCGAATAATGATCATGCAGCGACTGCGGATGAAATCACCCTGCTGGGCATCATTCAAAACAGCGCAGCGGTTGGAACTGGTGATATTCTGACCACGACAGTCTAATACGGTTGATGCGGCATGGGTTGGGTTGTTATTTTTTGCAACCCAACCTTGTCTGAACCTGGATGGTCAGGATTTACACCGATGAACAGGATGTGAATCTGGAATCCGGTAAAAAGACGGCCATCTGAAATGAAAACAAACCGCTCCTTGGGGAAACCTGGGGGGCGGTTTTTTTTGTTTGGCGGGTTGGTTTAATTGTCTGAATCACGGATTAAGCTGATTGCACGGATTTCACTGATTTTTTAATCTGTGTAATCTTTTAATCTGTGGCAATCAGTGATTCAGACAATGGGAGGGTGTTGATGATAAGAGATTTAAAATACAAAGATATTACAGAAAAGATTATTGGTGCAGCGTTTGAGGTGCATAAGTTTTTAGGTAATGGATTTCAAGAGGTTATTTATTAGAGAGCGATTGAGGTTGGTCTTTTGATTAACTTTGGCAGCAAAAGCATGGAGTTTAGAAGATTGGTGAATTAATTGTAAATTGTCTGAATCACTGATTAACCTGATTGCACGGATTTCACTGATTTTTAATCTGTGGAATCAGGGAATCTGTGGCAATCAGTGATTCAGAAGTTTTGTCTGCTCTTGACTGGCTGGGCGGAGTTGGTTATTTTGTGTGGTATGAATAATCTTTTAAAGAGGGAATTGAAGTTATATGCCGACGATAAGTATGTTTTATGGGTCAACAACCACATAAAATAGAACCTTTGAGGTGAGAAATGCTGAAAGTAATAAAAGTGAATGCAAATAATGATTATACATTATCTGTTGAATTGTCAGATGGACGCTCTGGAACGTTTGATGTTAAGCCGTATCTTGAAAAAGGTGTATTCAAACAGTTAAAAGATAAAAATTATTTCAAACAGGTAAAGCCTTTTTTTTGCGGAATCACATGGACTGATGAACAGGATTTAAGTGCTGACACAATTGCTTACGAATTAAAGGAATTGGGGACAAGTAGATAATGTCTGAATCACGGATTAACCTGATTGCACGGGTTTCACTGATTTTTAATCTGTGTAATCAGGTAATCTGTGGGAATCAGTGATTCAGAAGGTGGGAGGGGGGATTGATGATAAGAGATTTAAAATACAAAGATATTACAGAAAAGATTATTGGTGCAGCGTTTGAGGTGCATAAGTTTTTAGGTAATGGATTTCAAGAGGTTATTTATCAGAGAGCTTTAGCTTATGAGATGAAGAGGGCAGGGCTGGAGTTTGTCCGTGAGATTGAAAAAGAGATATTTTATAAGGATTGTCCTAAACCGGTTGGAACAAGAAGGGCTGATTTTGTTGTTGAAGATAAGGTTTTAGTTGAGCTTAAAGCAATATCTGAACTTGATAACGTGCATCAGGCTCAGGTGTTGAACTATTTGAGGGCGTATAAGATTGAGGTTGGTCTTTTGATTAACTTTGGCAGCAAAAGCATGGAGTTTAGAAGATTGGTGAATTGATTGTCTTAATCACTGATTGCCACTGATTAAGGGATTTCACGGATGGGTAATCAGTGAAACCCGTGTAATCAGGTTAATCAGTGATTCAGACAATGAGTTGTGGTTTATTCAATTAATCTGCTGTTCAAGAGACTCCAGGATATTTTGTAGCTCTTCAATGCTTTTAGCTCTTAGTTCCTCTTTGGTTGCTATCTGGCATTTAAGGACTTTCTGTAATGCTGTGATGCTGCCGATTAACTCGCCTTCTTGTCGCCCTTCTTGTCGCCCTTCTTGTCGTCCTTCCTGTCGTCCTTCCTGTCGTCCTTCTTGTCGTCCTTCTTGTCGTCCAAGTAGGAAATCTTGATAGTATTCAGGATGATATTCCTTAACAAACATCTCTCTTGTATATGGCATATTAACCTCCTCTAATGAATAGTGGTTATAAAGTTCATTCAGGTATGAGCTGACATTTTCAAGCAGCCAGTCATCTTGTTTAAGTCTTTTTGTACTTTTTACTATCTGCCCTGTTTTATTTGAGAATAACCCTAAAATAGGGTGGTCAAAGTCGTTTGTAACTATAAACCTAACGGGCGTAAGTATTTTCAAATCATAGATTCTATTTTTTAAAATGCACTCAAGGAATTGTGTATCTCTGTATCTGCTGAACAGCTTTTCTGGTAAATGATGCGTTACAGCATAGAGATTTACCTTTTCTGGCTGATTTTCAAGGCTTCTTATCTTTTTGTAATTGGTAAAATGTCCGTAAAACTCCTCAAGTGCGGTCATGTTAAATGATTCGTTAAATGACTTGAACGATATAAGGTTATGCTCGTTTAAGTTTTCAAAGCCTTGATAGTAATCGGGATTAACGTCATCAAAGCTGATTGGATGCTGTCTTGTTACAACAACCATATCAAGCCTCTGCACTTTTAGCGAGAGGTCAAACTCAACTGTTACTTCGCAGTTGAGCCTTTCAAAAAGCGGAGCAACCATCAAACCCCAAAGGCGATGCCAGTTTGTTTTATTCTCTCTGCCTATTTTTTCTGTGTTATTTTTCATAGTTGTAATGTAATCAGAGAGGGGATATTTTGCAAGGGAAAAGAAAGAATTGAGGACAGGTAGATAGTGTCTGAATCACGGATTAACCTGATTGCACAGATAAAAGTAATCAGTGAAAAGGGTTAGTTATGGATAGAGATGAAATTAGGTTGTTCCGCCAATATGAATGGGCGGCACTGTGGCAGATAGTAAGGCAGGATACACCCATAAATATGGAAGGATCTTTAAATTATCAGATGCGTACCGCACTGCTTGCAGCGTGGTGGCAGATACCACCTGAACAGATGGTGGTGCCCGCTCGGCTGCAAACCATAAGCGATCCGAAGCTGCTGTTTTTAATTGGAATAGAAGCTCTTTCTATTGGTAACGGGAAATTGGCTGATGCTGTGCTAAAACGCCTTGAAAAAATTTCTGCTCCAATCTGGATGAGAGGCTGGATTAAGTTGGAAATTCATGGACGTAAGAGAGAATTTATCAAACAGGCTAAATTTTTAGGCAGATTGCCAGATGAATCTTGGGCTTATGCAGCTTGTATTCAAAGCCTTGATCAAAAAACGATTGATTCTGTTCCTATTTTAAATCATCTATGCCGAAAAAAGAGCAAAAATCCTTTGGCAGATATTCTCCATGCACGCCTTCTTAATGCTGCAAATAACGCAGATGATGCCATCTCTAAACTTTTAACTTTGATAAAGAGCCTGCCAGACAATTGTGATATTCACTCACTGGCACACTACCATTTAGGTTATGCTGCAACATCTGCCAAAAAGTTTGATTTGGTCATAAAGGCATTTGATGCTGCTGCCCAAATTGGATTTATGGATCGTCCTTCTCTTGAGCGGTGGATATCGATTTCATTGTCTCACCCTGCTGCACAATCTTCTGTTTTATCTCGCATTAATCATGCAATTGCACTTGTTCCTGATAATTTCAGGACAAAGGCTTCCCTTGCCTCCAATGCACTTATCTATTTTTGGATAAATGGAGCTTTTCCAAATGCTTATGAGGTGGTAAAGCGTTTTCACACTTTTCAAACCATGACTGAAACAAAAGATGACCGAAATGCCCAGATATTTTTCAGATATGTTTTGTCTCTATGTGCTTTTTGGCAATATAATCAAGGGCTTTATGATGCTTATGGGCCTGATGCAAGACTTCATGTAATTGGAGAATCTCACGCACTTTCACCTGCTAATGTGGTTTGCAATTTTTTGGGAAAGCCCGTAAAGATGGTCAGCCATTTTATAATGGGGGTGAAAATGTGGCATTTGGCGCGCTCATCAGATGACTTTCACCCTCAAATGGTAAAACTTAATATTGAACGCCTGCCTGAAAATTCTGATCTGATGTTTTGCATAGGTGAAATTGACTGCCGCCCAAATGAGGGGATTTGGAAGGTTGCATTAACAAAAGGGTATGGCACAACGCAGATTATTGAGCCGACTGTTACAGGTTATCTTAACAGAATTTCAGAGTTTCTTTGTGGTCGCAAATGGGGAAGAATTTTTATTCAAGGAGTGCCGGCTCCAAACTATCCTCTTGAGGGCTATCGTGATCCCGGAAATAAACAAGGATTTTTAAAAATGATTGCAGAGGTAAATAGTCTATTAAAAATAAAAACTACTGAGCAAGGTTGGCATTTTATTGATGTTTATGGTGCAACTTTAGGAGAAGGCGGCATAAGCAACAAGAAATGGCATATTGATCAATATCATCTAAAGCCGAATTTTTATAATAACTATAGATTCAAATAGCAATAAAACGTTAGTAAATTTATGGATATTCAAGTAATAGCTAATGGAAAAAGATACAAATGAATGATTATGCTCTAACATTTGCTTCTGGTTTTGAAGCATCCACCATGGGTTATTTTAAACATGCTGGAAGATACAAAAAAATACACTATAGATATGTTAAACTTTCTGGATTTGGATTGGGAAGATAGTTGTCTTGAATTTCATAAAAACAAACGTATTGTAAAAACAGCAAGTAATGTACAAGTGAGACAAAAAATTTACAAAAATTCTTTAAGGAGATGGGAGCATTATAAAGACTATATAAAACCCCTCCTATCTGCACTTAATTATAAACCATTAAATGATAATTTATACAAGTCAGTCGATTCACAGGATAAGTATATGAGAACATTCTTACACATTGGCTGCGGATCAAAGCATAAGGATATGACAACTGCTGGCTTTAACACTCCTGAATGGCGGGAGTTGAGGCTTGATATTGATAAAAGATTTGTCCCAGATATTGTTGGCACAATGACAGATATGTCTGCTGTGGCTGATGGTTC